>JBMSYB010000015.1:0-37600 GCA_049426285.1 Burkholderiaceae bacterium
TGAGGCCTCGGGAGACGGGCTCGATGAAGATGATGGGGCATCGACCGGCCGGGCCAGCGCCTCGAATGGCTTCGCAACATTCTCGTCGCCTGTCCCGGCAACGGTCTTGCCCCCAGAGGAGGACGAGGGGGTTACGGATCCGGATGGCGAGAATGTTGCAGAGCCATTCGAGCCACCGGATCCGTCTCCCGAGGCCTGCTGAGAAGCACTAGACCCGCCGGTCGCAGCCCCAGAGGAAGACTCCACCAGCCCCACCAGACTGCCCTCGCTCACCTTGTCCCCAACCTTCACCGCCAGACTCAATAACCTTCCCGCATGCGAGGCCGGAATCTCCATCGACGCCTTATCACTCTCCACCGTAATAAGACTCTGCTCCACACCAACCTCATCTCCAGCCTTCACCAATACCTCTATTACCTCTACCTCCTTAAAATCCCCTATGTCCGGTACCCTCAGCTCAACCTGTGCCATACCCTGTTTTCCTTTTACGTGAGCGGGAAACTACCCGCATCCTTTAATCGTTCAAAAAGTAGTGCGTCGCTGCCACGCCAGCTAGAGCGCAATTCGACGGAAGTCGCCAAGAAGCTGAACCAGATAGGCGTTAAACCGCGCGCCTGAAGCCCCGTCGATGACACGATGGTCGTAGGACAAGGACAGCGGCAGAACCATGCGCGGTACAAAGGCCTTGCCATCCCAGACGGGCTTAGTCGAAGACTTCGAGACGCCCAAGATCGCCACCTCGGGTGCGTTAATAATCGGCGTGAAATGCGTACCCCCAATCCCCCCTAAAGAAGAAATCGAGAAACACCCCCCCTGCATCTCGGAGGGGGAGAGCTTTCCGTCACGGGCTTTCTTAGCCATGGCAGAGGTCTCTACGGCAAGATCAAGGACGCCCTTCTTATCGACATCGCGAATCACGGGCACCACGAGTCCATTAGGCGTATCGGCTGCAAAGCCAATGTGGAAGTACTGCTTTAGCACCAGGGTGTCGCCATCTAGCGAGGCATTGAACTCAGGGAATTTCTTCAGGGCTGCGACTGCCGCTTTCATGAGAAAGGCAAGCATGGTCACCTTGATGCCCGCCTTTTCATTCTCTTTATTAAGCTGAACCCGAAGTGCCTCGAGCTCAGTAATGTCTGCCTCATCGTTACCGGTCACGTGCGGGATCATCACCCAGTTGCGATGCAGGTTTGCTCCAGAAATCTTCTTGATGCGCGAAAGGGGCTTAGCCTCGACGGGGCCGAATTTGGCGAAGTCGACCTGTGGCCAGGGCAGAAGATCAAGACCTGCACCACCGCCAGCGGCGGCCTTAGGCGCGGCATCGTTCGAGATCGCGCCAGACATGATGCCCTTCACAAACTTTTGCACATCTTCTTGAGTAATACGTCCCTTGGGGCCTGAGCCCGGCACCTTTGTCAGGTCTACGCCGAGCTCGCGGGCGAACTTACGGACGGACGGAGATGCATGGGGGAGAGAAGAAGGAGACGGGCTCGATGAAGATGATGGGGCATCGACCGGCCGGGCCGATGTGCCACCTAGGGCCTCGGGAGACGGTTTCGTTGTCTCGAATGGCTTCGCAACATTCTCGCCAGCCGAACCCGTAACCCCCTCGGCTGGGCTCACGGGCGAGACCGTTGAGGAAGACTCCACCAGCCCCACCAGACTGCCCTCGCTCACCTTGTCCCCAACCTTCACCGCCAGACTCAATAACCTTCCCGCATGCGAGGCCGGAATCTCCATCGACGCCTTATCACTCTCCACCGTAATAAGACTCTGCTCCACACCAACCTCATCTCCAGCCTTCACCAATACCTCTATTACCTCTACCTCCTTAAAATCCCCTATGTCCGGTACCCTCAGCTCAACCTGTGCCATACCCTGTTTTCCTTTTCAAATTCGTTCAAACCACGGTGCCCATGCGCTTCAATGCTACATGGGCAAGGATGCATCGGACTGCTTGGGATCAATGCCGTACTTTTTAATCGCGTCGGTGACTTGCTTGGCGGTAACTAGTCCGTCCTGCATCAGACCATAGAGCGCACTGGTTGCCACATAGCGGCGATCGACCTCGAAAAACTCACGAAGCCGCGCGCGGGTGTCAGACCTGCCAAATCCGTCGGTACCCAAGACAATGTAGCGGCGGCCCTCAGGCATAAAGTTGCGTATCTGATCAGCAAACGTTTTCATGTAGTCGGTGGCCGCCACGATTGGGCCCGCATGCGGCTGCAGCTGCTTGGTAACAAAAGGGATGCGTGGCTTTGAACCGGGGTTCAGAAGGTTGTGCCGTTCTGATTCAAGGCCTTCGCGGCGCAGCTCATTAAAGCTCGGGCAGCTCCAGACATCGCTCGCAATGCCGAAGTCTTTCTCCAGCAACTCGGCCGCCGCCATTACCTCACGCAAAATGGTTCCACTACCCAAGAGCTGCACGCGTAACTTTGCAGACTTCTCGCCATGCGACTCGAGCAGATACATTCCCTTGAGAATCTGGTCCTCAGTGCCTGCGCGCAGGCCCGGATGGGCATAGTTTTCATTCATGAGGGTGAGATAAAAGAACACATCTTCCTGCTTCTCTACCATGCGCTTCAGACCGCTGTGCAGAATCACGGCCACCTCATGGGCGAAAGTGGGGTCGTAGGAGACACAGTTGGGTATCACCGAGGCAAAGATCTGGCTGTGGCCATCTTCGTGCTGAAGCCCCTCACCATTAAGCGTCGTGCGGCCGGCGGTTCCTCCTAACAGAAAGCCGCGTGCCCGCATATCCCCCGCAGCCCAGGCAAGGTCACCGACCCGCTGCAGCCCAAACATCGAGTAGTAGATGTAGAACGGGATCATGATGCGATTGTTGGTGGAGTAGGAAGTTGCCGCAGCAATCCATGAGCTCATGCCACCGGCTTCATTAATGCCCTCTTGCAGAATCTGGCCCTTGATGTCCTCCCGGTAGTACATCACCTGATCGCGGTCCACAGGCTCGTACTTCTGGCCTTCCACCGAATAGATACCGATCTGCCGAAAGAGCCCTTCCATACCAAAAGTTCGGGCCTCATCCACAAGAATAGGTACCACCCGGGGGCCAAGATTTTTATCTCGCAAGAGTTGGGTAAGGCATCGCACATAAGCCTGGGTGGTGGAGATCTCCCGGCCCTCAGCGGTAGCCTCAAGTACCGGGGCAAAGACATCGAGCGCTGGTACGGGCAGAACCTCGTCGGCCTTGACACGGCGGGCGGGAAGATAACCGCCTAACGCCTTGCGTCGATCGTGCAGGTACTTAATTTCCGGTGCATCCGGTGATGGCTTGAGAAAGGGCACCTCCGGCAGTTCCGCATCTGAGACTGGGATTCCAAACCGGTCGCGGAACTCTTTGATCACCTGATCATCGAGCTTCTTGGTCTGGTGGGCAGTATTGCGGCCCTCGGCCACCTTGCCCATGCCAAAGCCCTTAATGGTCTTCACCAGAAGCACCGTGGGCTGGCCCTTATGGCGCACAGCCGCAGAAAAGGCTGAGTAGATCTTGTGGGGGTCATGCCCGCCGCGATTCAAGCGCCAGATATCGTCGTCTGACATGTTGGCGACCATCTGCAGCGCCTTTGGATGCTTACCGAAGAAATGCTTACGGACATAAGCCCCGTCGTTGGCCTTGTAGTTTTGGTACTCGCCATCAACGGTGTCCATCATGATCTTCTTTAAGACGCCTTCTTTGTCCTTAGCCAGAAGCTCGTCCCAATATCCACCCCAGATCACCTTGATGACATTCCAGCCCGCACCCCGGAAGTCGCTTTCCAGCTCTTGAATAATCTTGCCATTGCCCCGCACGGGGCCATCGAGCCGCTGCAGGTTGCAGTTCACTACAAGCACTAGGTTATCGAGCTTTTCGCGGGCCGCAAGACCAATCGCGCCCATCGACTCGGGCTCGTCCATTTCCCCATCGCCACAGAAGGCCCAGACCTTGCGCTCTGCGGTGTCACTAAGGCCCCGTGCATGCAGATACTTCAAGAACCGCGCCTGATAGATCGCCATAATTGGGCCAAGGCCCATGGAGACTGTCGGAAACTGCCAGAACTCGGGCATGAGCTGCGGGTGGGGATAGCTCGATAGACCCTTTCCGCCCACCTCGCGCCGAAAGTTATTTAGCTGGTCTTCCGTCAGCCGCCCTTCCAGGAAGGCACGCGCATAGATACCGGGGCTTGAGTGCCCCTGGATAAACAGCAGGTCGTGGCCACTGGGGTGATCCGGCCCTTTCCAAAAGTGGTTAAACCCAATACCCAGCATATTGGCCAGAGAAGCAAAGCTCGAAATATGTCCACCGAGGTCGCCATCAGCGCGATTGGCCCGAACCACCATTGCCATCGCATTCCACCGCATCCACGAACGCAGGCGCTCCTCGAACTCCAGGTTGCCTGGGCAGTGTTCCTCGCGCGCTGCGGGGATAGTATTTACATAGGCGGTATTCGCCGAAAAAGGTATGTAGCCACCCGCACGGCGGGTTTCATCAATCAGGGACTCAACAAGAAATCGCGCCCGGTCTGGTCCCTCACGGGCGATTACCGCATCAAGTGCCTCTCTCCACTCAGTAGTTTCCTGCGGATCGGTGTCAGCCTCTGTAGCGATTTGCTGACTGACGTGCGGGGGAAGCGTGGACATAGATGTCTCCTAATGGTGATTGGCGTGATCAAGTGAATTTTTTATTTGGATCTGATTGTCTGAGGGTATCGCTGGGAGCGCAAGAGATTTTTTCGCTATACGGCACTTAATTTTATATTATGAAATTTAAATCAATCGTACACTTGGCTTCGAACAAAACTCGCCCCCACCCATGAAGTTAAAGCTGCCCCAGTGGCTACGCGGCTCACAAAGCCAGACCGCCCAGGAACTCTCCCGTGAAATCGCCTTTAGGCGGGCGATGGAAGATGCCATGCCCACAGGCATGCGGACGATCGACTTGGAGGGCCGCATCACCTATGTCAACCCGGCTTTTTGTCGAATAGTGGGGCTGTCGCAAGAGCGTCTGGTCGGCGCTCTGCCCCCCTACCCTTATTGGCCGCCCGAGGAGAGCACGCAGCTACGGCTGAACCTGCGACGCCTGCTGCAAGGCGAGATGCATCTTCTCAACACCCAGATTAATGTCATGCACAAAGACGGCCGAAGGCTGATCTGCCGCATGTACACCTCCCCGCTCCGCGACGCCCACGGCAAGCAGGTCGGATGGATGACCTCGGTTACCGACATCACTGAGCCTAGCCGGATCCGTGCGGAGCTCGCCCAGGCACAGGAGCGCTTCATTACCGTTTTGCAGTCTCTGGATTCGGCTGTGTCTGTCGCCCCGCCGGGGCCCAATCAAGAGCTGCTTTTTGCAAACGAAACCTATAGGAAATGGTTTGGTGATTCGCTTACGGCAGGCCATCGGCCCATGACCGAGTCAAGCCGCTCTCCTTGGGCGGACAGTCGTGAATTCTTCAGCCCAAGCGTTCAAAGGTGGTTCGATGTTCGGGTGCGCAGTATCCAGTGGGTGGATGGACGGGTGGTGCAGCTGGTGGTTGCTACCGACATTACCCAACGACGACTGGCGGAACAGAACCAGCGCCTTCAGTACGAACGACTGGAGCAGACCTCTCGGCTTATCAATATGGGCGAGATGGCGTCCTCTCTAGCCCACGAGTTGAATCAACCCCTTACGGCCATTGCCAACTACACCATGGGTGCGGTTGCTCGTGTGCGCGCCGCGCAGGCCCGCGGAGAGAATCTTTCTTGCGAAGACCTTGAGGAAATGCTCTCAAAAACAGCCAAACAGGCCGAACGTGCCGGCCAGGTAATTCGGCGTATCCGAGGATTCGTAAAGCGAAGCGACCCCATTCGCAAGTTCGTGGACCCAACCGCCATTGTTGCAGAGGCGGTTGGCCTAGCCGATATTGATGCCCGCGCTCTAGGCATGCAAATTACCCAGGAAATCGATCCCGCCTTACCGGCTATTTTTGTCGACCCTATTCTCATAGAACAGGTACTTTTAAACCTTACAAAGAACGGCCTGGAAGCCATGAAGCAGACGAGCCAACGGGAGCTAAAGATCCGCGTACAAAGCCTGGACGACCAGATACTCTTCGAGGTTACCGATCGTGGCCCAGGGGTTGCAGCTGAGATCCGCGAACGCCTCTTCGACTCTTTTTACACCACCAAGCCAGAAGGCATGGGCATGGGGCTGAATATCTGCCGGTCTATTATCGAGTCTCACCAGGGAAGACTGTGGTTCGAGGACAATCCGGAAGGTGGTTGCAGCTTCCGGTTTACACTCCCGCTTGAAGCAAACCCCGGGGAAGCTGCCGTTGAGGCAGCCCCTACCGCGATGGAGGATGGAAAATGACTGAGGTGGTTTATGTGGTAGACGACGACGAGGCAGTACGTGACTCTCTTCGTTGGCTGCTAGAGGGTAATGGTTTTCGGGTGATATGCTTCGACTCTGCCGAGCGGTTCATTGCAAACCTCACCGCCATTCAGTCCCAGCGGGCCTGTCTTATTCTCGATGTGCGAATGCCCGGCATGACCGGAACAGAACTCCATGAAGAGCTTATCGATCGCGGGGTTCAGGTGCCTCTGATTTTTATTACTGGGCACGGTAACGTTCCTATGGCAGTCGACAGCATGAAAAAGGGGGCAGTCGACTTTCTCGAAAAGCCATTTAACGACACCCAGCTCTGTGCGCTTGTCGCGGCGGCCTTCGAGAAGCTGCGAGACGGTCAGGAGAAAATCCTAGGGACCCAGCGCGCCCGAGAGATGCTTGAAAGACTAACCCCGAGGGAGCAGCAGGTACTGGAGCGGATCGTAGCCGGACGCCTTAACAAGCAGATCGCAGACGACCTGAATATCAGCATTAAAACGGTAGAGGCTCATCGGGCAAATATCATGGATAAGATCGAAGCCCGTACCATGGCAGACCTAATGAAAACCGCGCTAGCGGCCCAAGGTAGCGTCTGAGTGCTATACTGCCGCCTTACATTTTCATGCGGCTGTAGCTCAGTTGGATAGAGTACCTGGCTACGAACCAGGGGGTCGTGGGTTCGAATCCTGCCAGCCGCGCCAGACTAAAAAAGCCGCCCCTCTCGGGGCGGCTTTTTGCTGCGAAGACGAAAAACGTCAGGAAAGCCCTAGATTGTTGTTGTAATCCAGAAGATCCTTCACGCCTTCAATGGCCATCTTGCCGGCAGCAAACTCAAAGGTGCCATCGTCATCCAGATCAACTGGCTGACCAGACAGGGCATCGGTAACCCAAGTCTTGATCTGGCTCTCACTGAACTGATAGGTCACGTCTTCGTCTCTCACATTCAGCACCGCTGCCACGGCTGACCTTGCCAAGGCAGCAGAATCACCGCCCGTTAACTCCAAGGCCTGCATGAGGGTAATGTCTTGCTGCGTCGAAAAGCGCTCTTTACCGCCCCCATTCATGCTCATAACCTTCCAGTTCAGACCTGGCTGCTGACTGCCAAAGAAGAATTCCTCAAAGCTCATGCTGGTGGCAACACTATCCCAGTCGCCCGGATGATTTTTCCAATACCCGGGGCTGAGCCCTTCAAAAGCCTGCTCCACTTTGAGTTCTACCTCTTCAGTGTCTGATTCCGGATCTGTCTGGTCGCTGTCGGCTGTGGCCGTGTTGAGAATCCAATAGGAACCCATGGAAGACATTGCCGCCTCGTAGTCCTGCGCGGTGACTTCATACTGGCCCTTCCAGTACCAGGCTTCGCCAACATCCAGGAGCCCATCGGCATCGAGGTCGCCGTCGATTACTCCGTCCATATCGAGGTCTCGAGGTGCAAGGCTATCCTGAATGAGCGTATCGGTTACCTGGATATTGGAAAGCGTAATGTTCCCGGTGTTTGATACTGCGATGGTGTAATGGATAAGGTCGCCTACCGCGTTAACCTGATCAACATCTGCGGTTTTCTCAATATCCAGATCAGGGTTATAAACAATAGGCGCGGCTGCCGATGCCTGCGCAGCCTCTGTCTGCAAAGAGTCCGCAGTCACCGTGTTGTCGATGTCTCCATCGCCTCCACCGTTGTTATCAAGATCCGCCTGCTTTAGGGTATAGCTTGTAAGGAACTCCTGGCTTTCTCCCGGCGCCAAGGTCAGACCCGTTAGGCTCTGGCCCGTCAGAGGATCCGTAACCGATACCTCCGTCAGCGTCACATTCCCGCTATTGGTCACCACCACACGATAGTTCAGAACATCACCATCAGCATCCGCAAGCTCGTTGCCATTGCCCCCCGTAACATTCAAAAAGACCTTGTCAATCGTAAGAGTTGGTATTTCAACAATGCGGGTGTCTACAAAAGTATCTCGCGTAACCTGCTGCCCATCGGTCGCAAGCGAGGTCACACCGGCGAAGTTACGCATGACATTGTCATTGAGGGTATCGGGGTCTGGACCGTCGTAATTACCCCGCTGGTCAATATCAGACTGCTTCACCTGATACTGGCCCGAGAATAACCATGCCTCACCGACATCAAGCAGCCCATTACCGTTGTCATCTCCTCCGTCGCTGTCTTGCACATCAATGACACCATCGGTATTTTTATCAAGAGAGGCAGCAATAAGCGGATCAACCACCATCACGTTAGACAATGTCACGTTACCGGCGTTCTGCGCAGTGAGGCTATATTGAATAACCTCTCCAGCCTGATCGATAGCACCATCGGCATCAAGCGAGCCATCGGGGTTGTAGAGTGTTTGGGTTTTCTGAAGAAGAATGACAGGCCGATAGTCGACTTCCACATTTGCATCGCCGACACCCGAAACGGTTTGATCGATCGTTTCGGTCGTAACGTTTACCGTATTACGAATAATATTGTCGTTTAGGGTATCGCCATCAGGACCATCGAAATTGCCGCGGTTATCAATATCCTCCTGAGTCACCTGGTATGACCCTCGAAAGACCCACTCCTCGCCGACATCCAGTACCCCATTGTCGTTATCACCAGTCACAACATCGCGCACATCCACAACACCATCCCCATTGGTGTCAAAATCTGTGTCTACTAGGCCCTCGGTAAGCTGAAAGTTCAGCAGGGTGACATTGCCTATATTGGCTACACGAACGGTGTAATCAATCACATCACCCGCGGTATCAATGATATTGTCGGTGTCATCGCTGCCGTCAGCGTTGAGCACATCGGCTGTCTTAGTCACCCTTAGCTGGGGGTCATAATCCAAGGTCGTGTCAACCTCTGCGTCTTCGGTAGCGCCCTGATCGGTACTTACAAACACGACATTACGAATAAGGTTGTCATTGATCGTGTCGGGGTCCACGGGGCTGTCATAGTTACCCCGGTTGTCAATATCGGCCTGAGAAACCGTGTAACTGCCCCCCCATGTCCAGGTCTCACCAATATCAAGCTCTCCATTGCCATTGACATCACCACCGGTTATGTCGGCTGCGTCTATTACCCCATCTGCGTTCTTATCCAAAGACTCTGCGAGAAAAGGATCAATCAGCACCGGATTGGTAAGCGTCGTATCACCGGTGTTGGTAACCGAGATGTTGTAAAGAATCGTGTCGCCAGCAGAGTCAATAACATCGTCAGGATCATCCGATCCATCCGCATTTACGACGTTGGCTGTTTTGGAAACACCGATGGAGGGATTGATTCCGACCACCTGCTGCAAGACTAGTTTGTCATCGTCCATGTGAAACTCCCTTTAAAAAGAAAAAGCATTGCGGGAAAGTTCGCAGCAAACTTCGCTGCAAGGACAGTGTGAAAACGTTTGGTCTTTTGCAGTACTCCTTTTAGTTGGATTTACGCTGAAATGACTTAATGGACTGCTTGAGGATTGATGCCATCGCCAAGGCCTTTGACGCAGATCAACGATCAGTAGTCAATGGCGATGAATCAATGCACCATTTTCAGCTTTTTGCCGCTCACCTTGGGCTTGAGCATGCTTGGCGTAACCTTGCTAAGGTCGACATTGTTTAAGTCGTAGGCAAAGGTCTCACGTTTGCGAATCTGACTTTGTGCAAATTCTTTTGCATAACTTCGCTCTGCAGATGCAATCCAGGCATCCAACTCTGGAGAGGCGCTTCTCCACATAAGAAACGACACCAGAAGGCCCATAGGCATGAACCAGCCGACGGCCATTACGAGAATTACAATTTCCGCGTAGTCCATGGCGTGAGTTTAAGGGCTTCCGTACGTTTTGGCTAGACCCAGGCCTTTACTTTATACAGCCCCGTGAATCCAGAGGACTTGCAGGTTAGACTGCGTGACCATGGACACTAACCAGATCATTCAAACCATCGCAGTCTATGCCCTGCCTGTTCTACTGGCGATCACCCTCCATGAGGCTGCCCATGGCTACGCGGCAAGGGCGTTCGGCGATAACACCGCATGGATGGCCGGGCGGATTACCCTCAACCCCTTGCGCCACATCGACCCTCTGGGTACGGTGGTCATGCCAATTGCCATCTACCTTGCCACCCAGGGTGCGTTTCTGTTTGGCTACGCTAAGCCCGTACCAGTGGACTTCAATGCCCTGCGCCATCCCAAACGCGACATGATCTGGGTAGCTTTGGCAGGACCTGGAGCAAACCTTTTTCAGGCCATCGTCTGGGCTGCCGCCTTTATTGTCTTGCGAGGCTTAGGGATAGATGAGCCCTTTGTCATAAAAACCTGCCAAGCGGGGGTGTTTGTCAACGTCATCATGATGGTGTTTAACCTGCTACCACTTCCTCCTATGGACGGTGGACGCGTGCTCGTGGGTCTCTTACCCTGGAGGGCTGCAATGGCAGTCTCCCGTATTGAACCCTACGGTTTTTTTATACTCCTTGCGCTCTTGTTGCTGGGTCTTGTTTCCGAATTCTGGATGCAGCCACTTATGTCAGTGAGTTTTGCATTTCTTGACCTGCTGTTAGCACCTTTACAGCTGCTGTTCCGTCAGGAGTAAAACGGCAGTGGGGAAGTCCGAGCGTCTGGTTATCGCCGGGGCCGGCATTGCTGGGCTTACCTGTAGCCTGGCGCTTGCCAAAACAGGCCGTATGCCACAGGTGCTTGACCAGGCTCCGAATGCCTCGGAAGAGGGCGCAGGAATCCAACTCGGCCCCAACGTCACGCGCTATCTGCAAAGCCTGGGGCTGCTCGAAGCCATACAGCCCATTGCCTCTCAGCCCCAGGCGATTCGTATTCGGCAGCTTCGCAGCAACAAGACGCTATCCCGAATGGCACTGGGCGCCGCTTTTGAAAAGCGTTACGGCAATGCACCCTACCTTACACTGCATCGAGCCGATCTCATGGCAAGCCTTCTCAGGGCTAATGCCGCCTGGGGCATCACACCGCATTGGGGAACCCGGGTAGAGCACATACGGCAGACAGAGCGCGAGGTGCAGATACGCACCCAGTCCGGGCACGTTCTGCGGGCCGACGGCCTGATCGGCGCCGATGGTATCTTTAGCCGCTGTCGACTCGCAGTGCCCGGCGCTTTATCCAATCCGCCGCGACCGGTAGGCCAGATTGCCTTTCGAGGCCTTATCCAAGACACCGGACCCTTAGACCCGGTCCTTGTAAGAGAGGTGACGGTATGGACCCGGCCTGGCCTGCACCTTGTGGGCTACCCCATACGGGCGGGAAGGGCCTACAACCTGGTAGCTTTGTGTCCACTTCCCGGCGACTGGCAAGTGGCTAGCCAAGGGTGGAGCCAACCTATGCCAGAGGCACTACTACAAAATTTTCGCCAGAAGACATGCGGCGTAGTAAGAGAGCTGCTAGCGATGGCCAACCCCTGGCATGCCTGGGCCATGCAGGCAAACCAGGCGCTAACCGGACCGGAGTCGATGTGGCTCAACCGGGTGTTTCTTCTTGGCGATGCCGCTCACCCCCTGCGCCCGCACCTAGCCCAGGGCGCCGGCATGGGCATCGAAGATGCTTTCTGCCTGTCACAGGCTTTAGCGGCCTCACAAGAGACGCCGCTGCAGGCCCGTTTCGCAGATGCAGCCAAGAGACGATGGGCACGAAATGCACTCGTGCAAACCGCATCCGAACGCAACGGACGCCTTTTTCAAATGCGTCCCCCATGGGTCTGGGGCCGAGACCTTGCGTTGCGTCTGTTCGGTTCCCGACTGATGGACCAGCCGTGGCTATACTCCCGATAGCGTGATGTAACCGGATTCATACAACGTGTTGAGAACCTGTGCTTAAATTGGGGTAGTAAACGAACGCGATATACGCTACGCGTCGTGTAGAAAACTGAGGACTGTGTATGACAAATAGCACCGATTCGACAACCCTCGCGATTGCAGAGCTCAGAATGCTTCATCAGGTCTTTGCGCAAGATACTATCTCGGAGGGACTCAATGCGCTTGCAACAGGCCTGAGTATGTTTTTTGGCGCCCATGTCGAATGGGCCGCATCAGAAGCAATGGATCAGGCTAATGACATAACGAGCGCAACCCAAATAGAATGGGTAGAGATCGGTGGGCAGATGTTCGGCTGTCGTTTTGTGCGAGAGGAGCCGCTATCGGCGGCCCAGCAACGACATGCGCGACTGATTATTGATCTAGCAACGAGATGGTTCAACAGTCTTGCAACCATTGACCATATAACCAGACAACTTGATAAGTCGGCCTACATTGATCCGTTAACCGGTCTTGCCAATCACCGTTACTTTAAGGAAGCGCTCACCCGATCTATCGCCCGGTCTAGCCGGTCAAATCTCATGTTGGCGGTACTACATATCGACCTCATAGGCTTTAAGAAGATCAATGTGCATCTCGGTGACGATATTGGTGACGAACTGCTGTTTGCCCTCGCTGAGCAGCTCAAACGTCTCGTCCGGGCAGACGATATCGTTGCGCGTATAGGTCCTGACGAGTTCTTGATTCTCCTCAATCAGGTTGGAAACCAGGAGAACGTATCAAGAATCGTCGAACGTTTTGAGAACTGCTTAGCGACTCCGCCTATTCCTACTCACCTATGGAAAGGCGCCCGAATTGGCATTGCATCCTACCCACTGGATGCAAAGGATGGCGATGCGCTCATGGAGGCTGCACGGTTGGCGATGAAATCAACTAAAGACTCTGATCATGCGGTTCACGCCTATTTCAATGAGTTACCAGTTGATACCAACTAGCAAAACTTCTGCAGTCGGGTACAAAGGGGGCTGTGCCCGAATATGGATTCCCGTTATAGATGACCTTGCGCCCAGTTTTGACGATACGGTTTTAAGCAAGATTACCAAAATCCTACTTGGTCGCATCCAGTCATTCCTGCGTAAAGACTCTACCAAGTACGTACGCGGACTCTGGAGCCTGCAACGAATGGGCCAGCTTGGCTATTGCACGTTCGAGGTTAGCCTTAATGACCGCGTATCGAGACAGACTTGGATTCGCTGGGGAGAGAGTCTGCGCCACCATATCGAGAAGCCCATGAAGCCCAAGGAGCTTTCGTTTGTTATCCATCCGAGAGTACGCGTTGGCATAGACATCTCAACAAAGCGCACGAAAACGGCCCTAGGGATAAGAGCCCAGTCAGCGCTTAGGGCCAGCACACAGTCCGAGCCTATAGTGATTTATCAGGCAGAGGCCCAGCAGCGAAAAATGCATCATATCCAGCTCGAATCAGAGATTCGGAGCGGACTGAGAAAAGACGAGTTTGTCAGTTACTTCCAACCAAAGATTGACCCTCAGACGCGGAAAATCGCTGGTGCCGAAGCCCTGGTTCGGTGGCATCGGCCAGGCCATGGCACCATATTTCCAAAGGAGTTTATTGATGTAGCCGAGCAATCAGAACTCATCCACGCTATTGGCGCTGCGGTTGCCGACCAGACAGTCGACCTACTGGCGAGGCTTTCGAAGAAGAACAAAGCGGTCCCGATATCGATCAATCTCTCAGACCGTGACATAGACCACGAATCAGCAATTACCGCTCTAGGGCAAAAGCTCGTCGCACGAAGGCTAAAGATGCAGATGGTATCTTTCGAAATCTCTGAGAAAATCGTTGCGCTCGACGACAGCCGCCACCGCGCCTTTTTCAAGCTAATCGATAAGCAGGGATTTGAACTTGCGCTCGATGATTTTGGTACCGCGTATTCGAGCCTCGCCCGGCTTGTGCATCTTCCAGTTCGCGAAATAAAGCTCGATCGGTGCTTTCTAAAACAGGCAAAGGCCTCACCGAGGGGGCTTAACCTCCTACTCTCTACCGCAAAGATGCTGCTTCTCAGTGATTATCGGGTTACCGTTGAGGGAATCGAACGCGCTCAGGAGTTGCGGATATTTAAAGCCCTTCCAGGCTGCCTTGCGCAGGGCTTCTTCTTCTCACCGGCTCTGCCAGCCCGCGAACTCGAGAGGCTACTATGATCATGCGCTTGTTACTGGCAGGGGCCTGCCTTCCCTTCCTTCTGTTGGCACCCATACCTGCACTCTCTCAGACGCTGGAATGCCCAGCCAATAACGCAAATACACGAGACGCGGTGAGACTAAGTGTTGCCGTTGTTCCGCAACTTCCCCCACTAGAGCTTTTTAAGCGTTGGACCCCCTTACTACAGATGGTAAGCGCCCGTACAGGACTCTGCTTTCACCTTCTAATTCCAAAGACCATTCCGGAATTTGAGGCACTATTTCTAAAAGGTGAGCCAGATATCGCCTTTCTTAATCCCTACCACCAGGTAATGGCCCACGACGCACAGGGGTACGTGCCTATGCTCGCAGACAGTAAGCCCCTTACAGGCATTATCGTCGTTCGCAGAGACAGTACAGTGCAAGGTATTAAGGATCTCAATAGGCAAACTATCGCCTTCCCGGCACCGAATGCATTTGCCGCGTCGCTTCTATTGCGGGCTATCCTTACGGAGTCTAAGATCGACTTTCGTGCCCAGTATGTTCAGACGCACAGTAATGTCTACCGAGCGGTCGCTGCCGGCACCTTAGCAGCTGGCGGTGGAGTGAATAACACGCTCGCCAGAGAGCCGCAGGCGCTTAGAGACGAGCTTCGTGTTCTCTACGAATCACCCGGTTTTCGCTCTCACCCACTATCTGCGCACCCTCGCGTACCTCCCAAAGTAAGACAAGAATTTTCAAATGCGATCTTTCAGTTAGCCCTCTTCGACCAGGGAAAAAACCTCCTGAATCAGGTCCAGCTCCCAGACCCCTCGGCGGCGACGCACCGCGATGACTATGCCCCGCTAGAGCGGCTTGGAGTCCAGAGGTTCGTTGTTTCTGACAACTAGATGTCTCCACGCGTAACTGTCAACAGGCCGAATGAGGCGCTCGTCTCATCAGGGTATTTTCTTCAGACAGCTCTTCTACTCGCGTTTTCTACAGTTCTCATGCTCGCGGCTAGCGCCTATTGGATAAGCTATCAGGCGACAGCCACACTCGATGCACAAGAGCAAGAGAATCGAAATGCGCTTGCAGTGGGCCTTGGTCTTGCCGTGGCAGAGTCACTCGCATTGAATGACCCTAGCGCTATCGAGTCACGACTCATTCAGGCTTTATCAAATCAGAATATTCAAGACGCGGTTGTAACCGATCGGGATGGCAATATTCTGGCCTTTGTAAAGGCGACCGAGCAGGGACCTCAGCCGATCTTTAATCAGCGAAAAATCAGCCCCTTACCACCAATAGGTATGCGTACCTATGAGGAAACAACCAACGACCATGTCTACCAACGTTGGCAACAAATCGAGGCAGGCGGGCCTATTGGATGGTTAAGAATCACCACCACCGACGAGCGTACTCGAAGGTCTGTTACGACACTGGGTCAGAAGATACTTGCGCTCGCTGCGCTAACCGCTGCAGCCATGCTTACGGCATTTGGCCTGATTCTTAGGCGTGCCTATCGGGCTATTTCGACCAACGAGAACCGACTGAGCCAGAGTAACCTTATACTCAGCGACGCTGCAAACCGTGACCCTCTCACCCAGTTAGGAAATCGCTCGGCACTCAACCAGGCCCTGCAGACTTTTGTATCGAGGGCAAGTGAATCAGGCGCTGGATTCGCACTATGCTTTATTGACCTCGATGGCTTCAAACCCGTTAACGATATCCATGGCCATAAGACAGGCGATGAGGTGTTGAGAGTCGTTGCAAAACGTATTAAATCGACTGCACGAGAAAGCGACTTCGCCGCAAGGCTGGGTGGCGACGAATTTGTTTTGCTAGTGGGCGATATCGATAGCGTTTCAGAACTGGGCCCCGTATTTGATCGACTCATGCGTACGGTCTCAGAGCCGATAGCAGCAGAGGGCGTATCGATTACTATCGGCTTAAGCATCGGCGCCAGTATTTTTCCTAAGGACGGCGCCACGGCGGATCTACTGCTCTCGCGCGCAGACGAGGCAATGTATCGCGCCAAGAAATCTGGTGGGCAACAAGTGGCTGTATGGTAAGAAAAAAACCAAACCGTCAGCCCTGCGGACCATCTTCATAGCGCCAAAGGCCGTCTCATCATTGGTTAATTGGTTGTACTATTTACGTGGCAGAATAAATCATCCTCTCCCTGTGATAAGGGCAGTCCCGCAGAATCTTTAGCCAGTGCAACATTAAAGTCTCTCGGCAGGGGTACGGCATTTTTTACCGCCAACACCTCGGCCATCACACTTACGGCAATCTCAGCCGGGGTCTTGCTGCCAATATAAATACCAATAGGCCCCCGCAATCGCGCCAAAGAGACCTCTGTCTGGTCGAAGTGTTCAATCAGCCTTTCGCGACGCTGTGCGTTATTACGGCGGGACCCAATAGCACCAATATAAAAGGCATCGGTCTGCAAGGCCTCAAGCAGGGCAAGATCATCAAGCTTCGGATCATGGGTTAGTGCCAACACGCAGGTTCTTTGATCGGGCCGAAAGGCCTTGACCACATCATCGGGCCAGTCGTTCACCAGACTAGCCCCCGAGACCGACCAGGCCGTCCGGTATTCATCACGCGGGTCACAGACCGTTACGGAAAAACCATTAAAAATCGCCATGGTGGCGAGGTATTCGGTAAGCTGGCCAGCACCAATAAGAAGCATACGGTACTGTGGACCAAAGGTATTGACTAGTCGCAGCGAGTCAATTAGCAGCCCAGTAGGCGCCTCGCAGACCGAGAGCGTTACTGCACCCGTGGTAAGCAGCGTCGAGCGCTGCATAAGCTGCCCTTGCTCGAGGGCCGCGACCAGCGCCTCAAGCTGATTGGCATCCGGATTAAACTCCAAGAGCAGCTCTAAGGTGCCTCCGCAGGGAAGACCAAACCGGTGGGCCTCATCGGCAGTAATGCCGTACCGCACGCGACGCGGCGGACCTTCAATGGCCTGTCCCGTCGCACCCTTTTGGTCGCTTGAGAGACGCGACTGCGAAAACTGTCGGATAAGGTCGTCTTCAATACACCCCCCCGAGACTGAGCCCACAACCGCACCGGTTTCTGACAAGGCCATGATGGATCCCACCGGTCTCGGAGAGCTCCCCCAGGTACGGATCACCGTGGCCAATAAGGCATGGCGACCTTCGCCGCGCCATGTCTTTAAGGTCTGAAGGACGATCAGGTCAAGATTTTCCATAGTCACAGTCCTCGTCTACAGATCAGCCAAAAGCTACCCCGCAGCCGCCCAAGCCCTACGCCGATGGCGATGAAAAAAGCGCTGCAGCCGCCGCTGCAGCGGCCAGAAGAAACCAGGCCCAGCGTGGAATCTGGTTCCAGATAGAGGGACCTGCCCCTGACTGCTCCGCTGCGGGCGGCTGGGCCTGCGCCCCACCAGCCTCCGAAGCCTTTCCGAGCCGATCTGCAAGCGCAGCCTCAAAGCGCTTAAAGAAGTCTTCGGCGAGCGACTTGGCAGCAGCATCAATGAGCCGCTGGCCCACTTGTGCAAGCTTTCCGCCTACCTGAGAAGACACCTCGTAGACCAGTAAAACCCCTTCGGGATTAGGCTCGAGCTTTACAGAAGAACTGCCCTTTCCGAACCCCGCCACGCCGCCTTGGGCCTCAAAGTGCAATACATAGGACACGGGTGGGTTCACCTGGTCGAGAGTTACCTTGCCAGAAAACTTGGCAGACACCGGACCAATCTTAATCGACACCCCCAGGCCATAGACGCCCTCGCCCTGAGCCTCGAACCGATCACAGCCGGGAATACAGGCCTTAAGAATCTCGGGGTCGTTTAAGGCCTGCCAGGCCTGCTCTGCGTTGGCAGCAAGCTGCCGGCTTCCCTGCATCTGCATAAAAAATCATCTCCTTAAAAGCTGTCGTAACGCCCCGGCAAGCTCTTCGAGCCGAGACAGGTTATGCACTGCCAGCATGGCATGCGACTGTCGGGCAAGCAAGCGCGCACCACCCGCTAACGGCGCATAGCCATCAAACCGAAGCAAAGGGTTGAGCCAGACCATACGATGACTCTGCTTGTGCAGCCATGATAGTTCGAAGTCTAAGGCCTGGAGATTACCTGTATCGAGGCCATCGGAGATCACCAGCACCAGGCTGCGCCGCCCAATCAAAGCGCCCCGATACTCAGTTCGCAAAACCTTGAGGCTCTCGGCCATGCGGGTACCCCCCGCGAAGTCTGGTATGGCATGCGCCGCCTGCACGAGCATATCGTCGGGATCCTCCGCACGAAAAGCGCGCGTAAGGTCGGTTAGTTGGCTTCCGAAGGCAAACACCCTGCGGGCGGCCCCACGCGTGGCCGCGTGCAAAAAGGCCAAAAGCATACGGGCATAACGTTCCATAGAGCCAGACACATCTACCAGTATGACCACTGGTAAGGGCCTTAACCGCGGCACGCGCGAAGGCAATTCAATAAACTCCCCTCCCGTCTGGGCAGCCCGACGCAGACAGGCAGCCCAGTGCAGCGTACCCGCGCGTCGGCCAGCCATGCGTCGTCGACTAGGCCATTCGGGGATCGGAAGCGCAATCTGCGTGGCAAGCCGCTGAACAAGCCGATATTCGCTGGCGCTGAGCATCTCAAAGTCAGCCTGTTTCAGCCGCTGCTGATCGCTCATTGACATGGCGGCATCAAGCCGGTGCTCTTCTTTAGGGGGTGCTGTATCGTCCCCCTTTCTCTGGGCTGGCGAAGAAAGCGCCTCCTGGCTGCGTGGACGGCGCCGTGCGGACTGCTTTTGCGCTTTTGACACTGGCAGCAACTGGGCCATGAGCTGCTTGGCTATCTCAGGGTTACGAAAGATCGCGTCAAAGAGCTCGCCAAACACCACCCGATCTTGCTCGCGGCTTACCAAAACCGACTCAAGCGCCCAACGCAGCTGGTCTTTTGACGCAATATCAACGGCCTGAGCCGCCTGCAACCCCAAGGCGATTCGCGAGGAGTCCACTGGCAGCCCAGCCCGCCGCAGAAGCCTTCCAAAACCCATGATGTTCTCTGCAAGCTTTCCGGACCGGGCATCACCCAGCATGGATACCGACATGACTAGGCTGCCTTCTCCGGCGCCAAGAGGTCATTTGTCAGGCTGCCAAGGGCGGCAACATCTTCTTTTTGCTTGAACAGAACACCAGCCGTGGAGTCGACCACCTCTGGGTCGAGATGCACCGTATTCAATGCAACGAGAGCCTTTGCCCATTCGACACTCTCGGCAATACCGGGCAGCCGCACAAAGGCATCAGCATAAGGCTGGCTGCGTAGCTTATTCACAAAGGCGGCCACCTGAGAAGACAGCTGTGCGGAGGCCTCAGGCACATGCTGCCTCACAATGGCGAGCTCCCGGTCTCGGTCGGGATAGTCCATAAAATGGAACAGGCAGCGACGCTTTACCGCATCGTGCAGGTCGCGGGTGCGATTACTGGTAAGAAAAGTAACCGGCATGGCCTGCGCCCCCACCGTGCCAAGCTCTGGAATGGACACCTGATACTCGCCGAGATACTCAAGCAGAAAGGCCTCAAACGGCTCATCTGCCCTATCGACTTCATCAATCAGTAAGACCACCCCAGGCGGGCGGGCCTGTAAGGCCTTGAGCAGGGGCCGCGCAATCAGATACTGTGGATCGTAGATTTCGCGTTCTAGCTGCTCGGCTGTGCTGCTGTGCTGGGCAAGGCGAAGATGCAGCAACTGGGCAGCATGGTTCCATTCATACAGGGCGTCGCGCTGCTCAAGACCGTCATAGCATTGCAGGCGAACCATTTCTCGCCCCAGCACGCGCGATACCGCCTTGGCAAGCTCGGTCTTTCCGACCCCAGGCTCTCCCTCAAGCAATAGCGGCCTGCCCAAGCGCATGGCAAGGTGTAGCGCCGTGGCCAGCCGGCCGTCTGCAAAATAGCCTTCTGCCTGAAGGGCGCCTATCCAATCGGAGATGGAATCAGGCAGCCCTGGTGTCATGCAAGCGCCGCCGCAACCGCCCTCTGTGTCTGCACCTTAATCAGAGCCGCACGATACTCTGCCGAGGCATGGATATCGCTATTGAGATCAGATGCATCAACCACGACACCCTCGACCGCCTTTGCCGAAAAGTCTTTTGACAGCGCAGCCTCAAGGCCCGCATGCCGAAACACGCCGTTGCCTGCGCCGGTAATGGCAACTCGCACAGTCGAGGCAAACTGGGCCACGAAGACCCCTACCAGGGCATACCGCGATGCAGGCTGCTTAAACTTGGCATAAGCGGCCCGCTGTGGCTTGGGAAAATGCACTGCCGTGATCAGTTCCCCCGGTTCCAGCGCAGTGGCATAAAGACCCAGAAAGAAATCATCTGCGGCAATCGTTCGGCGATTGGTGCGCACGGTAGCCCCTAGGGCCAATACGGCGCTCGGGTAGCAGGCAGCAGGATCGTTGTTGGCCACAGACCCGCCAATGGTACCCATGGCACGAACCTGCTTGTCTCCGATGCCATTGGCCAGTGCTGCCAGCGCCGGAATATGGCGCTGAACATCCGGGTGGCCAGCAACCTCCTGATGGCGCGTCATGGCGCCCACGACAACCGTATCTTTGTCCATGCAGATGCCTTGGATTTCAGACACTCCAGAGAGGTCTACCAGCTTTTCGGGCTGGGATAGGCGCTGCTTCATGGCAGCGATAAGGGTCTGTCCGCCGGCTAAGGCCTGACCACCCGCACCCACCTGAGACAAGGCATCTGCGAGCGAACCTGGCTTCTCGTAGTCAAATCGGTACATAAGAGAATTCCTTCTAAGTGTTTTGGGTGGTCTGCTTAGGAAACATGCGCCTGTTGAATGGCGGTCCATACCCGACTTGGGCTTGCTGGCATGTCGAGGTCTTTGACACCCAGGGGCGCCAGCGCATCAAGGACTGCATTCATTACAGCAGGGGGAGACCCAATAGCACCAGCCTCTCCACAGCCCTTGGTGCCCAAAGGATTTACCGTGCAGGGCGTGCAGACATGGCCAATATTGAACTGCGGAAAGACATCAGCCCGCGGCATGGCATAGTCCATATAGGAACCTGTAAGTAGCTGACCCGACTCCCGGTCGTAGACGCAGTTCTCAATGAGTGCCTGGCCAATACCCTGGGCTAGACCGCCATGCACCTGGCCCTCGACAATCATAGGATTGATCAGGGTGCCAAAGTCATCTACTGCAGTAAACCGATCTACATGCACCTCTCCGGTGGCAGGGTTTACCTCAACCTCGCAGATATAGGTACCGGCTGGGAAGGTGAAGTTAGTGGGGTCGTAAAAGGCCGTTTCGTTAAGCCCCGGCTCGAGCTTATCGAGCGGGTAGTTATGGGGCACATAGGCAGTAAGAGCCACCTGCCCAAAGGCAATTTTTTTATCAGTGCCCTTTACCGTGAACTCTCCATTGGCGAAGTCGATATCGGCATCGCTGGCTTCAAGCAGATGCGCTGCAATCTTCTTGGCCTTGGCCTCGATCTTATCGAGCGCCCGCATAATCGCGGCGCCTCCCACCGAGATCGACCGTGACCCATAGGTACCCATGCCGAACGGAACCCGTCCGGTATCGCCATGCACTATGTCCACGTTTTCCACTGGAATACCCAGCCGCGCAGCCACCACCTGGGCAAAGGTTGTCTCATGCCCCTGGCCGTGGCTATGCGACCCTGTAAATACTGTGACGCTGCCTGTGGGGTGCACCCGAACCTCACCGCATTCAAAGAGGCCCGCCCGGGCGCCAAGTGCCCCCGCAATATTCGACGGCGCAATACCGCAGGCCTCGATATAGCTGGAGTAGCCAATGCCCCGCACCAGTCCCTTGGCCTCGGTTTCTTTTTTGCGGGCAGCAAACCCAGCCACATCGGCCAGCACCTTTGCCTTGTCCATACAGGCATGGTAGTCACCAATGTCGTACTGCAGCGCCACCGGGGTCTGATACGGAAACTCGGTAATGAAATTACGCTTACGAATCTCGTCTTGGCTCAGACCCATTTCCCAGGCGGCGCGGGTAACGATGCGCTCAAGTAGGTAAGTGGCCTCAGGCCGCCCTGCGCCGCGATAGGCGTCAACGGGTGCGGTGTTGGTAAACCAGGAATCCACCTCGACATAGATCTGCGGGGTGGTGTACTGCCCAGCCAGCAGGGTGGCATACAGAATGGTGGGCACACAGGTGCTAAATGTAGACAGATAGGCACCGAGGTTGGCATCGGTATGCACCCGCAAGGCAAGAAACTTGCCGTCTTTGTCCATGGCCAGCTCAGCATGGCTAACATGGTCGCGGCCATGGGCATCACTTAAGAAAGACTCCGAACGCTCGGCCGTCCACTTAATGGAGCGGTTCAGTTTTTTTGCGGCCCAGGTTACGCAGACATCTTCGGCATAGAGATAGATCTTTGACCCAAAGCCGCCACCGACATCAGGCGCAATCACGCGCACCTTGTGCTCGGGCAGGCCCATGACGAACGCGGTCATGAGAAGCCGCTCAACATGGGGGTTTTGGTTTGACACATAGAGCGTGTACTCTTCGCTGGCCCGACTATAGCTTCCGATGGCTGCACGCGGCTCCATGGCGTTGGGAATCAGGCGATTGTTTACCAGGTCGAGCTTCGTAACATGTGCCGCCGAATTAAAAACGGCGTCGACTGCGGCCTTATCTCCGATGGCCCACTTGTAGCAGTGATTATCAGGTGCCAGATCGTGCACAACGGGCGCACCCGACTTTTGCGCGTCACGGACATCCACAATGGCGGGAAGTACATCGTAGTCAACCTGCACAAGCTCGGCCGCATTCTTGGCCTGCTCGTAGGTCTGGGCAATTACCATGGCCACATGATCGCCGACATATCGCACCTTGCCCTGGGCAAGAATAGGATGCGGCGGCTCTTTCATGGGCTCACCATTAATGCTGGTAATCAGCCAGCCACAAGGCAGGCCACCTATTTTGTCGGCGGCCACGTCTTGCCCATCAAATACCGCCAGCACACCATCAGCCGCTAAGGCAGCCGACTTGTCTATCTTCTTGACGACCGCATGGGCATGGGGTGAACGAACAAACACCGTGTAGGCCATGTTTTGCATAGCGACATCATCGGTGTACTGCCCGGCTCCGGTAAGAAAGCGAAGGTCTTCTTTACGCAGAACAGACTCGCCAATATGCGGAAGGTTTGCAAAATCGGAAGCACCCATGGTTGTGTCTCCTTAGACGAATGGGTTGAATTGAACTGGCTTAGGTAACGGTAACTGGAAGCACCGGCTGTACGCTTGCCGCTATGCCCGCATCGCTGCGCCGCCCTGCTGCACCGCACGGACAATGTTTTGATAGCCAGTGCAGCGGCAGAGATTTCCCTCAAGCAGCTCGCGGATTTCGGATTCGCTTGCATCGGGATGCTTGTTGCAGAGATCGACCGCGCTCATGACCATGCCTGTGGTGCAGAACCCGCACTGCAGACCATGGCAGTCTTTAAATGCCTGCTGCATGGGATGCAGGGTGCCATCTGCGGCTGCGAGGCCCTCGATGGTAGTGACCTCTGCCCCGGCTGCCTGCGCCAGCAAGATATTGCACGACTTCACCGCATCGCCATTCATCATTACCGTACAGGCGCCACACTGGGCGGTATCGCAGCCGACGTGGGTGCCGGTGAGCTGCAGATGCTCGCGAATCGCCTGCACCAGCAGCGTATGGGGGGGGGCATCGAGCGACACCTTACGGCCATTAACCGTGAGTTCAACCTTCATGGCGTAGTCTCCTTAGGAAAGTGATTCCCGAGTGTAAAAACCAGTACCAAAGAACACAATGAGGTTTAACGCTAGGTTGTCTGCTGAGCCTGCCCTATACCGCCCGGGCAACCGATAAGGGCCGTCGACGCTGCATTGCAACAACAAACAGGACAAGCGCAAAGCCTGGCAGAAGCCCCCAAAACTTATGGGGCTGAGCCCGGGGTAGCTCAAATCCTGTAAGGGTATAGCCCTGCTCCAGGCCAAGTCTGGCAGCAACACTGCCCAGCGACACCGACGTAACGCTTAGGTCTTCTCCCAGGCGAGAGACCCGCATCCCCGAATGCGCAATACGCTCTATCGGTGATCCACTGGGGCCAAGCGGCAATAAAACCCCTTTCTCGACATCCCGTCCCTCAAGGCTCATGCCCTGCATATGAATACGCACCGAGGCATTTGCGGGAGCGCTCTCGATATGGGCCAACAACTCCGAGGCGGGCTGCATCGCGAAAGGGGGCGCCAGCCGATTGACCACAAAATCGGGGCGAAATAGCAGAAAGGCTGCTAAGAGCAAGGCAGCGCTCTCCCAAAGGCGATTTGACCGAAAGAAAAACTGCTGCGTTGCCGCTGCAAAGACCATACTTGCAAGCGAGGCAGAGACCAGGGTAATTAAAAAGGTAAGGGGCCCGTCGATGTCGATAAGCAAAAGCTGTGTGTTGAAAATGAACATAAACGGCAGAACCGCTGTACGAATGTTGTAGCCAAAGGCTGTGATGCCGGCCTTCACCGGGTTCACCCGCGCGATTCCGGCCGCTGCATAGGTTGCCAGCCCAACCGGGGGCGTAACGTCTGCCATGAGCCCAAAGTAAAAGACAAACAGGTGCACCGCAATAAGCGGAACCAGAAGCCCGTTTTGCGCCCCTACCTCGACAACAACCGGCGCCATAAGGGTGGACACGACAATATAGTTTGCGGTAGTGGGCAGCCCCAGCCCCAATATCAGGCAGATAAGCGCCACGAGAAACAGCATCAAGAGCAGGCTTCCGCCCGAGAGAATTTCCACGACCTCGATGAGCACAAGCCCAATACCGGTAAGGGTTACGGTGCCAACAATAATGCCCGCAGCGGCAGTGGCCAGGGCAATACCAATCATGTTACGAGAGCCGGAGATCATGCCATCGCGCAGATCAATAAGGCCTTCTTGCCAGAGCGGCCAGCCAGCACTTTGCCCAACAAGAAGCCGCGCTACCGGCTTCTGTGTAACCAGCATGACAATCAGTACCACCGTGGCATAAAAGGCCGAGAGACCGGGCGAGAGCTTCTCCACCATCAGGCACCATACCAAGACGACTACCGGCAGCAGAAAATGTAGTCCGCTGCGCAGCGTTGGACCAACGGGTGGCGTGACGGTGATCGCCTCCACATCCAGCCTATGCTCCTGGGGCTGTCTGGCCGAATAGCGCAGCAACAGCAGATAGACAACGAATACCAGCGCGGGAATCACCAGCGAAGCGGCCGGCCCCAAAGCCAGCTTTATGGCAAACAGAACCCAGTAGCTTGCTGCAGCAACGATCACTAAGCCCGATAGGGTGAGACCCCAGCCAATGGCGCGCTGACGCCCCGAGGCCATCTGCCCCTGGGGAATCCCGGCAATCCCCAGTTTCATTGCCTCAAGATGCACGATGTAGAGCAGCGCCAGATAGCTCACCAGCGCGGGCAGAAGCGCATGCTGCAATACCTGCGTATAGGGTATGCCAACATACTCCACCATTAAAAAGGCCGCGGCACCCATTACCGGGGGCATAATCTGGCCGTTGACCGATGCGGCCGTTTCCACCGCAGCGGCCTTGTGCGCCGGGTAGCCCACCCGTTTCATCAGGGGTATGGTGAAAGTGCCCGTGGTTACCACATTGGCAATCGACGACCCAGAGATCATTCCGGTACTTGCCGAGGCCACCACTGCAGCCTTTGCGGGGCCCCCGCGCATATGCCCCAGCAGGCTGACTGCCGAGAGAATGAAATAGTTACCAGCGCCCGCTTTTTCAAGCAGAGCACCAAAAAGCACAAAGAGAAAGATAAAACTGGCACTCACCCCAAGCGCCACGCCAAAGACGCCCTCGGTGGTAAGCCAGAAATGACTTGCCGCCTTTGAAAGCCCGGCCCCCTTATGGGCAATCAGGCTTGGCATATACGGCCCCAGGAAGACATAGGCGAGAAAGACCAACGCAAGAATAACCATCGGCAGCCCAAGACCCCGACGGGTAGCCTCTAACAGCATGACGACGCCCACCACCGACATGGCCAGGTCTAGGGCTAAAGGACTTCCAGGCCGCATGGCGAGCTCGGCATACCAGACGAACAGGTAGGCCGAGGCACTCGCCGCGACAAGGGCGAAGATAAGGTCGTACCAAGGCACCCGATCGCGCGGCGCGCTGCGGGATATCGGATAGCACAGAAACACCAAGGCCAGGGCGAAACTGAGATGGATAAACCGCACCTCAGAATCGTTGAAGAGCCCGGTACGAATCCAGTAGGGAATCGGAGACGCCACCCACAACTGGAACAGGGCCCAGGCCAGGCAGAGGCCTGGAATAACCAGGGCAAACACCCCCTTGGGGGAGCGCCCGCCCTGGTCGGCCTCAGCGACCCGCTGGTCGATACCGGCGTTGCCGCTGGACATCAGACGCTTTTAGAACAACGCCGGGGTCAGTCGGCTACTTAAGCAGCCCCTTCTCACGGAAATAGCGGGCAGCGCCGGGGTGCAGTGGCGCAGAATTTCCATCGGTCACCATATCCTGCGGACGCAGATTGGCCAGAGCAGGATGCAGCTTTTTAAACTCTTCGAAGTTCTCAAAGACCGCGCGTACCAGGACGTATACGGTCTGCTCAGGCACCTTGGCACTAGTTACCAGCGTGGCCTTGACACCGTAGGTTCGGGTGGGGTTCGGATTGTTGGCATAGAGACCGCCCGGAATTTCCGCATAAGCATAGTAGGAATTTGCCTTCACCAGCTTATCCACGGCAGGGCCAGTAATATTGGCAAGCTGCGCCCCGCACGCGGTGGTGGGATCTTGGATATTGGCACTGGGATGGCCCACACCGTAGAAGAAGGCATCGATCTTGTTATCGCACAATGCGGCACCATGCTCATCGGGCCGCAGCTCAGCAGCTAAACCAAAGAAGCTGCGGTTAGCACCCATAGCAGCAAGCAGCTCATCCATGGAGGCTACCGTACCCGAACCTGGATTACCGATATTCACCCGTTTGCCCTTCAGGTCGTCGAACGACTTGATGTTTGATTCCTTACGGGTGAGAAGGGTAAAGGGCTCGGGGTGCAGAGAAAACACCGAGCGCAGCTCGGGCATGGGGCCCTGCTTTTCAAAAGCCTTACTGCCTTTTACGCCATGGAACTGCCAGTCGGACTGGGTAACGCCAAACTCAATGTCGCCAGACCGGATCGCATTCACATTAAACACTGATCCCCCCGTTGACTCCACTGAGCACCGCAGCCCATGGTCTTTACGGTCTTTATTTACCAGACGACAGATGGCACCCCCGGCTGGGTAATAGACACCGGTAACGCCCCCGGTGCCAATCGTAAAAAACGAGTTTGCAGAGGCAACTGGGGCAGCCACCGAGGCAGCGACGGCGAGTGCCGCGGACCAGACAATCTTTGATTTCATGAAAAAACTCCTTTGTAAGCGGAAACAGGTCATACCCTAGCCTATCTTTTGCTCAAAAAGAAAAATCCCTTACCTGGGGAGTTCCCTAGTAATCTCGGTAAGCACCATGGTAAGACGACGGACCACTTCGTCTAGTTCATGGTCTGGCATCACCAGAGGCGGGGCCAGCAGAATATGATCGCCCCGCTGGCCATCAAGCGTGCCGCCCATGGGATAGCACATCAGCCCATGATCGAGCGCCCGCTGCTTCACCTTGGCATGCAGCTTAAGCTCCGGCGCAAAGGGCTTCTTTGACTCCCGGTCTTGTACCAGTTCAATGCCTATGAAAAGGCCACGGCCTCTTATGTCGCCTACCCATGGGGCGTCAGAAAGGCTGTCCGTAAGAGCTGCCCTAAGCCGTGCCCCCTTTTCGGTAACACCCTCGACGATTTTTTCGCGCGCCATGACATCCAGAACCGCTACCGCTGTGGCGCAGGCGACAGGGTGCCCCAGATAGGTATGGCCATGCTGAAAGAATCCCGAACCCTGGGCAATGGTGTCGTGAACGGCCGCCGAGGTGATCAGCGCAGCAATGGGCTGATAACCCCCGCCAAGCCCCTTTGCCACTGTAACCATATCGGGCTGAATGCCTTCCTGGCCATAGGCAAACAGACTGCCCGTGCGTCCCATACCGCACATCACTTCATCAAGAATAAGCAGAATGCCGTAGCGGTCGCAGACCGCCCGTATGCCGGCGAAATAACCTTCAGTGGCCGTAACTGCACCCAAGGTTGCACCCACGACCGGTTCAGCCACAAAGGCCAAAACCGTCTGCGGGTCTTCGGCGACCACGGTCTGTTCGAACTCTGCAACCAGTCTCTCGGAATACTGGCGGTCGGTCTCGCCATGGTGCCTGCCTCGATAGCTGTAACAGGGCGACACATGGGTGACAGGCATAAGAAGCTCTTGAAACGGGGCGCGACGCCAGGCATTCCCGCCCACTGCAAGTGCCCCCAGCGTGTTGCCGTGATAGCTCTGACGGCGGGCAATAAACTTGGTGCGTTGAGGCTCTCCTCGCTCAATAGCCACCTGCCGCGCCAGCTTGAGTGCCGCCTCAATGGCCTCCGAACCACTCGATACCAGGTACACTCGATCCAGTCGCCCAGCGGTGTCCTGACCAAAAAAAGGCGCCAGAGCAACCAAACGGTCGGCCAGAGCTTCAGCCGGGGCACTAG
This sequence comes from Burkholderiaceae bacterium, assembly GCA_049426285.1. Classification (GTDB taxonomy): domain Bacteria; phylum Pseudomonadota; class Gammaproteobacteria; order Burkholderiales; family Burkholderiaceae_A; genus Hahnella. Next base: position 28,895 of record JBMSYB010000015.1, read on the forward strand.
AGAAAAAACTGGTGTGGGCGTAGGCCAGCCGATCAATCTGTTGGTGCATGGCCTGAACCACGGCAGGATGCTGATGCCCCAGGCTGCTCACCGCGGCCCCGCCACAGGCATCAAGGTAGCGTTTATTGCTCTGATCAATAAGCCAGCAGCCCTCCCCGGTTTCTATCCACGGGTAGTCGTGCCGACTGTTGCGATGAAACACATGACTCATGAAACCTCCTCTTAAATCGCTGATCCCAGTGGCGGCCTAAACTAAAGGCACCACGCGAATTCCCTGGCGATCGATCTGCAGCCCGCCCCCACGCGCACCGTCGTGCGGCGCGGCCCAGTCGGGCAAAACCCAGCGCTGGCGCCCCGAAGGCAGACGGTAGCAGCCTGGCAGGTGAGTATGCCCATGCACCAAGACCCCCGCGCCATACTCGGTGAGCAGTCGATCAGCTTCCTCAGGTACGACGTCCATCCAAGGCGCAGGCTTGTGCTCTTTTTCCTGCTCACTCTGCATGCGAAGGCCCGAGGCAAAGTCTTGTCGGGCGGCAAGGGGCTGGGACAGAAACTGCTGCTGCCATGCAGGCGACCGCGCCTGCGCCCGCCAGTTCTGGTACGCCGTATCGGCAATACACAGCGAGTCACCGTGGCATAAAAGTGCAGGACCATTGGAAAGCCCTGGGTGTGACAGCACCAAATAATCTGCAAGACAGGTTGCATCGAGCAATCGGGCCAGCCGAGGGCCCATAAGAAAATCTCGGTTTCCAAGCATCAGGGCAAGGGTTAAAGGGCGCTGCGCACGCAGGCTGGCGATCGCCTCGGAGAGCGCTTTCCAGGTGGGGATCTTCCCTGGCTCCTCAACTGTAGTGATGTCATCGCCAACCCAGGCGTCAAAGATATCGCCCAGAAGCAGCAGATAGTCGACGCCCTTGGCCCAGTGCGAAAGCCAGTGCAGAAAAAACTCGGTAGTCTTTGGCTGCGCATCGTGCAGATGCATGTCAGAGCAGATCAGCACCCGCGCCGAATCAGGCAGCGCAAGCTGGGATACAGGCGGGCCAGCCTGGCTTATTGCTTCGCCTCAGCTTTGGTAATGACCACGGAATCCACCGGCACATCGGCATTAAAGCCCTTATTGGCGGTCTTAACCTTTTTAATCTTATCGACCACGTCCTTGCCCTCTACGACCTCTCCAAAGACGGCATATCCCCAGCCATTGCCCGTGGGTGCTTTGAAATCCAAGAAGGCATTGTCCACCACGTTGATGAAAAACTGGGCGGTGGCAGAGTGCGGGTCACTGGTACGTGCCATGGCCACGGTGTAGGCCTTGTTTTTAAGGCCATTGCTGGCCTCGTTGTCGATGGGGTCACGGGTGGGCTTCTGCACCATTTTCTCGTCAAACCCGCCGCCTTGGATCATGAACCCGTCGATTACCCGATGAAAGATCGTGCCATCGAAGTGCCCGCTTTTCACATAAGCAAGAAAGTTCTCTACGGTCTTTGGCGCCTTCTCGGCATCGAGCTTGAGGGTGATTTTTCCCATCGTGGTGGTAAGTTCAACCATGTAAAGCCTTTCCTTTCGCGCACTGCGCTGAACATTTGAAACAGGAACGAGACCGGCAGCCCAAGGGCTGGGCGCGCCGAACTCAGAGACCGGGGCTGATGAGACAGCCCGCGCTGCTGGCAGGGCCAGCAAATGATCGCGCTTGGGCTTGAGAAATGCAGAGGCAGAGGGTACCCGGCTGCCACGATCATAGGCATCGAAGGCCAGTTGCACATAGAGATCGCCCAGGTTCTCGTAGGCCAGGGCATAGTCGGGCCGGTTTCGAATGGCCCGCTCAAGTGCCTGGCGGGCCTTCTGGGGCTGCCCCTGGCGAAGATATAAAACGGCCAGATTGTTATGCGGCTCAGACAGCTCGGGGAACTCATCTACCAGCGACTCAAAGGCGGAAATGGCCTCATCGGGGCTACGGGTCTCCGCCCAGAGTACGGCCTCTAGAAAGCGCCACTGGGGATCCCGTGGCCTTGCCCGAAGCCCCTCTTCGATTGCCTTTTCGGCCTGGGCAAACTGGCGAAGCTCTAAGAGGTCTGCAGCCCGCGTGATTTCAGGCGAAATGGCGGGAACAACGCCCCCGGGGCTAATAAGCGGCTGCGCGACCACTGCCACCGGCAGCAGTGACAGCCAGACCAGCGAAAGCCAGCGGCCAATAAAGGAAGCCCAATTAAAATGCATAGTTCGCAGTATAAAGACTAAAAATACGAGGCGAATAGCCCAGTCGCCGACAGAATTAGAGGGGTTTTCTTGCAGATCTATAACAGCCTAACCCGCACCAAGGACACGCTGTCGCCTATCGAGCCGGGCCATGTCCGCATGTATGTCTGTGGCATGACCGTCTACGACTACTGCCATGTCGGTCACGCGCGCGTGCTGGTGGTATTTGACATGGTGCGACGGTGGCTTCGTTGCCTGGGTCTGCGGGTAACCTACGTGCGCAATGTCACGGACATCGACGACAAGATTATCAAGCGCGCGGTCGAAAACAACGAGCCCATCGCCGCCCTTACCACCCGGTTTATCGCCGCCATGCACCAAGACGCCGCGGCATTAGGTGTCGAACCGCCTGATCACGAGCCTCGCGCCACCGACTACGTACCGCAGATGCTCTCTCTTATCGACAGGCTCACCACCAACGGCTATGCCTACCAGGCGGTGGGCAGCAACGGCGAGCCGGGCGATGTGAACTTCTCGGTGCGGGCCTTTGCCGGCTATGGGCGGCTCTCGGGGAAGTCTCTTGACGACCTGCGGGCAGGCGAACGGGTCGCCATAGAAGACCAGAAACGCGATCCCCTCGACTTTGTCTTATGGAAACAGGCCAAGCCCGAGGAGCCCGCCGACGCCGTCTGGCCCTCTCCTTATGGCAAGGGTCGGCCAGGCTGGCATATCGAATGCTCGGCGATGAGCTGCAGCCTGCTGGGGCCGCATTTCGACATCCATGGGGGCGGTGCTGACCTGCAGTTTCCGCATCACGAGAATGAAATCGCCCAGTCAGAGGGCGCCTATCGGGCCGAGACCGGCAAGCCCTTTGTCAATATCTGGATGCACAACGGCTTTGTGCGCATTGATGATGAAAAGATGTCGAAATCCCTGGGTAACTTTTTTACGATTCGCGAGGTTTTGACGGCATTTGACCCCGAGGTGGTGCGGTTTTTTATTCTGCGCGCCCACTATCGCAGCCCGCTTAACTATTCCGATGCCGCCTTGCAAGAGTCACGGTCAGGCCTGCTACGGCTCTACACCGCACTGGAGGCCAGCGGGCTTAACGCGGCTGCCGATTCATCGACAGACACTACCAGTCAGGGCATGCAGGCCCTGCAAAGCGACCATACGCTCGTGCAGAGCTTTGCCCAGGCCATGCAAGACGACTTCAATACCCCCGAGGCTATTGCCTGCCTGTTTGGCCTGGCCGCCGAGATACTCAAAAACCGCGAGAACCCTAGCGAGGCCCAGCAAAACCGGGTGCGCGGGCAGCTGCTACGGCAACTGGGTGGAATTCTGGGGCTGCTCCAGAGGGCCCCCGCAGAGGCCCGGCAGGCGGGTGGTCAGGGGGCGGGCAGCGCCGATGCCTACCCTGCCGCAATTGAGGCGGAAATTGCCCGCAGGGCTGCAGCGAAAAAAGGCAAAGACTTCGCCCAGGCCGATGCCATTCGGGCAGCACTGCTGGCCAGGGGAATTGTTCTCGAAGATGGTCCGGGTGGAACCACCTGGCGCAGGGCTTAGCACAGCCCTCTATCCCTGCCAATCCCCAAAATAGAGGACAATGGAAGCTTTATGAAACAGACCTTCTTAGACTTTGAACAGTCTGTGGCCGAACTTGAGGCCAAGATCGAAGAGCTGCGGTTTGTGCAGAACGACTCGGCCGTGGATATCTCTGAAGAGATTTCCCAGCTGCGTGAGAAGGCCGACCAGCAGCTCAAAGAGATCTACGCAAAGCTCACGCCCTGGCAGATCGCCCAGGTTGCCCGTCACCCGCAGCGACCCTACACCCTCGACTACATCGGGTCTGTGTTCACCGATTTCTATGAGCTGCACGGCGACCGCGGTTTTGCTGATGACCCTGCCATTGTGGGCGGTCTTGCTCGTTTAAACGGGCAGTCGGTGATGGTGATTGGCCACCAAAAAGGCCGCGACCTTAAAGAACGTACTTTTCGAAACTTTGGCATGCCAAGGCCTGAAGGGTATCGTAAGGCCGAGCGTTTAATGCTCCTGGCTGAACGGTTTGGCCTGCCAGTTATCACGCTTATTGACACCCCAGGCGCCTATCCCGGCATCGGTGCCGAGGAGCGTGGCCAGTCTGAGGCTATTGGGCGCAACCTCTTTGTCATGGCTGGTCTCAAGGTTCCCCTTATTGCTGCGGTAATCGGCGAGGGAGGCTCTGGCGGCGCGCTCGCCATCGCCGTGGGCGACCACATGGTGATGCTGCAATATGCCACCTACTCGGTAATCTCTCCCGAAGGCTGCGCCTCTATTCTCTGGAAAAGCGCCGAGCGGGCGCCGGAGGCTGCCGAGGCGCTTGGTATCACGGCGCAGAGGCTCAAGACTCTGGGGCTTATCGACCGTGTCGTACCCGAACCTCTCGGCGGTGCGCACCGGGCTCCCAACCTCGCCGCAGCGCAGCTTAAGAAAGCAATTGAAGAGGGGCTCAAGCTCGTCGCAGGGCTAGAGACAGACGCCTTAATCGCGCGGCGACAGGCGCGCATTCGGGCCTATGGCAAGTTCAAAGAAGCCGCCTAAGGCGCCAGCGCAGAGCAACCCTGTTATTCGGGCCTTAGCCCACCCGCCCCCAGAAATGCCCCCGGGGCTTATTTTGGTTGGCTATTCAGGGGGGCTTGATTCCACAGTGCTCTTGCATGCCCTGGCTCGGCAGATTGTGGGCGGGCAGGCCTGGCAACATTTTTCGGTTCAGGCAGTCCATGTCAATCATCGTCTGCAGCCCGCAGCCTATGCCATGGAGCAGCACTGTCGATCATTCTGCGCCCTTCATACAATCGCACTTGCCGTGCGCAGGCCTGTTATTTCAGCAGAGCAGAAATCGGCGCTGGGCATCGAGGCCGCCGCCCGACAGGCACGACGAGCGACACTTAGGGCGCAGTGCCGCCGTGCCAAGGCTCGAGGCGTCGCCCTGGCCCATCACCAAGACGATCTGGTTGAGACGATGATGCTGCAGTGGATACGCGGGGCAGGACTCGAAGGGCTCACTGCGATGCAGACTCTTACCCCAAGCCCATGGGGCCTGCTCTGGCGCCCTCTTCTCGGCTGCAACAAAAACGCGCTTCAGGCATATGCTCAGGAGCATGGCCTTCATTGGGTCGAGGACCCCAGCAATGAGGCGATCGACTTCGATCGCAACCGGTTACGACAGGAGGTGATGCCCGTACTGCGGTCCATGCGTCCTGGCGCAGTCAGCGCCATGGCCCGGTCTGTGGCGCATTTACAAGATGCCCGAGCTGTCCTGGAGTCGCTCACCCGCAAAGACCTGCAGCTCTGCAAGACACCGCATACAGATGGTACCGATAGGCTTTCTCTTTCGGCACTCTGCAGCATGCCGGCTGCCCGTATGGCGCGGGCCTTGCGGGCATGGATTGCGGAGAAAGGCCTTCCGATGCCACCGACAAGACGGCTAGAAGAGTTCAGCCGACAGCTTCGCAGCGCGGGCCCGGAAAGCCGGGCCCAGCTTGCCGTCGCAGCCGCTGTGGCTGGAGAATCCGGCGGATTTCGGGTAAGGTTGCGGGCGGGATTTTTGCATCTCGAACATTCACTCTCAGCCCATTTGCCTCGTTAACCTTTCGCTAATCAATCTGCCTCGCGCAGATTTCTCTCATGTCTCTCATTGTTCATAAATACGGTGGCACCAGCATGGGGTCCACCGAGCGTATTCAGAATGTCGCTAGGCGCGTCGCCAAATGGCACAAGGCTGGGCACCAGATGGTTGTCGTGCCCTCGGCCATGAGCGGCGAGACCAATCGGCTTCTCGGTCTTGCCAAGGAAATCACCGACACCCCAGACCCTCGCGAACTTGACCAGATCGCCGCTACCGGCGAGCAGGTGTCTGTGGGGCTTCTGGCGCTTGCCTTGCAGAAACAAGGAGTCAAGGCCCGCAGCTATACCGGCTGGCAGGTGCCTGTGCGCACCGATTCGGCCTATACCAAGGCCCGCATTGAGTCGATCGATGATGCCCGTGTGCGTAAAGACCTTGACGACGGCTATGTGGTGATCATCACCGGGTTTCAGGGAATCGACGCTACGGGATCGATAACCACGCTTGGCCGAGGCGGCTCTGACACCTCCGCTGTGGCCGTGGCGGCGGCACTCAAGGCCGAGGAATGCCTTATTTACACCGATGTCGATGGCGTCTATACCACCGACCCGCGCATTGAGCCCGATGCCCGCCGACTCGCAAAGATCACCTTCGAGGAAATGCTTGAGATGGCAAGCCTGGGCTCTAAGGTGCTGCAGATTCGTTCGGTGGAGTTTGCGGGGAAGTACAAAGTAAAAACCCGCGTGCTCTCAAGCCTTACCGACCCTGATATCGATTTACACGATGAAGCCCAGTCGGGCACCCTGATTACCTACGAGGAAGACGACACCATGGAGCAGGCCGTTATTTCGGGTATTGCCTTTAACCGCGACGAGGCCAAGATTACGATCGCAGGCGTTCCGGATAAGCCCGGCGTGGCCTATCGTATTCTGGGGCCGGTGGCCCAGGCCAATGTCGACGTAGACATGATTATTCAAAATGCCAGCCACGATGGCATGACCGATTTCTCTTTCACAGTGCACCGCAATGAGCTTCAAAAAGCACTCGATGTCCTTCAGGCAAAGGTGCAGCCCGAGATCAATGCCCGCGAGATCTCTGGTGATAATCAGATCTGTAAGGTGTCGGTGGTTGGCATTGGCATGCGATCGCATGTTGGCATCGCCAGCCAGATGTTCGAAACGCTTGCGGCCGAGGGCATTAATATTCAGATGATCTCCACCAGCGAGATTAAGATCTCGGTGGTGATTGCTGATAAATATATGGAGCTAGCCGTGCGTGCTCTGCATAAGGCGTTTGGGCTCTCATGACAGCGCGCGCGCTGATTCACAAGATACCTGCGCAGCAGACCTCCGATGGTGCTGGGGTGCGACTGCATCGCAGCCTCGGCTCGCAACAGATGCGGGTGGACCCGTTTTTAATGCTCGATGAGTTCTCCACCGAGAACCCGGACGACTACATTGCGGGCTTTCCTCCTCATCCGCATCGTGGCTTTGAGACGGTTACCTACATGCTCGAAGGCCACATGCTGCATGAAGACCACCTTGGAAACAAAGGGCATCTGCGCAGCGGCGATGTGCAATGGATGACCGCCGGCCGCGGCATTATTCATTCTGAAATGCCCCAGCAAGAGCAAGGCGCGATGCGTGGGTTTCAGTTGTGGATTAACCTGCCAGCAGCCGAAAAGATGAAGCCCGCTAGTTATCGCGATATTCCGAGCGCAGAGATTCCGGTAGTAGCGCTTGCAGGCGGTATTCGGGTGAAAGTGATTGCAGGGCAGTTTGTTGCACCAAGCGACACGTCTGGCGATACCTCTAGCGATTCTTCTAGCGACGCGTCTGGAGATGCTCCCGGCGCGGCCCGGGCGGTGGCCCAAAAAACAACGACCGGCCCAATCCACGGCATCAGTACCCAACCCCTTTTCCTCGATGTCACGGTTCCGGCAGATGGTGCGTTCAGTCAGGCGCTGCCAAAAGGCCATTCGTGCTTTGTCTATGTCTTTGAAGGTGCCATCGATCTGCCGGGCGGCGCGCTGGGTGTTAAAACAGGCGGCGTACTTGGGCCAGGTGAAGCGCTTGAAGTACGTGCCCAGGCGGCAGGGGCACGGTTTTTGGTGCTGGCCGCCCGTCCACTGAAAGAACCTGTAGTGCAGTACGGGCCGTTCGTTATGAACACCCGGCAGGAAATCGAGCAGGCCATTGCCGACTATCAGTCGGGGCGGCTCGTAGCTTAACGTTTGTATTCCGCGTTACTTTGAGAAGGTAATAGTATGGCCCTACCCGATATTGCACTAACACGGCTTAACGGCCAGACCGAGAATCTGCGCGACTACTCGGGCAAGGTGCTCTTAGTGGTGAATGTGGCCAGCGCCTGTGGCTTTACACCGCAGTACAAGGAGCTGCAAGAACTCTATGCGGAGGTCAAAGATGCAGGATTCGAGATCTTAGCCTTTCCCTGTAACCAATTCGGGGGGCAAGAACCGGGTTCCGCCGAAGAGATTGTCCAGTTCTGCGAGACTCGGTTTGGGGTTAGCTTCCCCCTATTTGCAAAGACCGAGGTCAATGGTGCGAACGCCCATCCTTTGTATCAGCACCTGAAGTCTGCGGCACCCGGTATTCTCGGTACAGAAGCCATTAAGTGGAATTTCACCAAGTTCCTGATTAACCGCCAAGGCGACGTGGTGGAACGCTATGCCCCCCAGCAAGGCGCCCGGGACATTCGCAAAGACCTTATGCCTCTTTTGGCGGGGTAAAGTCGAGACACGAGCACTGAGGGCCCGTATAAAAGAGCGGCAGGTCGTAGGGTAGAATACGAACAACGGAGACGTGACCGAGAGGCCGAAGGTGCTCCCCTGCTAAGGGAGTATCCGCCAAAAGCGGATCGTGGGTTCGAATCCCACCGTCTCCGCCAGG
>JBMSYB010000016.1:0-37423 GCA_049426285.1 Burkholderiaceae bacterium
AACGATGCGTAGCTCCACCCAGTCGCTGCCCACCGTCTGCCGAAGGGTAAAGGCCTGCCGACCTTCAGAGGGCAAGGCGGATTCTTTTTGCAGACGCGCCTGCAGTTGATGAAGCAGCTCGGCCAGGGCCTGCAGACCCTGCGTGCTTAGTAGCGACGTGGGGGTTGTGGTGGTCGTTGGGTTAGGAGAGGTCTGCGCAGATTCACTGGGGCCCGACAGCCCAGTAGAGGGTTTGGCAGGAAACTGCTCGGGCAGAACTGGCCTGCCACGTGGGTCGGTAAGCGACCAGCCAGCCCAGGGGCCAGGCTGGTCGGGTCGCCATGAGAAGACGCCCTGCGCCTGCCCCCAGGGGTCTTGGATGAGCACTTCCTGATAGCCAGATAGTCCCGAACTGCCCCTGCCTAGCGCATCTGTTCGCCATTCGAACCGGCCTTGGCTGGGCTCTGGCAGAAAGGACCCGCGCAGTGCGAACCTGCCCGATCCAAGCTCGGCTGTCGGGGGTGCGGGTGGTATAGCCGTGGTGGCGCAGCCCGCGGCCATGACTACCATCACGACCAGAAGCACCGTGAGGCCTATTGGGCCAAGGCGCCCGATGACGGCCGTGCGAATCATGGAGGCCGTGGTAGCCATGCGGCCCAGACTTCGCAGAAAAAACAGGCTGTGCGGCACCGAGGCGAAGACCAAGCTCGCTACTGGCCTGCGCGGTTTGCTCTGGGCAGAGACTCGGGACTGATGCCTAGTCGTTTGAGCGTGTTGCTGAGCACGGTGTTGCCCGGGTCGTGGGTGAGGCCGAGTCGAAAGACTGCCAAGGCCTCTTCTTTGCGCGCCAGTGCCCAGAGGGCCTCGCCCAGGTGTGCTGAGATCTCGGCGTCTGGCTGCCTACGATGGGCATTGGAGAGCCATTGCACCGCAGTGTCAAGGCGGCCCTGTCGAAAATGAACCCAGCCCATGCTGTCGAGAATATGAGGGTCTTCGGGCAGCAGTCGAAGCGCCTCTTGAATGAGGGTTTCGGCCTCCTCGAGTCGGATACCCCGATCGGCGAGGCTGTAGCCCAGGGCATTACGTGCATGGGCATGGCCTGGGTCTTGGGCAATAAGCTGGCGCAGGAGCGACTCCATGGTTTTGTGGTTCTGCACCCGCTCATTGAGCATGGCGCGCGCGTAGAGCAGACTGCGGTGGTCTTTGTCTGCGCCTGCTACCGACTCGATGAGCGCCAAGACCTTGGCGGGTTCTTGGGTCTGCCCCGTTAACCCGGCTAGCCTTTCAAAAAAAGGCTCAAGCGCGCCAGCCTTGTCTGCCTGTAACTTGCGTGCCGTCAGGCTATTGCGCAGGTCGGTAAAAAACCCGAACTGCAGCCGCAATAGGTCGACGATATCCTGGGCATCTTCGCTTTCGGGCTGTGTCTCTAGCCAGACCACCCCTGCCCGCAAGGCCTGTCTGGCAGACTGTGCCGTTAGCGCGATACGGGTCGCCCGTTCTGCCACGCCCGCGTCCCGCGTGCTCTCTGCCAGGGAAATGTAGGTTGCTACCGCCACAGCGAGCTGGCCCTGCTGCAGGGCTAGCTCGCTTGCGAGAATCTGAAACACGGCACTGGCTGCCGACGGAGGTCGGGACCCACCGGAGTCGCTGCTCTGGGCCTGTGCGGGCAGCTGCCATGAGACTAGGAGCACGCTGAGAACAATGCCCGCCCGCAGCCAAAAAACCGACCAGCCCAATAACGGCCCAGTCAATTTATGGGGGGTATAGATTCGAGGCATGATCACAGATCCAAGTATCCCAGTTTGAGCTGATTCATGCCTGAATTACCCGAAGTCGAGGTGGTATGCCGTAGCCTGCGAGACCATGTACTCGGTCTTACAGTGCAGGCCATCGGCGCGAGCGGCAAGGCGCTGCGCAGCTTCCCGGGAAAAAAGAAGGGGCTGCCCCTGGTGGGCCAGAAGATCCATTCGGTAGAGCGGCGGGCCAAGAACCTGGTGTTTCTGCTGGATGACTGGTGGATGCTGGTGCACCTGGGCATGTCGGGCCAGCTGCTCTGGCTGCCACCTGAGGCCCAGCGGCCTGCCCACAGCCATGTCTGGTGGGCGTTTGCCTGTGGCCAGCTGGTCTACAACGACCCGCGCCGGTTCGGCGATGTGCGGCTTGTCTCGCGCAGTGTTGCCGGCGCTGTTGAAAACCTTCCCGCTAGTGCGCTGGGTGCCGCGGCAAGTGGTATCGAGCCGCTCTCCTCGCAGTTTGATGGCAATTGGCTCTATCGGGTGAGCCGGGGTGTCCGCCAGCCGATTAAGCCCTGGCTGATGCGCGGTGATCTGGTGGTTGGGGTCGGGAATATCTATGCCAGCGAGGCGCTCTTTCGCGCGGGAATTCACCCTGGGCGGCCTGCTGGCCGGATTGGGCCCGATCGCCATGCGCGCCTGGCAGATGCGATTCGGCAGGTGTTGTCTGAGGCTATTGCCGGGGGCGGAAGCAGCCTGCGGGACTTTGTCTCTGCCGATGGGCTCCCTGGGCACTTCGCAACCAGACATCGGGTTTATGGCCGCCATGGCATGCCCTGCAGTCAGTGTGGCCGGATCATTCTTCGTCGGATGCAGGCCCAGCGCGCAAGCTTCTTCTGCCCCGGGTGCCAGCATTGAGTAAGAGGCCCGGCGGGGCCGCCGAGACAGAGCGCTTTGCTGGGCAGCTGCTGCGCTGGGCGCGCATCCATGGTCGAAAGGACCTTCCCTGGCAGCCCCTGCCGGGAAGCCCTGCTGATCCGTATCGGGTCTGGGTCTCAGAGATCATGCTGCAGCAGACCCAGGTGCAGAGCGTGAGGGGCTATTTTCAGCGGTTCATAGACCGGTTTCCAAGTCTTAAGGCGCTCGCAACGGCGGATCTTCAAGAGGTGTTAGCGGTCTGGAGCGGGCTGGGCTATTACGCCCGGGCGCGCAACCTGCACCGGGCGGCGCAACAAATAGTGGCGGACTGGGGCGGTCAGTTTTCCGATCGCGCCGAAGACTGGCAGAGGCTGCCCGGGGTCGGCCGGTCAACCGCTGCAGCCATTGTCTCGATCTGCTTTGGCCAGCGTGAGGCGATTCTCGATGCCAATGTGCGCCGGGTGCTTGCCCGGCAGGTTATGGCGCAGGAGCCTTGGGGCTCGGCAGCCCTGGATCAGCATCTCTGGCAGGAGGCACAGGAAAGGCTGCCGACACGGCCGCAGGATATGCCCCGGTATACCCAGGCCATGATGGACCTGGGCGCCACCGTGTGCCTGTCTCGGTCGCCGCACTGCGCGGCCTGCCCGGTCGTGGGCTTCTGTAGGGCCCATGCGGCAGGTCGGGTTGCGGATTTTCCGGTGCCACGGGCCAAGGCGCCGCGTCCAAGCCGTAGGGCATTCTGGCTCTTGGTGGTCTACCAGAATCGGATTGGGCTCTGGCAGCGGCCGCCCGAGGGGATCTGGGGCGGGCTCTGGACGCCATGGGATATTCCCGCTGCAGAGCCATGGCCCCAGGGGTCCAAGCCGCTCACCATGCTGCGGCATGGGTTTACGCATTTCACTCTCGAGGTAGAGGTGCGGCTGATCAGCCCCTCTACCAAGGCCAGGCTGCTTAGCCTGCAGCGACAGTCTCTGGGCCATGGCCAGGCGCTGGAGTTTCGGCCGCTTGCGGAATTCCTAGCCCTGGGGCTGCCCGCGCCGGTTCGGCGGCTACTGGCTAGTTCAGACCTCGCTGGGTAAGGGTGCGATGCCGAACCAGGGTAGGACAGGTGGTGGCGAAGGCCCGCGCGAGGGCTTCTGCGCAGTAGACAGACCGGTGCTGCCCCCCGGTGCAGCCTAAGGCTACGGTAAGGTAACTGCGCTGGTCGGCCTCATAGGCCGGAAGCCAGCGGCGCACGAAGCCGCCAATGTCTTGAATCATCTGGTCTACTGCGGGCTGGCTGCAGAGGTACTGAACGACCGGCTGATCGAGGCCGGTCAGTGGCTTGAGGGCCTCAATGTAGTGCGGGTTTGGAAGGCAACGGACATCGAAGACCAGGTCCGCATCGAGCGGGATACCGTTCTTAAATGCAAAGGACTGAAAAAGTAAGGTAACGGGGGCGGGCTTGAGCCCCAGAAACTCCCGAATCCAGGCGCGAAGGCTGGCGGGTTTGAGCTCGGTGGTGTCTATTGCCATGCCCAGAGACTCGATGTTGGAGAGAATGCGTCTTTCCTCTTCGATACATTCGACCAGAGAGCTTGCAGCGGCCTCGCCCTCCTGCCCTGAGACGCGTTCGGGCCGCAGGCTTAAGGGATGCCGGCGGCGGGTCTCTGAATACCGCTGGATAAGGGCCTTGGTCTGGGCATTGAGAAACACTACCTGGACAGCCATGCCCGAGGCCTTCAGGCTCTCAATGGCCTCGCGTAAGGGCCCGAGGTCGGCGCCGACGCGGACATCGGCCGCCACGGCAACCCGTCTGTGGCCCTGTGAGTCAAGCGACCGGGCCAAGGGGGCAAGAAAGGCAATCGGCAGGTTGTCCACGCAGAAAAACCCGGCGTCTTCCAGGGCATTGAGCACCACCGACTTGCCTGAGCCCGACATGCCCGTGACTACCAGTAGCCGCATCGAATGCTGATTACCTGCCGAGGTCATTGGGGTGCCTGACGGTCTTCGTCGTCTTGCACCGACTGCATGGCATCACGCTGCCGCTCGGTGAATTCGCGCATGGTGTCGATGCCCCGCAGCTGCAATACGGTATTGCGTACTGCCGCCTCGACCAGTACCGCAAGGTTGCGGCCGGCAGCCACGGGAATCACCACCTTGCGAATGGCCAGCCCCAGGATATCTTCTGAAAGCGCCTCCAGCGGCAGGCGTTCATAGTCGTCAATGGCCGAGCGGCGTACCAGCTGCACGATAAGTCGCAGCCGCATCTTGCGCCGGACGCTTGTCTCACCAAAAATGGTGCGAATGTCCAAGAGGCCCAGGCCACGCACCTCAAGCAGGTTTCGTAACAGCGGCGGGCATCGGCCCTCGACGGCATCGGGGGCAATGCGCGAGAAGTCAACGATATCGTCTGCCACGAGTCCATGGCCCCGGGTAATCAGTTCCAGGGCCAGTTCGCTCTTTCCCAGCCCCGACTCACCCGAGATAAGTACCCCGAGCCCCAGGACATCCATAAAGACACCATGCAAGGAGGCCGAGGGCGCGAGAATCCGGCCGAGCTGGATACGCATGATTTCAATAACCCGGGCCGCAGAAAGCGTAGACCGCCACAGTGGAAGGTTGTCGCGGTCGCAGGCCTCAAAAAGTGAGGCCGGTGGCACAAGGCCGTCTGCCATCACGATTGCAGGGGGGGCTGCAGACAGGAGTTCGGCCGTGAGGTAGGACCGCCGTTGGGGGTCGAGCCGGTTGAAGTAGTCAGCCTCCGCCGTGCCAAGCACCTGAATACGATTGGCATGAATCAGGTTGAGGTGTCCCACCAGGTCTGCGCTCTCGAAGCTCGGGCCCGATATCGGGCGGCCTTCGCCTGCCTGACCGGCGATCCAGGTGAGCCGAAGTGGATCTTGGTAGGACTGAAAGAACTCCCCAGCCTTAAGCATGGCACCCTTGGACGCGTGTCGGCAGGGCTGAATAGGGCGCTGACTGGGGCGCTGCTTGGCCTAGCTGCCGGAGGGTTTCCAGCTGCTTAGAGACTGAAAGAGGGCCTCGGGCGTAGGGCTTTGCATCAGGCTGTCTCTGAGGCTGCTGTCGGAGAGCATTTCGGCAACCTCGGAGAGGATTTCGAGGTGCTGTTGGGTGGCGTGTTCGGGTACAAGCAGAAAAATGAGAACCGACACGGGGATGCCGTCGGGGGCATCGAACGAGACCGGCTCGGAGAGCCGAACCACCCCGGCAACCGCTTCTTCGAGGCCTTTGATGCGGCCATGGGGAATCGCAATGCCCTCGCCCAGACCCGTGGACCCCAGTCGTTCGCGGGCAAATAATGAGTCGAAGACCTTGGCCCGCGCGATGCCGTGATTCTCTTCGAACAGCAAACCAGCCTGCTCGAAAACGCGCTTCTTGCTGGTGGCCTCGACACCCAGCAGAATGTTTTTGACATTCAGAAGGCTTGAGATTCGGTTCATGGCGGTGGCGGTCCTTTGTGAAGTCCGAGCCCGACCCCACCGAGGCGAAAAAGCCAGACGCCACGGATGGGGAGCGAAAGTTCAAAATTATAGCGACAGCCACCCGTTTTTGTTGCATTGCAAAATAAAAAAATTGGGCCGAATAAGGTTTTCTTGGATCGTCGGCCTATTTTTCGGTCGCAAGGGGCCGAGACTGGTGCACCCCGGACTGGTGCTGCTCTTTATAGCGGACAACCTGGCGGTCTAGCTTGTCTGCCAGAAGGTCGATCGCGGCGTACAGGTCGGAGTGCTTTGATTCGGCGTGCAGGTCTTTTCCTTGAAAGTGAACGGTAACTTCTGCTTTCTGTTCAAGCTTCTCGACGCTTAAAACCACGTGCGCCTCCTTTCCATAGCCTGAGTGCCGCCAGATGCGGGCAAGTTTCTGCTCGACGTAGTTGCGGATTGCCTCGGTGACGGCTAAGTGGTGGCCCGTGATCTGTACCTGCATGGCGATTCTCCTTTTTTCTTTGTAATGGTTTTAGATGCGCGATGACGGCATGCGCCCTCTTAGGTTAGCGCTGTTTGCGCTGGCTCGCACTCGGAATGCGTAGGGATTCGCGGTACTTGGCCACGGTGCGGCGGGCTACCACCACGCCCTGCCCGGAAAACCGGTCGGCGATGGCCTGGTCTGACAGCGGCTTGTCGCTGTCTTCGGCCTTGATCCAGTCTTGGATCTGGGCTCTGAGGGCCGTGGCAGACGCGGTGCCGCCATCGTCGGTGCCCACGTGACTGCCGAAGAAATACTTCAGCTCAAAGCAGCCCTGCGGGGTGAGCATAAATTTCTGGTTGGTTACGCGCGACACCGTTGACTCGTGCAGTTCACAGCGCTCAGCGATATCCCTGAGCACCAGGGGGCGCATGGCCTTGGGGCCCTCGTCGAAAAACGATTTCTGCGCGCTCACAATGGCCTGGGAGACGCGCAGGATGGTGTCTGAGCGCTGCTGGATGTTCTTGAGCATCCAGCGTGCCTCTTGCAGTTTCTGCTGCAGGCCGCCTTCGCTGCCCGCCTGTTTGATGGCCTGGGCATATTCCTGGTTGATTGACAGGCGCGGCAGAGAGCCACTGGCCAGACGCGCACGCCACTGCCCGGAGCGCGTTTTGTAGACCAGAATATCCGGGATCATGTAGGCGGCATGCTGGTCGCGAAACCGTTGTCCAGGCTTGGGGTTCAGACGCCGAAGCAGCTTGAGCGACTCGGCCAGAAGGTCTCTATCGACCTGCAGGCTTTTGGCAAGCATCGCCGTGTTTGCGCTTGCCAGAGACTCTAGGTGGTCTTGAAGGAGCAGGCGGGCGAGGCCCACCACCGCCTCGGGGCCATCAAACCGCGGGGCAAGGTCTTGCAGCTGCAGGCTCAGACATTCCTGCAGGCTTTGTGCCCCGACGCCCGGCGGGTCGAGGGACTGCAGCAGCTTAATTCCAATTGAGACCTCTTCGGCCTCCAGAGGCCCATCGAACTCGGAGACAAAAAGGGCCTCGAAACTCTGCGCAAGCTCGAAAGGGTCGTCACGCAGATAGCCATCCGGGTCGAGTGCCTGAATGAGGATCTCAAGCCAAAGCCTGTCCTTAGGCGCAAGATGCAGCCCTGCCGCCTGGTCGCGCAGGTGGTCGGCCAGACGCACCGGACAGGCATCGCGGTCTTCGCGCTCATCATCATCGCCAGCGTAGTCAGAGGTCTTCCAGTCTGCCAGGCTGTCGAGTTCCTCATCTGCCGTGCTCGATGCCTCTGATTCTTCGCCGGATTCGGCGGGGCCTTCTGTAGCGCCAGCCTCTGAGGTGTCTTCAAGCTCAAGCAGGGGGTTGTCACGCACGAAGTCGTCAAGCTCCTGGCGCAGCTCCAGGTTGGACAGCGTGAGCAGCCGAATGGCCTGCTGCAGCTGCGGCGTGAGCGAGAGCTGCTGGCTTGTGCGCGTGGTAAGCGTGATCTTCATGCGCGCCTACATCCGAAAATGCTCACCAAGGTATACCTGGCGCACCTGGGGGTTATCGATAATCGCCTCGGGAGCGCCACTTGCCAGCACGGCACCATCATTCAATATCGTGGCATGGTCGCAGATGCCCAAGGTTTCGCGAACGTTATGGTCGGTAATGAGTACCCCTATGCCGCGGCCCTTGAGGAATCGGATAATCCGTTGAATCTCGATGACGGCTATGGGGTCGACCCCCGCGAAGGGTTCATCAAGAAGAATGAACCGCGGGTTGCAGGCCAAGGCCCGGGCGATCTCGACACGGCGGCGTTCCCCACCCGACAGAGTCTGTCCGACCGTGTCGCGAATGTGGACTATCTGCAGTTCATGCAGCAAGGCACTAAGCCTTTGGGTGATTTCTGCCTCCGATAATGGTCTGCCCTCTGCGTCGCGCTGCAGTTCGAGCACCGCCCGGATGTTGTCGTCCACGGAAAGCCGCTTGAAGATCGAGGCCTCCTGCGGCAGGTAGGACAGACCTCGCCGGGCGCGCAGGTGAATCGGGCTGCGGGTGATGTCTTCGTTATTAAGCAGGATCTGCCCGCCGTCGGCAGGCACCAGCCCAACGATCATATAAAAGCAGGTGGTCTTCCCGGCGCCATTCGGGCCGAGTAGCCCGGCAATCTGGCCACTACGCACGGTAAGCGAGACGTCACGCACCACCATACGGCCTTGGTAGCCCTTTTGAAGCCCTCGGACTTCCAGAATCGATTCGGGGCTGACCGCGGTCACGGGGCGTTGGCCGCAGGCGGCTTCGGCATGAGCGTCATCCGGGCCCGGGGCATGCCGGGCAGCGCCTCCACCTGATAGGTTTCCAGAATATTGTTGTAGCGAAGCCGATCACCTGCTACCTGATCAAGGAGCGCGTCATTGAGGGTGCGACGCATTGTGGCCTGACCGGTGATTGTGACCAGCTCTGCGGTGCCGTCGTACTCGATGGTCTGGCCCTCGCCCTCGATCCATTCTTTGGTCTGGCCGCGTTGCTGCCGAAACTGCGCAGGCGTTCCGGTAATTACCGCCATCATGGTGCCGTTGGGCTGCTGCCGCAGTTCGAGCCGGTTGCCTTTGAGCAGAAGACTGCCTTTGGAGAGCACGACATTGCCCGAGAACACCGTGGTGAGCTTCTGTTCATCGTGGGCAAGCGTGTCGGCGTCGATCTTGGTGGCCGCCTGGCGGTCGGCTGGGTTTGCCAGGCTGGGGCTAGATGAGAACAACGCAGCCACGACTAGTACCAGCCCGGTACACGCGATGCCCAGACAGGAGGACCAGGCCCGAGATATGGTCATTGCCGCGCCCCCTTTCCAGGCAGAACCATCTGCGACTGCGAGAGCACCTCAATCTGCTCTGTCTTCTGGTTGAACTTCATGCCAACGCCGGTTAACAGGATATTGCCCTGGTTCACGCGCACCGGCGCCTTGGTCTGCGCGGTCTGGGCATTAATATCAAACTGTACCCAGTCGGTGGCAATGCGGATTTCTGATTCTTTGCCATAGGCGTCGCGGGAGATGAGGGCCTGACCGCTGAGCAAGACCTCGTTCTGGCTGGCGCTTACCGATGCCTTGCTGGCCTGGGCTTGCACCGGTGGCCCGCCGTTGCGCAGGGCGAGCATTACGGGGTTATTCATTTCGGCGCTGCCATCTTCAAAAAGCGAGAGCGAGGGTGTGGCAATTCGAAACCGTGTCTGTCCCTTCTCGTCGGTCTGCGTTAGGGCTACTTCGGTAATCCGGGCATTGAGCTTGGTGTTGCTGCGATAGCTATCGTCCCACACGGGCCTTAAGGCAAGCTCAGTCAGTAGCCATGCCGCCAGAGCCAGGGCGGCCATGAGCCCGAGGGCCAGAAGAGCACTTGCGCGTTCGAACAGGCTGGCAGTCATATCCGCGAAGCCAACAAGAAGTCGCAGGCATCTCGGGCCGCACCAGCCCCGCCAGGCCGTTGCGATACCCAGTGCGCAGCTGCCTGCACGGATTCGGGTGCATTCGGAACGCTGGCAGCAAACCCAGCCCAGGCAAAAACAGGCGTGTCGGCGAGGTCATCGCCCATATGGCCGATCTGCTGCGGGGAGAGTCTGGCCTGGACGATCCAGTCTTCCAGGCAGCGGCGTTTGTCGTCAACCCCCAGGAACACGGTCTGCACACCGAGTTCTTCTGCGCGGCGGGTTACTGACGGGTGGCTTCGGCCGCTTAAGATCCCGACACCGATGCCGCTTGCCTGCAGCGACTTAAAGCCCTGTCCGTCAAGCACACAAAACCGCTTTAGGCTTTCGCCCTGCGCGTCGTAATACAGGCCGCCATCGGTGAGGACGCCGTCGACATCGAAAAACATAAATGCCACCTGGGCAGCGCGATCCCGCGCGGAGGGTGTCATAGGATCTTGGCCTCAAGCAGATCATGGATGCCCAGCGCACCGATGAGTTCGCCCTGACTGTCGGTGACCAGAAGATGGTTGATGCGCTGGCTGTCCATGATCAGCGCCGCTTCGGAGGCCAGCGCACTGGCGGAAATCGTTTTCCCCCCGGGGGTCATTAGGCTGGAGATGGGCGTCTTGGGCGACAGTGTCTGTTGCTCCAGTACGCGGCGCAGGTCACCGTCGGTGAAGATTCCCAGTAGGTGGTTTTCGCCCTCCATGACGCAGGTCATGCCCATGCGTTTACGGGTCATCTCGATAAGGGCCTCAGACAGGCTGGCATCGGCCATGACCTTGGGAATTCGGTCGCCCGTGCGCATAACATCTTCGACTCGAATGAGCAGTCGCCGCCCCAGGCTGCCGCCAGGATGCGACCGGGCGAAGTCGTCAGCGCTAAAGCCCTTGCCTTCGAGTACCGCCACGGCCAAGGCATCTCCCAGTGCCATCGCGGCAGTGGTGCTGGCCGTTGGCGCCAGGTTTAGGGGGCAGGCCTCCTGGTCGACTGCGGCGTCTAGGTGCAGGTCGGCAAGCCTGCCGAGACTGGAGTCGGCCCGGCCGGTCATGGCGATAAGCCGAATCCCCATGCGTTTAATGTGCGGGGCAATCTCGAGGATTTCGGCGGTTTCCCCCGAATAGGAAATGGCCAGAACCAGGTCTTGGGGCTGCAGCATGCCGAGGTCACCATGCTGGGCCTCGGCGGGGTGAACAAAAAACGAAGGCGTTCCGGTAGAGGCAAAGGTGGCCGCGAGTTTTTTCGCCACATGGCCAGACTTTCCCATACCCGTAACTATGAGTCGGCCATTGCCTGACAGCCCATCAATCCAGTGGACCGCCTGGACGACCTCAGGGCCTACTCGGTTTTTAAGGGCGGCTATGGCATGCGACTCGATGCTAAGAACCCGCATCACGCGGTCCGCGACAGGCTGCGCAGGCATGGGGGACAGCGAGTGCTGGGGTGCCAACGCGGCAGTCGAGCAGGGCTGAGCAAACATTGGGCCAGTTTAATAGAAATCGCACCCTTACAGGCGTCTGGGTCTGCCTTCTGCCTCTTAGGTCAACCCCCGATAAAATGCGCACATGAATGGTGAATATGCCGAGGCAATGCGGTTCGAAGAGGTGACCTTTGGCTATGGGTCCTCGGTGGTCATCGACCGCCTGACATTATCGGTTCCTCGGGGCAAGCTTCTTGCCATCATGGGGGGGTCGGGGGTAGGCAAGACAACCCTGCTCAGGCTCATGGCCGGTTTAGTGAGTCCTCAGCAGGGCCAGGTAGTGGTGCTCGGCGAGCCCCTGTCTTCGGACAACACAAAGTCTTTGTATGCAATTCGCCGCCGCATGGGGCTGCTCTTTCAGTTTGGGGCCCTGTTCACTGACCTGAGCTGCTTTGAAAATGTCGCCTTTCCGCTGCGCGAGCATTCTGATCTTCCTGAGCAGATGATCCATGACCTGGTGTTGTTGAAGCTAGAGTCTGTGGGGCTGCGCGGTGCTGCGGGCCTGATGCCCTCTCAGATCTCTGGGGGAATGGCCCGACGGGTGGCCCTGGCCCGTGCTATCGCCCTTGATCCAGAGCTCATCCTGTACGACGAACCGTTTGCCGGGCTAGATCCCATATCGCTGGGGATTACCGCCCAGTTGATTCGCCGCTTAAACGACGCACTGGGCGCCAGCTCTGTCGTAGTCACCCACGATGTTGCCGAGACCTTTCGGATTGCCGACCAGGTGGCTGTGCTCGCCCCCTCGCCTTCAGGGGCGCGGCTTGTCGCCGTGGGAACCCCTGAGGCCTTACAGGCCTCGGATGACCCTTATCTGCGTCAGTTCCTGCAGGGGCAGGCCCAGGGGCCGGTGGGGTTTCACTACCCGGCCACCGATCTGGCGCAGGCTTTTTTCCCATCGGGCGCTGCATGAGCGCGCCGCGAATAGCCGATCGGCTGTCTGCGCTGGGGCAATGGGCAGTCGATCACCTGGCCGCCTTGGGCCGCTTCGTGCTTTTGTTTCTGCAGGTGATGGCCCGTATAGGCCCCATTCTGCGACGCTGGCGGCTGGTGGTTGCCCAGACGCATTTCCTGGGGAACCATTCGCTTGCGATCATTCTTGTCTCCGGCCTCTTTGTCGGCCTGGTGCTCGGCCTGCAGGGCTATTACACCCTCAGGCGCTACGGCTCGGAAGAGGCCGTGGGGCTACTGGTGGCCTTGTCGCTGGTGCGTGAGCTGGGCCCTGTGGTTACCGCCCTTTTGTTTGCGGGGCGGGCGGGGACGGCCCTGACTGCCGAGATCGGTCTGATGAAGGCGGGCGAGCAGCTCTCTGCTATGGAGGCAATGGCCGTAGATCCGATTTCGCGCGTACTTGGCCCCCGACTGGTTGGCGGTGCAATCGCCATGCCCATTCTTGCGGTGTTGTTTTCGGCGGTCGGCATCATTGGGGGCTGGCTGGTCGGGGTTGGCCTCATTGGGGTAGACCCAGGCGCTTTTTGGTCGCAGATGTCAGAGGGCGTTGACTTTTGGGACGACCTGGCCAACGGCATTGTAAAGAGCCTTGTATTTGGCCTGGTGGTAACCCAGGTGGCCCTCTACATGGGTTATGCAGCAAGGGCTACCCCGGAGGGGGTTTCTCGGGCGACAACGCTTACGGTGGTGGTGGGGTCATTGTCGGTTCTTGGCCTCGATTTCATCCTTACTGCCCTGATGTTTGGGGATCTCTAACACTGGTACTCTTTCACTATGCAACGTATAACGACCATTTGGGTCGGCCTGTTTCTGGTTCTTGGCATTCTCGGGCTGCTCTTTCTTGCCTTGAAGGCAAGTAACCTATTGTCTATGACCACTGGCCAGACCTATTCTGTGACCGCCTTGTTCGATGACATTGGCGGATTAAAACCTCGAGCGGCTGTTCGCTCTGCCGGCGTTCTGGTGGGTCGTGTGCGTGAGATTGGTTTTGATGACACGCGCTATCAGGCCGTTGTGGTTCTTGATCTCGATCGTGGTGTTCAGTTTCCGAAAGACAGTTCCGCGCAGATTCTTACCTCGGGCCTGCTCGGTGAAAAATACATCGGCCTGCAGCCGGGGGCCGAGGCGGAAATGTTGAAGGATCGCGATCGCATTCAAATGACCCAGTCGGCCGTGGTTCTAGAGAACCTCATCTCTCAGTTTCTCTACAACCGCGACCCGGCCCCAGGATCATCCGCATCGGGTGGGCTGGCCGAACCGGCAAACGCCCCGGGGCTCAAATGAGAGCCGGCAGACGCTGGCTGTTGGGGCTGTGTGCCATGGGCCTTATGGGATGCGCGAGCCTTCCCGAGGGGCACGAGGCTGATTCGCGCGACCCTTGGGAGCGGTATAACCGGGCTATGTTTACCTTCAACACCGAGTTAGATACCGCCGTGGTTAAGCCCTTGGCGCAGGGCTATCAGGCGGTAGTTCCCGAGCTCTTTCGGGGCATGGTGCGCAATTTCTTCGGTAACCTGGGCGACTTGGGCACGAGCCTGAACCATGTTCTGCAGGCCGAGCCAATCCCTGCAGCAACTTCTGCGGGACGGTTTCTGGTGAACTCCACCGTAGGCATTCTGGGAGTTGCTGATCCGGCAAGCGAATTTGGTCTGCAAAAGTCTCGGGAGGATTTTGGGCTTACCCTTGGCGTCTGGGGGTCTGGCCCCGGCCCTTATCTCGTTCTGCCCTTTCTTGGCCCGAGTTCCGTGCGTGACGGGCTTGGCAGCGCAGTGGAGGGGGCGATTGATCCGATAGATCCCTTGTTTTCGCTAACTTCTGCTGAGCAGAATCTGGCTAAGGGACTAAGAATTTTAGACACTCGCGCTCGGCTCTTGTCGGTTGAATCAGCCTTAAATACGCTGAGCTTCGATCGATACCTGGCGGTACGCGAGGCATACCTAGCCCGGCGGGCACAGCAGGTGGACCCAGATGCGCTGCCTAGCAAGGAACCAAGAGATTAGTCTCACCTCGAATAGCCCACCCCCCCATAATATTTTCTGTAACCGCTCCCTATGAAATGGCTTTCTATGCCTTTGTTTTTTGTCCGTTGTCATCTTTTTTCTCTGCGAAGGGCTAGCGCCCCAGTGGTTCTTGCGGGTGTCGGGCGAACTGCTGCCGGGCGAGCGGCTGGCGTATTTGCTCTCATGCTCGCCGCGGTACTTGTACTCCTGGCGGCGCCTGAGGCATGGTCACAGTCGGCAGGCGCTATTTCTCTAGCCCAACGGTCCCAACTGGCCCCGCAAGACCTTATCGCCTCGGTAACGCAGGATGTCTTGGAGACCGCCAAGAATGACCGGTCGCTGCAGCAAAAAGACCTTCGTCGGATCTCAGACCTGGTAGACCAAAAGGTAATGCCGGTAGTCAATTTTTCGCGCATGACCGCCCTGGCAGTGGGCCGGCACTGGCGCTCGGCAACGCCTGAGCAGCAGCAGCGACTGATGGCCGCATTTCGGGAACTGTTGGTTCTTACTTACTCTGAAGCAGTCCGCTTCCTGCCAGAGTCAACGGTTGAGATTCGGCCAGCCCGATACCTGCCCACCGATGAAGATGTGATCGTTCGAACCCTGCTCTTGCGCACGGGCAAGGAGCCGATTCCCCTGGACTACCGCCTTCAAAAGACCCCCGAGGGCTGGAAGATCTACGATTTTAATGTCCTGGGTCTCTGGATCGTGGAGTACTACCGCAGCCAGTTTGGGCAGCTTGTCTCGGCCAAGGGGATCGACGGGCTGATCACAAGCCTCGAACAGAAGAACCAGGCGCTTCGGCAGGCATTGGTGTCGGGTAAAGGCTGACCCGGCTGTGCCGGCGATTTGTCTTTCGGGACCACTCACCCGCTTAGAGGTGCTTGAGAAGCTCGCCTGGCTTAAGGCGCGCCTGCCCGCCTCGCCGCAGGGTGATTCCGAGCCCGTGGTGATCGACCTCTCAGCACTCACACGCGTGGATACCGCGGCCGTTACCCTC
The DNA here is from genome assembly GCA_049426285.1 of Burkholderiaceae bacterium. Classification (GTDB taxonomy): domain Bacteria; phylum Pseudomonadota; class Gammaproteobacteria; order Burkholderiales; family Burkholderiaceae_A; genus Hahnella. The sequence goes on from JBMSYB010000016.1 coordinate 15,420, forward strand.
ATGATTGCCCTTGAGCGATGCTCCCGCAGGCAGGGCCTGACCCTGCACTGGAAAGCCTTGCCTGTATCGCTGCTTGCCTTGCTCCGGCTCTCTTCTGCCGAGTCATTGTTTCATCTCGAATGACGGCTGCCGTTTCTTTTCGTGGCGTAAGTAAAAGGTACCCGTCAGCCGGTCCGGGGCGGGGAGTTCTCGCGCTCAATCAGGTCGACCTCGAGATTGCGCCGGGCGCATTTTTTGGGCTGTTGGGCCCCAATGGCGCGGGAAAGACCACCCTCATCCAGATCATGGCTGGGCTTGTTACCCCTTCTGAGGGGTCTGTCTCGGTCATGGGGGTTTCTGTTCGGGACAATCCAAGCCAGGCTCGCAGGATGCTGGGGGTGGTTCCCCAGGAACTGGTCTTTGACCCCTTCTTTACCGTGCGAGAAACCCTGCGGATTCAGTCGGGCTTTTTTGGTCTGGCGAGGAATGATGACTGGATCGATACCTGTCTGTCGGCCCTGGGCTTAATGGATAAGGCTGATGCCAACATGCGTAGCCTGTCGGGAGGAATGAAGCGGCGTGTTCTGGTGGCCCAGGCCCTCGTGCACAAGCCCCCGGTGATCGTTCTGGATGAGCCCACGGCTGGTGTCGATATAGACCTGCGGCAGAGCCTTTGGCGGTTTATTCAGTCCTTAAATGCTCAGGGCCATACGATTGTGCTCACCACCCACTATCTGGAAGAGGCAGAGAACCTATGTCAACGCGTGGCTTTTCTGAAGCAGGGCCGTCTGGTGGCTGAGGAAGACACCGTCGATCTGCTTACCGGCGACCGACGCATGGAAGATGTCTTTCGCCAGGTGCTGTCGCAGGCCGCCGTAGAATAGCGGGTATGGTTACTCCACAAGATATTGAAGGCTATCTGGCCGCCGGTCTGTCCTGCGAGACACTCTCTGTAGAGGGCGACGGCCATCATTTTGAGGCGCTCATTGTCAGTACGGCTTTTGAGGGCCTGCGGCCTGTGGCCCGGCATCAAAAGGTGTATGCCGTTCTCGGCGACCGCATGCGTGCGGAGATCCACGCCTTGTCTATGAAAACCCTCACGCCGGCCGAATGGGCGGCGTCTGGCCGCACTGGCGGCTAACCCTAGGACTCCGTATGGATCGTTTTGTCATTGAAGGGGGGCGGCCGCTCCAGGGGGAGGTGCAGGTGGCAGGGGCGAAGAATGCGGCCCTGCCCATTCTCTGTGCCAGCCTTCTTACGGCGGGGCAGCTGCGGATTCGTAACCTGCCGCCTCTACAGGATGTCGCAACCATGCTGCGGCTGCTCAAGGGCATGGGGATTCGTATTGACCGCAGCGCGAGCAAAACGGGCCTTGCCAGCGAGGTGACGCTGTCTGCCGATGCGGTGGATCGGCTTGAGGCCCCCTATGAGCTCGTGAAGACGATGCGTGCCTCGGTGCTGGTGCTCGGGCCCATGCTCGCACGGTTTGGCGAGGCACTGGTAAGCCTTCCAGGAGGCTGCGCCATCGGCCAGCGCCCGGTGGATCAGCATATTCGCGGGCTGCAGGCCATGGGCGCTGATATTCAGATAGACCATGGCTACCTTCGGGCCAGGGCGCCCCGGCTACATGGCGCGCACATCACCACCGATATGGTCACCGTCACGGGCACTGAGAACCTGATGATGGCGGCCTGTCTGGCAGACGGAATCACAGTGATCGACAATGCTGCGCGTGAGCCTGAGGTGATTGATCTAGCCCGGTGCCTAATCCAGATGGGGGCAAAGATTCACGGGGCAGGCACCGACCGTATTCAGATTGAGGGCGTTGCGCGGCTAACGGGCACCGACTATGCGGTTATGCCGGATCGAATCGAGGCGGGTACGTTTCTCTGTGCGGTCGCTGCCACCGGAGGCAATATTTTTCTGCGCGGCGCGAGCGCCGATCATATGGGTGCCACCGTGGAGAAGCTCCGTGAGGCAGGTCTGGCGATACACGAGCAGGCCGAAGGCATTCGCGCCGATGCCTCGCAGCGGCCTCGGGCGGTAAATATTCGTACCGCCCCGTACCCGGGGTTTGCCACCGACATGCAGGCGCAGTTTATGGCGCTCAATGCAATAGCAGAGGGCTCAAGCCTGATGGTTGAAACGATCTTTGAAAACCGGTTTATGCATGTTCAGGAGCTCCTGCGGCTCGGTGCGCAGATTCGGATTGACGGGCATACGGCGATGGTGCAAGGCGTCTCACAGCTCACCGGCGCCACAGTCATGGCCACCGACCTGCGGGCCTCAGCAGGACTGGTAATTGCCGGACTTGTGGCCGATGGCGAGACGCTGATCGATCGCATCTACCACCTCGATAGAGGCTATGAGCAGATGGAGAAAAAGCTCTCGGCACTTGGGGCCAGGGTGGTTCGGCAGGGCTCTTCGGCGCGAGCGGTGACATGAGCGCGATGCTTACCTTAGCGTTGTCAAAAGGCAGAATCTTCGAAGAGGCCATGCCTTTGCTTTCTGCGATGGGAATCATTGCCCAGGAGCATGCGGAGAGCTCTCGCAAGCTTATCGTTCAGACCAACCGAGAAGACCTTCGCCTGCTCTTGGTGCGGGCCAGCGATGTACCGACCTATGTGCGATATGGTGGGGCCGACCTGGGGATTGTCGGCTCTGACATGCTGCTTGAGTCTGGCACGGAGGGCCTGTACCAGCCTGTTGATCTGGGGCTTGGCCGCTGCCGGATGAGTCTTGCAGGGCCCGAGGGCTTTGACCTCGCAGGCCGGTTGCGCTCGGGGGGGCGTCTTCGGGTGGCCACCAAGTACACCACAGTAGCGCGCAAGTATTTTGCTGAGAAGGGCGTTTATGCCGATCTCATAAAGCTCTATGGGTCTATGGAGCTTGCCCCCATAACGGGTCTGGCAGATGTCATCGTTGACCTTGTCTCTACTGGCGCAACGCTCAAGGCCAATGGCCTGAAAGAGCTAGAGGTAATTAGTGAAGTCTCTTCCCGGCTGGTGGTCAATCAGGCCTCACTGAAGCTACACCAGGATAAGATCGGTCCCTTAATCCACGATTTCTCTCGCATTGTTTCGGCACCTACGCTTTCGAATCGCTCATGAGCCTCCCCAACACAGCAGCTATCTCTGAGGCATTTCGCGCCAGCGATATTCTCTTGCTGGATAGCAGGCAGCCTGATTTTCAGTCCCGCCTTAGAGACCGTCTCGCCTTCGATGCGGCCCAGGACGAGTCTATTCAGTCGCGGGTCCGGTCGATTATTGCCGATGTCCGCGCGCGCGGTGATGCGGCCTTGCTGGAGTACACGGCCCGGTTTGATGGGCTAAGCCCTGGTTCTGCGCGTGCACTAGAGGTCTCGGCCTTAGACCTGCAGGCCGCCTTCGATAGCCTAGAGCCAGCGCCCCGACAGGCCTTGCAGGCAGCGGCCGACCGAATTCGCAAGTTTCACGAGGCGCAGGTTCAGGCATCCTGGTCGATAACCGACAGCCATGGCTCAGTGCTGGGCCAGCGGGTATCTGCGCTGGACCGTGTGGGTATCTATGTGCCGGGAGGAAAGGCCGCCTATCCCTCCTCGGTACTGATGAATGCCCTTCCTGCGAAGGTTGCCGGTGTCTCCGAGATCGTGATGGTGGTGCCCACCCCACAGGGCGAGCGCAATCCTTTGGTATTGGCGGCGGCGTATCTCGCGGGGGCGGACCGTGTCTTTACGGTTGGTGGGGCACAGGCGGTTGCCGCCTTAGCCTACGGTACGCAGACCATTCCCGCAGTCGACAAGATCGTGGGCCCGGGCAATGCCTATGTGGCAGAGGCCAAGCGGCAGGTCTTTGGGCGCGTGGGAATCGACATGATTGCTGGGCCCTCGGAGATTCTGGTGATATCCGATGGCAAGACACCGGCTGACTGGATTGCGATGGACTTATTCTCGCAGGCCGAGCACGATGAGCTTGCCCAGTCGATCCTGCTCACGCCTGATCGCAGTCATATCGCAGCGGTCTGTGAGGCCATCGATAGGCTGCTGCCGTCGATGCCGCGCAGGGAGGTTATTGCCGCGTCTCTACGACAGCGAGGCGTGTTTGTGCTGGTGCAGAGTCTTGAGCAGGCCTGCGAGATTGCCTCGGATATTGCGCCGGAGCATCTCGAGGTCTCGACAGACCATCCAGCGCACTGGGCCGACAAAATACGCCATGCCGGTGCCATCTTTATGGGCCGGTATGCCTCGGAGTCGCTTGGTGATTATTGTGCCGGCCCCAATCATGTGCTGCCCACCATGCGCACCGCCCGGTTTTCTTCGCCCCTGGGGGTCTACGACTTTCAGAAGCGCACGAGCCTTATTAATATTTCTGCAGAGGCTGCCCAGGTACTCGGCCCGGTGGCGGCCGAGTTGGCCTGGGGAGAAAACCTTCCGGCCCATGCACGGGCAGCGGAGCTTAGGCTCACCGAGGTTCCCCCCGCACGGCGACAAGCGGATAGCTAGCCCGCGGTGCCCCCCACGGTGAGCCCTTCAATGCGCAGCGTGGGCTGACCAACCCCTACGGGAACACTCTGGCCTTCTTTTCCGCAGGTGCCTACGCCTGAGTCGAGCGCCAGGTCGTTGCCGATGCGGGTGACACGGGTGAGGGCATCGGGACCATTGCCAATAATGGTGGCGCCTTTAACCGGATACTGAATTTTTCCATTTTCAACCCAGTAGGCCTCCGAGGCGGTGAAGACAAACTTGCCACTGGTGATGTCGACCTGGCCCCCGCCAAAGTTCACGGCATACAGGCCCCGGTCGAGGGAGGCAACGATCTCTTGGGGGTCCTCATTGCCTGCAAGCATGAACGTGTTGGTCATGCGGGGCATGGGCAGATGCGCATAAGACTCGCGTCGCCCATTGCCGGTAACCGGCACGCGCATCAGGCGGGCATTGAGGCTGTCTTGTAGATAGCCTTTGAGCACGCCGTCTTCGATAAGCACTGTTCGTTGCGTAGGGTTGGCCTCGTCATCGATGTTGAGTGAACCGCGCCTATCGGGAATGCTGCCATCGTCGATCACGGTTACGCCCTTGGCGGCAACCCGTTCTCCGATGCGACCGCTAAAGGCGGAAGACCCTTTTCGGTTGAAGTCACCCTCCAGGCCATGCCCGACTGCCTCGTGCAGTAAAACGCCTGGCCATCCCGGCCCAAGCACCACCGGCATCACGCCTGCAGGGGCAGCCTGTGCCTGAAGGTTGATCACCGCCTGCCGCACCGCCTCGTGGCTGTATTGCCGCAGCATCTCGGCCGTAAACGTCTGTAGGCTGGTACGGCCCCCGCCTCCGCTGCTGCCTTGCTCACGCCGCCCCTTTTCTTCGGCGATCACACTGACCGAGAGCCGTACCAAGGGACGGATGTCGGCGGCAATTCTGCCGTCGGTGCGGGCGATCAGCACCACCTCATACTCACCGGCCAGCGAGGCCATGACCTGAATCACCCGTGGGTCTTGACTTCGGGCCAGGCGGTCGACCTCGTGCAACAGGGCTACCTTGTCCTGCGCGGAGAGCGCCGCGAGAGGGTCGTTGGGCAGATAGAGTGGCTCACGGGGACAGGCATAGACATGGCGATCCCGCAGGATTCTTTGTTTTAATGCTGCCGTTTTTACCGTTCCTGAACCGCCGGCCCGGGCAATCGCCCGTGTGGTGCGCGCAGCCTCAAGCAAGGCCTGGGGGCTTAAGGTGTCGCTATAGGCAAAGGCGGTTTTTTCTCCAGAGACCGCCCGTACGCCCACGCCTTGATCGATCGAAAAGCTGCCGGACTTCACAATGCCTTCATCAAGGCTCCAGGCCTCGGATCGGCTGTACTGGAAATACAGGTCGGCATAGTCGATTCGGTGGGCATGGATCTCGCCAATTGCGTCGAGCAGGTGCGCCTCGGTGAGCCCGTGTGGCGCCAGCAGAAGGGAGTGGGCGGTAGCCAATGCGGCAACGGCAGAGTCAGAAGGTGTCATAGCAGTGATCCGTTGGTTGGGCCGGAGGTTTAAGAGCTTAGTTGTGTTGAATGCCGGGCAGTGATCGTCGGTGGCTCAGTGCAGGCAAGTTTAGGCGAACTTGCGCCGTCTGGGCAGGATCGAGGTCGGCGATGGCCAGTCCCTCGCCGCTTGCCACCTGGCTCACCACGCGACCCCAGGGGTCAATGACCATGCTCTGGCCCCAGGTCTGGCGGCCGTTGTCGTGTTTCCCGCCCTGTGCGCTGGCAAGCAGCCAGCACTGGTTTTCAATGGCCCGACTGCGCAAAAGGATTTCCCAGTGGGCCTGGCCGGTGGTCCAGGTGAAGGCCGCAGGCATGAGAATAAGGTCCAATGGCTGGGAATGGGCCATGGCTCGATACAACTCGGGGAACCGGATGTCGTAGCAGACCGACAGGCCAGTGTGGCCAGCCGGAGTCTGGCAGGCCACGGGCCTGTGGCCCGCAGCAATAGTGCGAGACTCGTCGTAGCGTTCTTTGCCGTTATCAAAGGCAAAGAGATGCAGCTTGTCGTAGCAGGCCACCTGCCTGCCTTGCGGGTCAAAGACCAAGAGGCTATTGCGAATCCGGGGCGGGCGGTCTGACTGCAAGGGAATGGTGCCCGCTGCAATCCAGATGCCAAGGTCTTTTGCAAGACTGGCCATCCGAACCTGTATGGGGCTCTCTGCACCCAGCCCTTGCGGCTCGGCGATGGCGCACTTGTCGGTATCTTTTTCGCCCATCAGGCAGAAGTACTCTGGCAGAAGCACAAGCTGAGCCCCCTGACTATGGGCCTCGCGTACCCAGTGCTCTGCCGTTGTGAGGTTTTCTTGCAGGCGCGTGCCTGAGACCATTTGGACGGCAGCGATGCGTATCGGATCGAGGGAAGGCATAGGTGGTTACGGCTCCTTGGTTTCGCGGGCCATGGTGCGGCGGGGTAGGGCCTGCACCTGCGGATCATCCCAGCGGCCGGTAATCTGATATTCGTAGGCCAGCGCCTGCCGAAGCGGGTCGCGCAGAAGGTACTGGGCAATGAAACTTCCCAGCCCCACCGCCGGATTGACAATAGCGTATCCGAGTGATGCGAGGCCAGCGTTGAATTCTGGCAGAACCAAGATCCGAAGGTCTTGTGTCTCGTTAAGCAGGTTGGCCTGCCCTTCCAGAAGCACAGAGGCCTGAATGCCAACGATGCGCAGGTTCTCGGTTCGGGCCTGGCCATTTGCGAACTGCACAGAGCCCCGAACCCGCTCGTAGATAAAGCCTTCGGAGAAGATATCGCGAAAGTCGAGCGTGATGCGTTTGGGAAGCGACTGCAGATTCACCACACTGATGAGCTTGGCAAGGCCAGCATCGGCCTTAAGAAACTGACCCGCCTGCATGTCGAGCGTAAGCGCCCCTTCCATCGTGGCCAGTTGGAAGTCGGTGGGCGCTCCGGCCCATCGGATCTGGCCGGTGAGGCTGCCCGGAGTTGCCCGGACGACTCCGGGATACCCTAGACGGGCCAAAAGATTGCCACCGTCGCGCACCTGCAGGCTGAGGTCAAGCTGCGTGCGGGAGGCCCCCGGCCGCGAGGCCTGTGCCGACTGTCCCTGCATGGACTGCAGCGCAGACCACTGCCCCTTACCAGTTAACCGACCGTGTGCATTCTCAATGGTCAGGCCACGAATATCCCATCGCGCCTGGTCGGTAGCAGGCGAGGCATCTAACACCAGCCGTCCGAACTGCTTACTGCCGCGGCGGAAGTCTTCGGCGACGAGATCGAGGGTGGGCCAGCGACGGGACTCGGAAAGCGCCGTGGGTGGCTGAGTTGCAATCGATCCGTCGGGATCCTCGACAAGGTTACTCTTGGCCGACGGGTCCGACGCCTGGCCGGGTGGAAGCCAGAGCCGGTCTAGCCGGGCGACCAGCGTTCCAGAGGAGGTGGGCGGATCGCCGGGCCCTGCCTGCTGTTTGGGGGTCCAGGCAAGCTGACCGCTGACCTGAGCCGACTGCAAGTCGACTCGCCAGACCCCTGACTGGTTAGCGGCCTGCGCCTTAACCCCGGTGATCCTTTGCTCACCAAGAGCGACCTGCTGGGCATCAATTTCGATTCTGGAAAGCGCCGGCGCTGTGGACCGTTGCCCAGCCGCAGGGATTGGGGCTCCTGCCTGGCGGCTTGCGCCAGGTCCTTCCTTTTTGGTGTCGGCCAGACGGGATTCAAAGGCCTGGATCCAGGAGGATAGGTCGAGGCTCTCGGTCTGCAGGGAGACGATGATGCCCTCGCGACTAGAACCTGACAGGGCCGCCTGCGGTACGGGTAGGCCGATTCCGATTCGCCCAGAAACCGTTGATGCCGCTGCCGATAATGCCCCTGTGCGCCGAATGTCGGCGGACAGCTGGTGTGAAACGGTTGAAATCCTCCAGGTCTGTTGCCTCTGGGTCTGATCTTCGGTCGTGATCCCTGACTTCTGCGCCAGGCTGAGCTGCAGTCCCCAGTCTTCATCGCTGCGTTTGCGAGCGGGTACAGGGAGGCGAATAGCCAGGCCGCGCAGGCTGGACTGACCGGCCACCTGTATGCCTGCCGGACCAAGGTCGATCATGAGGCTGTAGGGGGCTTTTCCGACCAAGACCCCTGTGCCCAGAGGCAGGCCTGCAGAGTCGCGAAGCCAGGACTCTAGGGAGGCAGCCGACAGTTCGCCCTTGACTACGAGCTGGCTGGTGCTGGAACCCTTTGTTTTTGACGCAGCGGTTGCAGCAAAGGGCCCGCCAAGGGTTCTGCCCGAGACGGCGAGGCTTGTCAGACCGTTCTCGTTAAACCCCAGGCTGCCGCGGACCACGGACATCTCGGGTATGTCGGGAGCCAGAACAATACGATTGTCTTTAAATGACAGCTGTCCCTGTACTCGAGACGCTTTGGCATTATTGAGGTCGATGGCCAGCGAAAGGTCAAGCTGGGCCTGCCCTCTGGCGGAGCTAGCAACGAGCGCCTGGTCGAGCCAGTTGCGCACCGGGGAGCGATTGGCCGCATCGACCATGGTCGCAAGGCTGCCAGAGATTTCACCGTTGATAGTGAGAATTGGGTTTGTTGCGCTGAGGTCTGCAATCTCTGCGACCACCTGGGTGACTGGGGCCGATCCAATAAGGGCCTGTCGGCTTTCGATGCGAAGTCCTTGTCGCACAAAGGCGAGGTCAACAAAGGCGCCGGTGATCATCGGCCATTCGGGACTGAAGGCAAGCACCTGATCCTCTAGCCTGAGCCGCACCTCGAAATCCCCCGTGCCTTGCTGTTTAAAGGGAAACTCGGCAAGAGGCCCTGATATTCGAAAATTTCCACTGACAGGCCGGCCGTTCTGAATGGCCCGCACCAACCATGCCCTGGTATCTGGACCCATAGAAATCGGCAATAGCCCCTTGAGTTCGGTAGGAACAAGTCCACCGATACTGCCGGAGGCTTCGAGACTGCCAAGCCCTTCTCCTGTGTACTGATAGCGACCCTGCGACTGGAGCTTGAGCTCGCCTTGGCGGACAAGAAGCTTATCGACGAGCAGCGTAGCAGTGATCGCGGTTTTGTCGGTACCGGCCTTCAGGCTGGTGATCAGATCCTGGGCAGAAAACTCAAACTGCCCAGAGAGCTCGTCGAGCTGGATTTCCGCCTTTGGAAGCTGCCCTGGGATCCGAAGGGTGAGGTCCTGGCTCGACAGAGAAAGGCTGCCCTGCTGTGGCGACAAGAGCAGCCGCCCACTGAGGCCCTGCAGGCGGGACGTGTTCTGCGCCTCGGCTCCGAAGGCTGCCCCGAGCCTGGAGAAGCTGGCATCGAGCCGGAGCTGCGCGAGAAGCTGCTCTGTCGTAAGGTCGGGCGCTTGCGTAATAGCACCGCGCCAGTCGAGCCGCACCGTGCCAAGCTGTCCCTCAAGCTGCGGCATTGAGATTGTTCTGCCAGCCAGTGCCGAGACCTCGGCAGCATCCATGCCTGCAGTCTGAAGGGAGAGCCCATCGTCAGAGAGCTGCAGCTGCAGGTCGTTTAAGAGCAGGCGGCCTGATACAGCCGAAGACGTGCTGGCATCGATCCAAGAGAGGTCTGTCTCATGGATGGTCCAAGGCCCCTGCAAGGACAGGGCGCGCAGAAGGGGCCTGGGATCCTGTGGCCTGGCATCGGGGGGCACAGCCTCGGGGGACATGGCACCGGGGGGACTCTCGTCTGCAGCAGACTGCCCAGTTCGCCCAAGTCGGAAGCTCGCAAGCCGCCATGAACCTTGCGGGTCTTTCTCGGCAAACACCCGAAGCCTGGAGACCTTGAGCTCTGAGAAGATCGGCATGCCATAGAAGGCTGAGAGCAGGCTTCGCAGGCCGAAGTCTGCGGACACCGACTCTGCCACTAAGAGGTCATTGGGGTAGGCCTCGGAGCGGATTCGAATCTCGCCGATGGCGAGCCTCGGCGCTAACCAGGAACTCCACTCGGTGCGGGCATTGTCTACCGTAATCGAGATACCGGATTCACCAAGGGTTTGATCGAGAGACTGCTCGAGGCGAACAGGATCGTTGAGCAGGTTGGCAAGACTGGGCCAGAGCCAGTACCGAACGGTTACTGCTGAGGCAACGAGGATGAGTACGAGGCCAGCTAAGGCCAGCATAAACCATAGCGCGAGGCCGCCAACAGGCATCCCCGAGGGCATCCTCGAGGCGCCTGTATTTTCTGCCCCAGGGATGGAACCCGCATGCTGTGGTTTTGCAGAATGATTTGGCATTATCGAAATTCTTGCATACCTAGAGAACCTAAGGCAGAGGCGGCACACATGGAATGTCTTGATCAGATCGTAGACCCCGGGGACAGGCAGGGCTACACGCGGGTAGAGAAGCATTCTGCGTTTGCTCGACGCTGTCTTCCTCTGGTGATCACCCGCGGGCAGCTCTTGTCGCTTGGACAGCCCATAGATGGGCCTCTGCTTCTTTCCCACCTGGCCCGTGGCTGGCCGGAACTCTCGGCCTGCTACACCGGACTGACCTGCACGCTTTCCGAAGAGAAGGTTGCGACCGCATTACGGCAGTTTCGAAATAGCGCACTACTGGCGATCATGGGCAGGGACCTTGGTGGCCAGGCCGACCTCGCTGAGAACCTGGAGGGCATCACAGCATTGGCTGAGATCAGCCTGCAGCTTGCTTATCGGGCAGTGGGGTATCAGATGGCGCAGCGTCATGGGCTGCCTCGTCGGCCCGACGGCAGGCCGGTCGACCTGCTGGTTGTGGGCATGGGTAAGCTCGGTGGTGGTGAGCTCAATGCCTCCTCGGATATCGATCTGATCTATGTGATTGCAGAAGAGGGCCAGACCGACGGCGTGGACGGTAAGGGAATACTGGACCTGCACACCTTCTTTACCCGGCTTGGCCGGAAACTCGCGCTCTTGCTCGGCGACGTGACCGCCGATGGAATTGTGTTTCGGGTTGACCTACGACTGCGGCCAAACGGAGACTCGGGCCCCCTGGTTTCCACCTTTGCCATGCTGGAAGACTATCTGATGGTGCAGGGCCGGGAATGGGAGCGGTATGCCTGGGTGAAGGCGCGCGTGGTGAGCCCAGCCTTTTTTTCCACCCCTGAGGTTTTCGCTGAGGACCTCCAGAGTCTGGAGGATATTCGCAGGCCCTTCGTATTTCGTCGTTACCTCGACTTCAATGCCCTGGCGGCTTTACGAGACCTGCATCAGCAGATCCGAGAGGAGGCCGAGCGTAGAACCCTGAAGCGAGAGTCACGTCTTGCCGGTGAGTTTGATCCGGTAGACCTGAAGCTCGGGCCTGGGGGAATTCGGGAAGTGGAGTTTATTGCCCAGTTGTTTCAGCTGGTGCGGGGCGGACGCAATGCTACTTTGCAGGCGCGGGGGACGCGAGAGATTCTTCGGGTTCTGGGTGAACAGGGGCGGCTGTCAGCGCAAGAGGTGCAGACGCTTCTTGGCGCCTATCGTTTCTGGCGACAGCTTGAGCATCGACTGCAGTATGTCGAGGATGCTCAGACCCATGTGCTCGGTGGCGCCCAGGCCGAGGTCGATCATGCCGCCCGGTCTATGGGACTGGATAATGGGGCCGCCTTGCATCACGAGATTGCCCAACATCGGGAGCAGGTGAAAAACCTCTTTGAGCGCTTGTTTCGCAAGGAGGTCTCTGATGCCAATGCCTCGGCAGAGGTAACAGGACAGACGCCTCGCGCCACGGATCGGGACAGCCGGCTTGCCCGGATCGCGCGCCAGATTGACCAGCTTGCCCTTGCAAGCGAGACTCCCGAAGCACTGCGCGTCGGCCTGCAGGGTCTGATCGATGCGATTCAGAAACGCACCGTCTACCTGGCGCTTTTTGACGAATACCCTGATGCCCTGTCTCGGGTGGCCCGCGTGATTGCCGCGTCTTCCTGGGCCGCAGACTATCTGCGCCGGCATCCGATTGTGCTCGATGAGCTCTTAGATACGCGCACGCTTTTCGATCCGCCGCAGTTTGATGTCTTCGACCGAGCGCTTGCCCAGCAGCTCGACCAGACTCTGGTACAGGGGCGGCCGGATGTGGAGCGGCAGATGGATGTTCTGCGTGAAGCCCACCATGCCCAGCTCTTTCGGCTCTTGGTGCAAGACCTCGACGGACTCTGGCCGCTTGAGAAGCTCTCGGACCAGCTCTCGGCCTTGGCCGACATCATGATCAGCGCAACCCTGCGATCGGCCTGGGCTGCAAGCCCGCGGCGCCACTGCGATAGCCCGCGGTTTGCAGTGGTGGCCTATGGAAAGCTCGGTGGCAAGGAGCTTGGCTATGCCTCCGACCTTGACCTGATATTCCTGCATAACGATCCCCACGATCAGGCCCCAGAGAACTATGCCCGGCTGGCCCAGCGCATGAATGTCTGGCTTACCACGACTACCGCCGCAGGCAGCCTGTTTGAAATTGACCTGCGGCTGCGCCCGAATGGCAACGCCGGCCTGTTGGTAAGTGACTTCGACGGGTTCATGGCCTATCAGATGGAGAAGGCATGGGTCTGGGAGCATCAGGCGCTTACCCGGGCCCGGTTTTGCGCCGGTGATGCTGAGATCGGCCAGGCCTTTGAACAGGGGCGTATCGCAATCCTGCGGATGCGGCGGGACCCCTGTGCTTTACTCGAAGAGATTCTGGCCATGCGCCAAAAGATGCATGAGGGCCATCCCAATACCAGCGGTCTTTTCGACCTCAAGCACGACACAGGGGGCATGGTTGATATCGAGTTCATGGTGCAGGCCTTGGTTCTGCGGCATAGCGCCGACCACCCAGGGCTCACGGCCAATCTGGGCAATATCGCCTTGTTGCGCATCAGTGCGGAACTCGGGCTGATTGCGACAGATCTTGCCCAGGCCGTGGCCGATGGCTACCGGGAGTTTCGGCGGCAGCAGCATCGTCTTCGACTGGCTGGGGCAGCCTCAGCCAGGCTTGACCCGCAGGCCCTCGCACCGCACCGGCAGGCGGTAGAGGCCCTCTGGGCCCAGGTCTTCTCTGATGCGCCATCGGTCGTGCGGCCGCTTACCGAGATTCATGACCGGCCGCAGTCGATCTAGGCGGTTTAGGCGGGTGCGAGTACGTAGAGGGAAATGTAAAACCCACCTGAGACAACCAGGGCCAGCACAGTACTTCTCCAGCGAAACCAGACAACCAAGGCAAGGGCCACTGCCCAGAGCCTGAGGTTGGTAGGCGACACCGCCAGTGCGCCGGCGTCGTTGAGCAGAATATCGGGCATCAGAATCGCGGTGAGCCCTGCCATAGGCGCATAACGCAGGGCTGCTGTAATCCGTGGCGGCAACTGCCATCGGGTCGGAAGCAAAAGCGGAATGCCTCGGCTGGCGATTGTGGTGATGGCCAGGCCGATGACCGTGACCCATAGGGCGAGTTCAGTCATGGCGACTGAGCCAGAGCGCCACCGCAACGCCCGCAACCACTGCGGCCAGAAGCCCAAGGTTAAGGGGCAGAGGCTTGAGGGCGACCGAGACGGCAGCAGCCGTGGCGACACAGCCCCAGGCCGGCCGGCCCTGAAGCATAGGTAGCAGCAGGGTGAGCAGGGCCAGTGAGGCAAGAAATCCCAGTCCCGCATCCTGGGGCAAGAAGCCACCGAGAAAGATTCCCACCAGGGAGCAGGCCTGCCAGCAGACCCATCCCATGGCGGCCGACATGCGGAAATACTGCAGGAAAAGACGCCGCCGGGCCGCGGAGTTGCTTCCGTCGGGAAACCGCAGGCTGATGGCCACCACCTGGGCGTCTGTGGACACCGTGCCATACAGGGCCCGTTTGGCAGGATGCATATGCCGAAACCAGGGGCGCATGCCCAGCGAATAGATAAAAAATCGCAGGTTCACGATCAGCGCACTGATCCAGATAATAGGCAGTGCAGCTCCCGAGGCAATCAGGGGCAGGGCCGCCAACTGGGCGGAGCCGGCATAGACCAGCAGGCTCATGCCCACAGCCTGCGAGGGCGTGAGCCCGGCCTTGACCATCGCCATTCCCGTGACTACGCCCCAAATACCCACGGCGATCATCGACGGGCTCAGGTCATTCCAGGCCTGCTGGACGGGGCCCTTGCGGGAACGGCGACGGAGGGAAATGCCGGGCATGCCGAAGCTTCGTTAGAATGCGGGAACTAGGTGGCTGAGGAAATGTTCTTGCGTATCGAAGGGCATGATGCCTTTTTTCCTGGCCCTGTGAGAAATGAGACCCCAAGGAGACCCTGGCATGTCAATGGCCGACCGCGATGGCTGGATCTGGATGGATGGAGAGTTGGTGCCCTGGCGGGACGCCAAGATCCATGTCCTCACCCACTCGCTGCACTATGGAATGGCCGTTTTCGAGGGAGTTCGTTGTTATGAAACCCAGACCGGCAGCGCGATCTTCCGGCTTCAGGACCACACCCAGCGCCTGCTGAACTCGGCAAAGATTTTTCAGATGAAGATCCCGTATGACGCAGCGGTGCTGGAGGCCGCCCAAAAGGAAGTTGTGCGGCGTAACGATCTTAAGTCCTGCTACCTGCGCCCCATTGCCTGGATCGGCTCAGAAAAAATGGGCATCTCTGCCGTGGGCAACACGATTCATGTCTCGGTGGTTGCCTGGCCTTGGGGGGCCTACCTGGGTGAAGACGGGCTCGCCAAGGGGATTCGGGTCAAGACCTCGTCTTTTTCTAGGCACCATGTGAATGTCTCGCTGGTGCGTGCCAAGGCCTCGGGCTATTACATTAATTCGATTCTGGCCCACCAGGAGGTGGCCGCCAACGGATACGATGAGGCCCTGCTGCTCGATACCGACGGCTATGCCTCTGAAGGGGCGGGGGAAAACCTGTTTATCGTGAAGGCGGGCAAGGTCTACACGCCTGATCTTGCCTCTTGTCTCGACGGTATTACCCGCAGCACGGCAATAACGCTTGCCCAAGACCTTGGCCTGTCGGTCATCGAAAAGCGCATCACCCGTGATGAGATCTATTGCGCTGATGAGGCCTTCTTTACTGGCACGGCCGCCGAGGTAACCCCGATTCGAGAGCTCGACGACCGAGTCATTGGCCAGGGCCGTCGTGGGCCGGTAACGGAGAAGATTCAAAGCCTATTCTTCGATGTGGTGGCCGGCCGCGCCAAGAAGTATTCGGGCTGGCTAAGCCCCGTATAAGGGCTCTTGCGATGACACGAGCTGGTTCCGATCCGGGCCAGGAGGCTGTGGTGGAGCTTACTGCGGCCGACCTGCCGGCCTACTGCCCCAACCCGAATATGCCTCTGTGGAGCAGCCATCCCAGGGTGTTTCTCGACCTCTCAGAGGGTCAGGCCCGCTGCCCTTACTGCGGAACCGTCTATCGGCTCGCGGCAGGGCATTCGCCCACCGGAGCGCACTAAGCGGAAGCGCCTACTAGTGGCTTTACGGGGCGACAAAGCTGCCCGATTTCCCACCGTGCTTTTCTTCGAGCCGTACCTCGGAAATTACCATGTCTTTCTGCACGGCCTTGACCATATCGTAGATGGTGAGTAGGCCAATCTGAACCCCTGTGAGGGCCTCCATTTCGACGCCCGTTTTGCCCGTTGTGGTCGCCTGCACCCTGCACCAGATGCCGGGGGGGTCTGCCTGCAGCGTAAATACAACCGAAAGCTGGCTCAGTGGCAGCGGGTGGCATAACGGAATAAGGCTACTGGTGCGTTTTGCCGCCTGAATGGCCGCGATGCGGGCAACGCCAAGTACATCGCCCTTTTTTGCCGAGCCCTGCCGAACCAAGTCGAGTACATCGGGTCTCATGCTAATGAATCCCCGGGCGACTGCTAGCCGTGCCGTTTCGGGCTTCTCAGAAATGTCCACCATATGGGCTTGGCCCGAGGCGTCAAAATGGGTCAGTCCGGTCATGCTTCTATCATAGCCCGCATGCGAGTACTTCTTTCCCGCTTAGGGGTGGGTTTCTGCCTGTTGGTTCTCGTTGGCGCCGGGTCGGGTCTGCCCAGGGCAATTGGGGCGGACATGGCCCCCTCGCCAGCCTCTTCGTCAGCCGCATTGCCTGCGCCTTTACCCGCCCTGGGAGAGACGGCCACAGACGCTCTGTCCGGTGCGGCTGAGCGCCGACTCGGGCGATCGATCTTCGAGCAGCTGCTCAGGGCCGGGGTGGTGCTCGATGACCCTGAGGCCCAGGACTATCTCCAGGTGCAGGGGTCCCAGCTATTGTCTGCGGCGCTTGCGCGCGGCGAACTCGGATCAGAGGCCGGACTGCTTCCGGAGGACTTTCGGTTTTTTCTCGTTAAGGACCCGAGCATCAATGCCTTTGCCCTGCCGGGGGGGTATATCGGGGTGCACACCGGCCTGGTGGTTCAGTCTGCGCGCGAGTCTGAGCTGATGTCGGTGCTCGCCCATGAGATCGGGCATGTCACGCAGCGCCACATTGCCCGGCTGTTTGGTCAGCAGCGCCAGTCTTCCGCAGTCATGATTGCGGCGGCCTTGTTGGCCGCGATAGCCGCAGCCAGCAGCCCTGATGCCGCTATGGGCATAGTCTCTTTGGGGCAGACGGTGGCAGCGCGGGAACAGCTCGCGTTTTCTCGGGATGCCGAGCGCGAGGCGGATCGTATTGGGCTGCTTCTGCTTGAAGCGTCTGGCTTTGCGCCCGAGGCTATGGCCGAGCTTTTTCAGAAGCTGTCTCAGGCGGGAAGGTATTACGAGTCTGCAGCGCCCTCCTGGCTGCGCAGCCATCCCCTCACCTTAGAGCGAATCGCGGACGTGCAGGCCCGCCTGCAGGCCCGGGCCTCCCCTGCCGGATCGCGCGGCACTGAGGCTGCCGACAGCCTGGAGTACGCATGGATTCGCCAGCGGCTTGGGGTAACGGCAGATCTGTCCGTCAATGGCCTTGCCCGCTCCGCGACCCTACTTGCCAGCCAGCGTGCCGATCCGGTGTTTTCTTCTGCGGCAGACCAGGCAAGACTTGCCTATGGGCAGGCCTGGATCGCGCTTGGGCAAGGGGATAGCGCTGCCGCCCGGGCATTTATTGATCAATCGATACATGCTGCGGCCCAGGCGGATCATGCCGCGCGAACGAAGGGCGATGCAGACTCCGGCCCGGGAATCATGGCGCTGGCGCAGCCCTTCTGGGCTTTGGCCAAGGCACGCGCCTGGCAGCAGTCTGGTCAGCCGGCCGATGCCCTGAGGGAGGTGGAGGCCGCATTGCTGGCGAGCCCCCGGTCGATCGCCACACGGGCACTGGTGCGGGTGGCGATTGTCGTGGAGCTAGACCTTGATCGCGCACTGCCTGCCCTTACCCGTGCCCGTTGGTTAACGACCCACTGGCCGCATGATGCAGAGGCATGGCGGCTGCATGCCCAGGCCGCCGCAGCAGCCAGTCGCCTAACAGAGGCACATGCAGCCCAGGCCGAGCGCTATGTGCTGCAGGGGGGGCTGGCTGCCGCCCTAGAGCAGTTAGCTCTGGCGCGAAAGGCCGCTGGCAACACCTCTGGCTCTGGAGACCAGTTTATGTCCTTGTCTCGGATCGATGCCCGAATTGGTCAGCTGCGGCAAGAGATGCTGCGGCTAAAAGAAGAGGGTCGCCAGCCCTAGAAAGATAAAAAATCCCATCGAGTCGGTGCTAAAGGTAAGAAGTACCGAGGACCCGAGCGCCGGGTCGCGCCCCAGCTTTTGCAGCAGCATGGGTACAAAGATGGCAATCAGGGCGGCAATTAAGAGGTTGAGCATAATCGCCAGCATCATGGTGAGCCCCAGCAGCATTCCCTGATCCGACCCAGAGTAGAGCCACCAGGCAAATAGCCCGGCGACCAGCCCCCAGACCAGACCGTTGAGCGCGGCGATTGAGAGTTCTTTGGCAAAGAGCCGAGAAAGATTACTTGCTGTGACCTGCCCAAGCGCCATGGACCGAATAAAGATGGTCATGGTCTGGTTGCCGGTGTTCCCGGCAATGCCCGCCACAATCGGCATGAGTGCGGCAAGGGCCACCACCTTTTCAATCGTGCCCTCGAAGGCGCCGATCACGCGCGAGGCAAAAAACGCGGTGCAGAGGTTTAGGGCGAGCCAGAGCCAGCGGTTGCGGGCCGAGGCCCATATGGAGGCAAAGAGGTCTTCCTCCTCACGCAGGCCAGCCTGGGCAAGCACGTCAGAGTCGCTTTCCTCGCGAATGACATCGACCACCTCAGAGACCGTCAGGCGGCCAATGAGCTTGCCATGGTCATCGACGACCGGTGCCGATACCAGGTCATAGCGCTGAAACGCCTGGGCGGCCTCAAAGGCATCGTCGCGGGCATTGAGCGAGAGCAGGTCACGGCGCATCACCTCGGCCACCAGGGTCTCTGGCTCGTTGAGCAGCAGCTGATCGATCGATAAGGCTCCCCGAAGATGCTCTTTTCGGTCGACGACAAAGACCTGGTCTGTGTGGGCCGGCAGCGCCTCAAACCGCCGCAGGTAGCGCAATACAACCTCGAGCGTGACATCGTCCCGGATGGTGACCATTTCGAAGTCCATACGGGCTCCGACGCTGTCCTCGGGGTACGACATCGCCGCCCGCAGCTGCTCCCGCTCCTCAATGGTCAGCCCCTGTCGCACGCGTTCGACGACATCGAAGGGAAGCTCTTCGGCCATGGCTGCCAGGTCGTCGGTATCCAGAGACTGGGCCATCTGAATCAGGGCGCTGCGGGACATCATCTCGATGATCGGGGCCCGCACGGCCGGGCTGAGCTCGACCATTACCGCGCCGTGGCGATTCTCATGCACCAGGGGCCAGAGCAGTTCGCGCTGTTCCCAGGGAAGCGCCTCCAGAACATAGGCGATATCGGCTGCATGCAGGGGCGCGATGCGGGCCGCCAGGGTGTTTCGCTGCTGCTTAGCGACCAGCTGCGCGACTAAGGCCTGACGCTCCGGCTCGGTGGGATGCTGTTCGCGATGTACCAGTTCGGCCTCGACCTTTAGCCGGGCCAGCAGGTCTTGTATTTCTGCCAAGGCCCGTTGGGCGGCCTCGGGCTCCCGGGGTAGTGCAGTGTTCACGCGTCAGACTCCAGCGCGGCGATGAGGGCCTCGCGTACCGGCTCGGTATCCGGGCGCTGTCCTGTCCACAGAAAAAAGCTTTCGGCGGCCTGCTCCACCAGCATTCCCAGGCCATCGGCACAATGAGGGGCACCAGCCGCCCGGGCCTGGCTGAGGAAGACTTCGGCCTTAGGGCCATACATCAGGTCGACGACCAGCTGCGCGCCGGCGAAGATACTAAGGTGCACTGGGAGGCTGGCACCTTCGAGGCTCGCGGCTGTGGCGTTGATCACGAGCCTGGGCCAGGGGCTGCCGTCCGGCAGACTGTCGGCCTGCAGGGCATCAAGGCCCAGGGGGATGAGGGGCGCAGAGTGCCCGTGGTTCATTTCTTCGGCCAGTGCAATGGCCTTTTCAACCGAACGATTGGCCACCAAGATACGCCGCAGCCCCGCGTCGCGAAAGGGGCTGATCAGTCCCCGGGTGGCGCCGCCAGCGCCAATGATGAGCACCTCGTTGCCCTTGAGCCCGTCGTCTCCCAAAATGCGGGTCAGGTCGCGCACCAGACCAATACCATCGGTGTTGTCGGCCAGCCATGGGCCGCTTCCGGCCACTTCGCTTGTCGGGTTTGTCTCTGCAATGCGGATCAGCGTATTGACTGCGCCGGCCGCCTGGGCTCGGGGCGCAATACGCCAGCCACGGGTCTGGGCGAGGGCGAAGGCAGCCTCTTTTAAGGGAACGGTGAGGTTAAGCCCCTTATAGCCGTCTGCCCAGAGCCGGTCGAGTGTCTGCGCGAGGGCCTCTGCCGAGGTCTCAATCCGGTCGTACTGCAGGCCCAATTCAGACTGGCCTGCAAAGGCATGGTGAATGACGGGTGAACGGCTATGGGCAATCGGTGAGCCCAGCACCGCGTAATGGTCGACCCGGGATTCTTTCAGAATGCCCTGGCCGCGTGCCTCGAGATGGATATCGAGCGCATCGCCACTGAGGAGTTCAACCTGTACCTCGGTTCCGGGCGCAAGCTCAGACCAGTCTGGCAGCCGCACGACTGCCGGGGCACGGCGCAGCCGAAAGAGGCCCTCCCGGCCAGCCACCGCAGGCTCGATGATCGGCGGCTGGTCTGGGCCTCGTGACCAGGACTCGGTTGTCATACCAGCCTGCGTCCCAAGCCACCGAATGCTCCAGTACCGCTCCATCTGGGTCTGAAACTCCGCGTATCGGTCATAGCAGGCGTCAAAATGCGCGAGGTCGGCATAGAGGGTGGCATCGGCCTGACGAAACACCGCCCGTCGCTGTCCGAGGACTGCCAGAAGCTGCCACTGGTTGATCAGGTCGCTGTAGCGACGCAGCGGTGAGGTGGACCAGGCGTAATGGCTGACACCGAGCCCTTGGTGCGGGCCCGGGCTGGTCTGCATGCGCACGCGCCCGAAGGTCTGGCAGCGGTAGATTCCGGGCAACTGGGCAAGGGCCAAGGCCTCGCCCCAGGCCACATTGGTCGCGATCATGAATTCCGAGACCAGAATATCGAGTGCAGATCCGCGGCGGCGCAGGCTGATCTCGGGGGTGCCCAGCCCCAACTGGCGGGCCTGAGGATCATCGTGCCAGCGAATGCTGAGCTGAAAGTCGGTGCGGCCGGTGGGCTCGGGCTTGCCGCGTGCAGTTTCGCGCGCCTTGCGCAGCCCGCGGGCCAGGAAGAGCAGAGGCAGCAACCCCGTCCATGGCAGGTCGGCGCATTGCGGCGGCGCGGGCGCATCAAGTATTTCAGGCTGCACAGTCTCCAAGCTCTGGGTCAGTGCCTCAAACCCCTCCTCCCAGTCCCCGTGCCGGATGTTCTGGGCGATCTCGACTGCCTCTACGCAACTCGTCTGGCGCAGACGCTCACCCTGGGCCGAGAATTCCAGGTACAGGGAGACCGCAGGCACCCGAGTGCCCGCATCCAGAGAGGCCAGGGCAATTGCCTCTGGCGGCAGCATGGTGATCTTTTCCCCCGGAAAGTAGACCGTTGAGGCCCGGTCGCGCGCCCACTGGCCCAGAGGGCTTTCAGGCTCGATGAGCAGGCCCGGGGCTGCGATGTGAATACCCACCCGCCAGCCTGAAAATACGGGCTCGGCTGCGGCGCCTTGCTGATCGTGCAATGGCGCATAGAGGGGCGCCAGAGAGAATGCATCATCGACCTCAAAGGTATCGGCATCGTCAATCGAATAGGCAACCGACTGCGCCTGGGGAAGGCTTTGCAGCAGAGCCGCCTTGCGATGGGCCAGGGCGGCGAGGTCGAGGCTGGTGGGCCCTTCGGCATGGGGGTGGGCAAGACCCTCGGCAAGAAATCGGGACCGGTGCAGGGCATAGGCGCTGGGCAGGGCTCCGCGACTGAGCAATAAACGAGAAGGCGTGGTCTGCAGGGTATGGGCTGCCGATTCGAGGGCCTTGTAGGCGATCGACTGCTTATCAGGCCGAATGAGCAGGCCCAAGGCCTGGCTGGCGATTTCCTGCGGCAGGGGGTCGGTTCCCGCAACAATGGCCTCGGTGAGCTGCGCCTGCGCCTCTGCCGCGAGCCGCTTGCGCTCGGCACCGGCAAGCGCCGCCTGCAGGGCCTCTGGCGGCGCCCGCCGAAATAGCCCC
>JBMSYB010000017.1:0-33272 GCA_049426285.1 Burkholderiaceae bacterium
TGCTAGACATAGGCCAGCCAGCGGCCCAGACCGATCACCGCAAGCCAGCCCAACATCGACACAAGCACCTGAATACGACTGACTGCCCCTAAGGCCGGGGCATACCCTTGTCGACGATGCATCGGTTCGCGCAGGTGCAGTACCAAGGCATTGGTCAGCAGCAGCATGATCAGACCGAGCTTATAGACAAAGAGCGGCGAGGCGAGAAACTCGTGGGCATGGGCAATAAACATAAGACTGCCTGTAGCCACCACAAGCCCCAGCGCCACAAGGGCCATGGGCACCACCAGTCGCATGAGCGCAGACACGCTGAGGGAAGCTCCAAGGCCCAGAAGGCGAAGATCCAAAAGCAGAATCGTGCCAAACAGGCCCGCAATGCCCGCAATATGTAGCGACTCCACGGTGGGATAGAGCCATAGCGACTCACGCATCGCCACGGCCAGGGGCAGGCGCTCTATTCCCGCAATAACCGGAATCGCCGCAAGGCCGACGGCAGCCTCAGACACGAAGACCAGTCCCCGGGACCGATGAGCCCAATAGGGCGAAAAGCGCCGATGAAACCAATGGCGCCACTAGGACCAAAAGGGGCAAAAGGGGCAAAAGGGCCGAGAGCGCCAAAAGAGCCAAGAGAACCGCTGGGACCACAAGTGCCGACGGGCTAGCGCAGCTCAACGGTCTTTCCACCAGCAGTGATTCTTTCGGCACGAATCTCAGACGGGTCGGACCGCAGGGCATAGCCTTGAATCGTCACCTCCCGACCCGGCGCAATCGCATCACGAGCCAGGCCACGGTTTTCCATCCGAAACGGCGGGGCAAGAACCACCGTAAGCATCTTGCCCCCGGCTTCGATCAAAACAAAGCCATGCGGGTGCTCATAGCCGCTACGCTTGACCAGCCCCGTTAGGGTGATGGGCTGGGTCTGGTCGTAGCTGCTCCAGCCATGATGTGCCTGGGCGGGTGACGCAAAATACCCGTTGAAAAAAAACAGAGGCAGGCCTATCAACATAGCCGCAGTCCCGACGCCGCGTCTCACCAGAGTCGCACAGACGCGCGCTTGAAAAAGAAGACGAACGATCATCAGCATCTCCTTACGGTTTTTTATCGGATGTTAAATCGTGGGCGGTTGGCTTTAAGCAGAATACGCGTTCCTCTGCCACGGGATACACCGCATCATAATCCTTTGGCTGCAAAGGAAAACTGCCGGTAAATGCCCCAAAGGCCGGAAGAAGCCATTGGCCCGCCCGAAAGGCAAAGCATCGCAGACGTAGCCGCTGCCGAGCCCCACCCGCAACCAGCACAGAGGGATGCAGGTGACCGGCAATCGACCAGACCGTCTGGGGCAGGTCGGTGCCTACCCGAGCATCGGTGAGGTCTTGCGGGCTGTGCACACCCACGAGGCCGGGGACTTCCTGCCAGCGGTCTTCAAAAACCTCAAGCCCGAGCCGTGGCATCCAGTGCAGTCGGAGTACCTCGGAGGCCTTCCGGTCGTGGTTACCCATCACCAGATGCCAGGCCATATTGGAGTGCTGATCCCGCAGGGCTGCTATCTGTTCTTGCAGCCGCGGCGTAAGTGACTGGGCGTTATGCACCAGGTCGCCCAGAACCACCAGACACTGGGGACGATACTGGCCTAAGACCGCGGACAAATGCCTGAGCGTCTCGTGGTCGCTGCCCTCGGGAACCCCTAGCCCCGCGCGGCGAAAGCTGGTGGACTTTCCCAGATGGAGATCAGAGACAAAGGCGGTCTGGCTCACCGCATCGATAAGCGCGCCTTGGGGTGTGAGCCAGAGGCATCTCTGGTGCGCTGTGTCTTCAACACAATAAGCGCCGCCAAGATGCTGCCCGCTGAAAGACCCATTCATGAGGGCAGTCCCGCCGACAGTCCATGGGGCGGCCCGGCTGATCGCCCGGATAGCGGCCCCGGCGATTGTCCCGGCGGTTGCCCAGATGGCAGGCCATGATGAGCCTCCTCCAGCATCCGCGCCACGCGGTCGGCAAGCTTCTCACTAGAGAGCTGCTCGCGAAGACGCTCAACCATAAGCGGAAAGGAAAAAGGGCTCGGACGAGACAGATCGACCCATAGCCATTGGGCCCGGCTGCAGCGATTCAAAGTCTCGCTGAGGTCTTGCTGATTGAGTTCATCGCGCTGCACCTCACGCCAGGACTGCTGCAAGAGGGCGTTGTCCGGGTCGTATTTCTGAAAGACCTCATAAAAAAGGTTGGAGGAGGCGGCAAACTGACGGCTGGTCTTCTCAGCCCCAGGCATTCCGGAGAAGACCAGTCCTGCCACCCGGGCAATCTCACGAAACCGCCGCTGGGCAAGCCCGCCCGCAGACAAGGCCGATAACAGGTCTTGGGCTAGGCGGTCGTTGCCTGCCAGAATGAGCGACCGCAGACAAGGCTCGGTGAGCAGCCCCGCCTGATCCCGCGGCACCAATAGTTCGAGCCCATAGTCGTTTACCGAGTAACTGAGACTCACTGGCGCCTGTTGGGAAAGTCGATAGGCCAAGAGCGTGGCAAGGCCCAGGTGCACGGTTCGCCCTGCAAACGGGTAGACAAAGACGTGAGCACCCTCGCGCGAGTCCAGCCTTTCCAGCAGAAAAGAGTCGGCCGGGGGCAGGCGCGACCGCAGCGCCTGGGTGATGAGAAGTGGCCAAAGCGCAGCAAGCTCCGGGGCCAGCGCCTGGGCTGTGACGGGCGTCGAAGTGGATACTCCGGTGGGTATTGTGGCTGGCGGTGTGGCAGGCCTTGCGACAGGCGTTGCGGCGACTATTGGAGCAAGCTCAGACAAAACCTCGCGCAGGGTGGCCGCGAGCATTCCCGAAAGGGGCATATTGCCACCATTCCAGCGCGGTACGGCGCCAGCCTTCTTTTTAGCAAGTCGCACATAGGCGGTAAGGTCTTTTACGCGCACAAGTTCAAGCGCCCGGCCCGAGAACAGAAAAGTATCCCCTGGCTTGAGCCGGCCAATAAATGATTCCTCGATCTGACCAAGACTGCCACCCGACACCCAGGCAAGACGAATACTCGCATCCGAGAGAATCGTACCGATCGACAGGCGATGCCTGCGGGCAAGGCGGGCATCGGCCATCTGCCATCGCCCTGCGGCATCGGTCTGCAGACGATGAAACTCGGGATAGGCTGCAAGGCTCGTACCACCCTGCGATAGGAACTGCAGCGCCCAGGCAAAGGCCTCGGGGGTAATGCTGCGATAGCTATAGGCGGTGCGAACCTCTTGGTAGAGGTCTGCCCCATTCATGGGCCTACCCAGTACCCGGGTGGCGAGGTGCTGAACGAGCACATCCATGGGTGCCTGAGGCGGTGGTCGTGACTCAATGCGGCCCGTGGCAAGGGCACGCTGCGCGGCATACGACTCCAGGATCTCCAGGGCATGGGTAGGAACCAGTACCAGCCGCGCGGTCTTGCCTGGCTGATGGCCCGAGCGGCCCGCCCGCTGCAGCAGTCGCGCCAGACCCTTGGGGCTGCCAATCTGCAGCACCTGTTCGACCGGCGCAAAGTCCACCCCCAGGTCGAGACTCGAGGTTGCCACCACTGCCTTGAGCAGACCCTGGGCAATGGCCTTTTCCACCCAGCCCCGGGTCTGATGATCGAGCGATCCATGGTGTAAGGCAATGCAGCCGGCCCAGTCCGGCCGCGCCTCTAAAAGCGCCTGATACCAGAGCTCGGCCTGAGACCGGGTGTTGGTAAAGACAAGACTGGTCGATGCCTTATCGATAGTCTCAACCACCTGGTCGCGCATGGCCAGCCCCAGATGCCCTGCCCAGGGAAATCGCCCGGCCTGCGCGGGTAGCAGCGTCTCGATCACGACAGGCTTGGCGACATCGCAGGCAATCTGACACACGGGCAGCCCCTGCTCAGACAAAACGCTTGCGCACAGGCACTCAGACGCCTCATCCAGATTGCCCAGCGTGGCCGACAGGCCCCAGACGATGAGCGAAGGCGGCTGAGGAGACGGGTGAGCGCTGCCAAGGCTCGAGCGCCTCAGGGATGCCAAGGATGCCAGGGCCAGTTGCAGCTGCACCCCACGTTTGCTGCCTAAGAGCTCATGCCATTCGTCTGCCACAACCGCATGCACAGACTGCAGCAGTGTTAGGCCTTGTGGCTTGGAGAGCAACAGGCATAGGCTCTCCGGGGTCGTCACCAGAGCATGCGGCGGGGAGCGTTCCTGGCGCGCCCGTTCCGCAGTCGCTGTGTCCCCGGTGCGAAGGCCCACCCGCAGCCCATAGCCTGATGCATCGGAAAGCCTTTGCAAGGACTGCGCCGTATCGGCCGCCAGGGCGCGCATGGGCGTGACCCACAAGACCTGGAGCCCGGGAGAGGCCGCAACCGGGGACGCAACCGCGGACGCAGAAGGGCGAGACAGTCTGCCGGTCTGCCGGGCTGACTGACCGAGGATTCGGTTCAAAAGCCCTCCCCAGATCGCGTAGGTCTTTCCCGTGCCCGTTCCTGCCTGCAAGAGCCCGGACCGCCCGCTGACGATGGCCTGCCAGGCCTGTCTTTGAAACCCAAAGGGCTCATAGCCCAGCGCCTTAAAGGCGCGCTCTGCCGGCGTCATGGCCTAATGGGGTACTGCCGCAATCCAGCCCTCGAGCGGATCAAGACGGGCAGGCAGTCCAAAGCGCGGTTCAGTGGCCGCATGCGCGGCCTGCAGGGCGCAGATCACCGCATCCAGGAGATCACCACTCCCGTCGATGGTCAGCTGTCGTATCCATCCCGGTGTGGCCACCAGACGGGGACGCAGACCTGCCTCACCACGCAGCAGCGCTCGGAGAATCTTTTGCCGGTGGTAGGCACGGTCGGAGTCTTGTTTGGCGCGGGTATCGCTTTTGTACGACTGCCGCGTCACCTGGCGGGCAGTGAACCCCGGGTAGGCCTCAAGGGCAATGCGCGCAGGTAGGCAAACCCGCGGCAAAACAGGGCTTGCACTAGGCAGACCAGCCGCGACAAGCCCTATGTTCTCAAGAAGCCCGGGGCACTGGTCACCATGCGCGGGAAAACACAGCCCTGCCTCAACCATTCTGCCGATGCCCGCCTGCATCATCCAGGCCACGGGCGGGTTCGTCCATCGCATGGCGGGGCTTGACCCCGCAGGCCTGTCGGTGGCCCGCCAGGCAAACTTATCGCCCACCGGCCGCGCATCGCACCAGGCCTTAAAACGGCCACGAATAGCCTGGCGGTCTGCGGCACAGAAAAACCGCACAAAGTCACGCCACTGCTCGGGCCAACCCTCATGGGCAATGAGCACCCGAGGCTGACCAAAGGGCAGGTCGAACCCGCCCAGCCAGGGGCCAGGGGTGGCCAGGAATGCCTCAAAGGCCGGCAGACTCGTCAGGCCCGATACATGGTTAAGGCGATAGACCCCATGGCGCAGATCAAGGCTACCGACCGCTACGGTAATCGGCTTCTTGGGCGTGGGGGCCGAACTGAAGTCGATGCCATAGACCCTAGCCGAGCCCGTCATTCGGAGGGCTCCCGCGGGACCTGCAGAAATGCCGCCAGCGCCGAAAGGCTATCGGCCTGCGCGACCGTCTTGTCAGGGCGCAGCCGCAGAATGCGCGGAAACCGCACGGCATAGCCGCTCTTGTGCCGGCCTGAGGCCATCACACCCTCAAACCCCAGTTCCATCACCAGGCTGGGCGCCACTTGGCGAACCGGCCCGAACTTTTCAAGAATCGATTTGCGAATCACCTGATCGACCTGACGAATCTCTGCATCGGTAAGTCCCGAATAGGCTTTTGCAAAAGGCACCAGCACCGCGGGCGACACCCGGTCATCCCACAAGGCAAAGCCATAGTCGGTGTACAGGCCCGCACGCCTTCCATGGCCACGCTGGGCATAGACCAGTACGGCATCCACCGAAAATGGGCTGCGCTTCCATTTCCAACACTCGCCCTGCGGCGTCTTCTTCTGCCGTCCCTGGCCGTAGGCCGCCTGCTGGCGCTTAAGCATAAGGCCTTCCACAGAATGCGCCGGGGCCTGCCCCCGCAGTCGCCAGGCCTCGTGCCACGAGGACAGGGCAAGCAAGGGCGAGAGCCGTATCTGCTGCATCACCGCCGGACAGTGCTGGCCCGCCTGCCGAACCACTGCCTCCAGCCGCGTTCGTCTCTGCGAAAAGGCCAGAGGCCGAAGGTCTTCTGCAGACCACCGCAACAGGTCATAGGCCATGAAAACCGCCGGGGTGCTCTGAAGCAGCCGGGCCGATGGCTTTTTGCGGCCCAGTCTGGTCTGCAGCGCCGCAAAAGGCTGGGGCCTGTGGTTCTGCGCATCCCAGACCAGAATTTCTCCGTCAAAGAGCAGGTCAGCATCCACCGCTTGCGAGACCAGACGCATGGCTGCGGCCAGTTCCGGAAACATCTCAGTGACTAGCGCCTCGCCCCGCGACCAGATAGCCACCGCCTGGCCGCCTGCGATTATCTGGGCTCGAATGCCGTCCCATTTCCACTCGGCTGACCAGTCTTCGACCGGGCCGAGACGCTGCACTAGGGCGGTCGCTGCAGACTCCGGGTCGGCAAGCGCCTCTTCCGAAAGGGTGAGGCTCTGCGCAAGAAAAAAAGGAACCGGCCCGAGCAGGGCCTCTGTCGCCTCGACAGGGGCGAGCAGGCGCGTAAAGGCATCGGCAGAGGGCAGCTCCGCGGTAAACCCAATAAGCCGGGTAGCCATGGTCTCTCGGGCTACACCCGAAAACGACGATAAGGCCGCGGCCACCATCTGACGCGACACACCCACTCGCAGACCCCCGGTGATCAGCTTATTGAGGCAGAAGACCTGCTGGGGCGTGAGCTGCGCCCAGCTCTCTTGGATCACTGCCTGGGCTGCACCCGAGTCTGCCGAACGCAGGGGCAGCAGACGATGCCTGATCCAGTCAGAAAGCCCCAGGCTCGCCATGGCGGCGCTGTCGCTGGCCTTAGCTGCATCCACCTGCCCTACCAGTAAGGCTATCGTCTCGGCAAGGTCGCCGACTGTCTGATAGCACTCTTCAAAGGCCCAAGCAGGCAGGCCCGTGACGGCCATCGCGGCCTGCTTCAACACGGCCAGGGGAACCAGGCGTTTCAGGCGTTCGCCTGAGAGCAGCCAGACAGCCCAGGCGGCGTCGGCGGGAATGGCCTCGCCGAAGTACAGCTGCAGCGCCTGCTGCCTGGCATGGGTGCCATCGGCCTGTTCGAGTTCGATAAGCAGCTGGCTGAATCGGGCTAGGCCCAGGCTGGAGCCGGCCGCCTGCGGCAAGCCCTGTGGCAGCCCCTTTGGTAGCCCCTGTGGTAGCCCCTGTGCTAGCTCCTGCAGCACGCTGGAACCTAAAGAGGGAAGTGGTGCCTGGGCTTTAGACATCGGCGGCCTGGGCATCGAACTCAGTCTGAAGGGTATCGGCCTGCACTCCCTGAGCCGAGAGCCAGCGGGCCATGAAGGCGGTCTGTCCATGGGTCAGGATCACCCGCGATGCCTGGCTCTGGTCAATAGCCCAGAGCAGCCCCGGCCAGTCGGCATGATCCGACAGCACAAAGCCCCGTACCCCGGGCTGACGGCGCCGCGCACCCCGAACCGTCATCCATCCCGAGACATTGGCCTGGGAAACAGGCACCTGCTGGCGGCCCAGCCAGTGCGAACCCTGGACAGACTGCGGTGCGAGTACGAGGTCTCCTGCCGCCAGCCGCGCTGGGGGAGTCTGATCCGCCGGAACCCCAACACCGGCAGCGCGATAGGCCGCATTGATCCTCGCAACCGCGGTATGCACGTAGACCGGGCCAGGGCCAGACCGGATTCCCACACGATCATCGATTGCCATGATCAGACGCTGAGCCTTGCCCAGGGCGTAGGTATAGACCAGGCAGGCATGACCGCGGTCTGCCTCTTGCTGCCACCAGAGCAGAATTTCATCCACCACCGCCTGCTGCGGCTGCCAGCGATAGATGGGCAGACCAAAAGTGGTCTCAGTAATGAAGACATCGGCAGCCACGGGGACAAAGGCGTCACAGCTTGGGTCAGCAGCCACCCGATAGTCCCCCGAGACCACCCAGACCCGGCCATCCTTTTCTATTCGAACCTGACTCGCGCCCAGGACGTGCCCTGCCGGATGCAGCGACAGCCAGACATCTCCAACACGCAGTCGCGCGCCATAGCCCAAGGACTGAAAAGAGGTCTGGCTGCCGAGTCGCGCCTGAAATACCGGCAGCCCCCGGGCAGAACAGAGCACATGGCCATGGCCAGAGCGGGCATGGTCTGCATGGGCATGGGTGAGCACTGCGCGGTCGACAGCACGCCAGGGGTCAATGAAAAACCCACCTGCGGGGCAGAACAGCCCCTCGGGGCGCAAGACCACCAGGTCATCCATGGGCACTACTCGAAAAAAAGAGGCTACGACTACTGCGTCTCGGGCAGCGACCCCTCTGCAGAAAATGGCCAGCGCTGGGCCAGCATCCGGATCGCTTTGGCATTACTCCACGAGAAGCAGACCTCAGCGGCCGCCTGCCAGGGCAGCCACCGAAACTGCAGGTGCTCACGCGGAGCCAGGCGTATCGGCCTATCGGAGGACACACAGACGGAAAAGACATGCTCCGTATTCTGCGTCACGCCCGGGGCATAGCGATAACGCCAGTGCGGGAAAATCTCGTAGACCTGAGAAAAATCCCAGTCGGACCATGCCTCGGGGCCGGCAGTCAGCCCAGTCTCTTCGGCGAGTTCCCGCTGGGCCGCCTGCAGCAAAGGCTCGTCCATGGCATCCAGGCTTCCGGTCACCGACTGCCAGAAGCCCGGCTTGTCGGCGCGTTCCAAAAGCAATACCTGGCCTTCTGGGTCATGAATAACCACCAGTACCGACCGCGGAATTTTGAAGGGCTTGCTAGCCACAGGCGCTGTTTTTCCCCGATTCAGCGCAGGGGCAGTAGGGCCGCGAGCATCAGACCCACCAGCATGATCAGCACGTAAATGAAGATCGCAGAGGTCATGAGCTGACGACTCGCACCCGTCTCGGCAGTATCGGCCATGGCAATGCGGCGAGCATGCCAGGCGGGTACCGCCGCGACACTGGCCCAGATGGCTGCGGCGGGCAGCCAGTTATAGAGACCCGCAAACGGTAGGGCCAGGCACGCAATATAGATGCTCACTGCTGCATGGCGGGCAGAGGCCTCGGAGTCGGGGCGTTGCGAAAACCAGTAGGCAAGCATGGCGATGCCCAGCGTGAGACCAACCACAAACGCCATGGGCAGCCACTGCCCCGACAGGTTTCCTGCCACAAGCACAACAACAAAAAAGTTCACAAAGACAATACTGAATGCCCGCACCCAGACAGGCCAGATCGATGGGTCATCAAGCACATTCGGCGCAAATCGACGAAACAAGATCTGGCCCAAAAGGGCCAGGCCCGCATAGACCGCCGAAAGGGTAAGCCGCGTCTCGTCGAGACTGGGGTCGCCAATCCAGGCAACCGCCAGTCCATAGAACACCGCCATCGGCCCATAGACCAGGGCGCGCCAGTGGCCACGGTGCGTAAACCGGGCAGGCGACGCGACGGGAGCGGTCATGCCAGAATCTTAGGCGCCTCTCGCAGGCGAATGTGCAGTTCGCGCAACTGACGATCATCGACCAAAGAGGGTGCCTGGGTGAGTAGGCACTGGGCCCTCTGGGTCTTAGGAAAGGCAATCACGTCACGAATCGAGTCTGCACCCGTCATAAGTGTCACCAGTCGGTCTAGTCCGAAGGCAAGGCCACCGTGCGGAGGCGCTCCGTATCGCAGGGCATCTAGCAGAAAGCCAAACTTTAGTTGCGCCTCTTCTTCGCCAATGTTCAAGGCCCGAAAGACCTTGCTCTGCACCGCCTCGGTATGGATACGCACAGAGCCGCCGCCGAGCTCCCAGCCGTTGAGCACCATGTCGTAGGCCTTGGCCAGGCAGGCGCCAGGGTTGGTCTCCATGAGGTCTTCGTGACCATCCTTGGGGGCGGTAAACGGATGGTGCACGGCTGCCCATCGGCCAGCCTCTTCATCGCGCTCGAACATGGGGAAGTCCACCACCCACAGCGGCTTCCAGCCCTGGGTGAACAGGCCATGGCTGCGACCAAATTCACTGTGGCCGATCTTGACCCGCAGGGCCCCGAGGGCGTCATTTACGATCTTGTCTTTATCGGCACCGAAAAACAAAATGTCTCCATCTTGCGCGCCGGACCGCTGCAGAATCGATTGCAATGCCTGGTCGTGAATATTCTTTACGATCGGCGACTGCAGCCCGTCTCGGCCCTGTGCGATGGCGTTCACCTTAATCCAGGCAAGCCCCTTGGCACCATAGATCTTCACAAACTCGGTATAGCCATCAATCTCGCTGCGCGAAAGTGCGCCTGCGCCGGGTACCCGCAGGGCCACCACCCTGCCATTGGGAAGGCGCGCGGGCTCGGAGAAGACCTTAAAGTCAACATCAGCCACCAGGTCGGTAATCTCGGTGAATTCAAGTGATACCCGCAGATCGGGCTTGTCAGATCCGTAGCGGCCCATAGCATCGGCATAGGTCATGACCGGAAACGGGTCAGGAAGGGCAACCTGCATGGTGTCGGCAAACACCCCGCGAATCATGGTCTCAAACAAGGCGCGAATCTGCTGCTCGGTGAGAAACGACGTCTCGCAGTCTATCTGCGTGAACTCGGGCTGGCGGTCGGCGCGCAGGTCTTCGTCGCGGAAGCACTTGGTGATCTGGTAGTAGCGGTCAAAGCCCGCCACCATGAGCAGTTGCTTAAAAAGCTGTGGCGACTGCGGAAGGGCAAAAAACGCGCCCTCATGGACACGCGACGGTACAAGATAGTCGCGGGCACCTTCTGGGGTGGACTTGGTAAGCATGGGGGTTTCAATATCGATAAACCCCTGAGCGTCCAGGTAGCGACGCACGGCCATAGCCACCTTGTAGCGCAGCATCAGGTTCTTTTGCATCGCTGGGCGCCGTAAGTCGAGCACCCGGTGGGTGAGGCGGGTGGTCTCTGACAGATGGTCATCGTCTAACTGAAAAGGCGGGGTCACCGAAGGGTTGAGGATCTCCAGTTCGTGACAGAGCAGCTCAATCTCACCGCTCTTAATCGCGGGATTTGTGGTTCCCTCGGGGCGGCGTCGCACCTTACCTGTGATGCGCAGGCAGAATTCATTGCGCACCGACTCGGCGGTGGCAAACATGCCCGGCCGATCGGGGTCGCAGACCACCTGGGCAAGACCCTCGCGGTCGCGCAGGTCGATAAAAATAACGCCCCCATGGTCGCGACGACGGTGCACCCAGCCGCAGATAGAGACCACCTCGTCGAGCTGATCGGCCGATAACTGGCCACAATAATGACTACGCATACAAACGCCTTTTAAGAGGGAAAGGACTGCTGTGGAGAAACGGGAGAGCGGCCGGGGGCTGCGGCTGCGGGCGGCACCGTGCCCATAGAGACCACATACTTCAATGCCGCATCCACGCCTATGGACAGGGGCAGGACATCGGTCTTGGGCACCATCAGAAAAAATCCAGAGGTGGGATTGGGCGTGGTAGGCACATAAATGCTTACCGAGGGGGCACTGAGCAGTGCAGCGATTTCCTGGCTTGGACTGCCCGTAACAAAGGCAATTGTCCAGGCGCCAGGACGCGGGTACTGCACCAGCACGGCCTGGCGAAAGGCCTGACCATTTGGAGCCAGAATAGTGTCACTGACCTGCTTGACTGACGAATAGATTGAGCGAACCAGCGGAATGCGGGCAAGCAGAGCCTCCCAGGCATCTACCAGACGCCTTCCAAGCAAGTTCGCGGCAAAGAACCCCGTAAGCAGCACCACCAGCAGCACCACCAACACCCCAAAGCCCGGTATCTCACGCCCGAAAAGCGCCTGCGGCTGAAAATGCGGGGGCAGGATCTGGTCAAGGGTACTTACGACGGTGGTGATTACCCAATAGGTAACCGAGAGGGGAACCCAGATCAGTAATCCCGTAACAAAGAAACGCTTGAGCATGATGAGGGCCCCTTATGCTCGTCAGTCGCTCGTCAGTCGCTTGCCTGGATCAGGCGGCCTTGGCCGACGTGCTGCCGGAGCCTGCAGCAGCGGTTGCCGGTGCTACTGCGGCGCTTGGCGTCGGAGCAGGCGCGGCCTGTGAAGCGTTACTACCGGTACTACCGGTACTGCCGGCACTGCTGGTAGCAGCCTCTGCGGCAGGGGCGTCAGCCGCCGGCTTAGACTCCGAACCGCTCGCGTCTGCCGCGCCTGCGGCTGCATCGGACGGTTTTTTCTGGCCTTCGCGAAAATCGGTGACATACCAGCCAGACCCTTTTAAGACAAACCCCGGGGCGGTAAGCTGCTTGGAAAATTGGGGCTGCCCGCAGCTCGGGCAGTCGGTAAGCGGGGCATCGGAGAGCTTCTGCAGCACGTCTTTCTTAAACCCACAGGCCCCGCAGGCGTAGGCATAAATTGGCATGATGACCTCGTTAGAAGAGTGAATGAAGGAAAACCCACCATTCTAGGCTTTTCGCAGGCACAAAAAAAGCCCGGGGAAGCGCATTCCCCGGGCCCTTGGCACATGGCGCAGACTGTCCGGCGGCGCAACAATGGGGCGCTGAACGCCCTTTGCCAATACGCCGCCAGGCAGCTAATGGTTAGAACGGGATGTCGTCATCAAGATCATCGAACCCCCCTGCCTTGGCGGGCGACCGGGCCGGTGTACCCGCCGATGGCGTTGCACTGGCAGCCGAGCCAGCGGCAGCCTCCTCAGGCGGGCTCCCGGATGCAGACCCCTCCCTTCCGCCCAGAAGCTGCATCTGGTCGGCAACAATCTCAGTGGTGTAACGCTCCTGACCCGACTGGTCTTGCCACTTACGGGTGCGCAGACGCCCTTCTACATACACTGGGCGGCCCTTTTTGAGGTACTCGCTGGCAATTTCAGCCAGACGACCAAAGAACACCACCCGATGCCATTCGGTGTCCTCCTTCATGTCGCCAGAGGCCTTGTCTTTATAACGCGAGGTTGTCGCGATTGAGACATTGGCGATTGCCGCGCCGTCGGCCGCGTACCGCACCTCTGGGTCACGCCCGAGGTTACCTAGCAAAATGACC
Organism: Burkholderiaceae bacterium; assembly: GCA_049426285.1. GTDB lineage: Bacteria > Pseudomonadota > Gammaproteobacteria > Burkholderiales > Burkholderiaceae_A > Hahnella. The sequence goes on from JBMSYB010000017.1 coordinate 13,069, forward strand.
TTATTTACCGATGCCATGAAACTCTCTCCTTTAGGTTTGGGGCGCTCAGGCTATCTCCACCCTGGGCGGCAGACTACCGGTCGATTGGCGGAGAACCCGTCGCGGCCATCGGACCGGCAGAGACCAGGGGGCTCCGACGGCCGATTTCACGAAGTCCCATTGCCATCATGCCCCAAAAAAACAAAACCGCGGCACAGGCAACAAAGATGCCGTCTACCCCGTAGGAACGAACCGCCAGACCCCCGACCAGCCCGCCAAGAAAAAGGCCCAGCGACTGGCTGGTGTTGTAGATGCCAAGCGCAAGCCCCCGCTGCGCAGCAGGTGCGACCCGAGACACCCAGGAAGGCAGAAGGGCCTCCAACAGATTAAACCCGGCGAAAAAGGCCCAGATACCCAGGAGCCAGAGCCAGAATACGGCACCGGCCGACAGAAAGATGCCCATGGTGACCAGCAGAAAGGCAATCGCCCCAAGGAACACCGGCCGAAACCGGCCCCGTCTTTCCGCCCAGAAAATCGCAGGAACAATGGACAGAAATGCCAGTGCCAGCAGCGGCAGATAGACCATCCAATGGTCTGCCAAGGCCATACCTAGGCCATCGAGGGCAAAGGGAATGGCCACGAACATGGCAGTCTGAATGGCCATCAGGCAGAAGATCCCCAGGTTGAGCCTTGCGAGCTGCGAATCACGCATCAGAGACTGCCAGTTCCGAAGGGCGGGGGCCTGGACAGACGAAGGGCTTGAAGCGGGCGGATCGGGCATTCTCCAGACTGCGAAGGCGGCAAGAAAAGCCAAAATGCCCGTAAGAGAAAAAAGCCCGGCCAAGCCCGCGAGGCCGAAAATGGGCGGGGCAATCACCAGCGAGACCGCGAACGAAAGCCCTATGGAGGCGCCAACAAGGGCCATCGCCCGCGCGCGCACCTCTTCACGGGTAAGGTCGGCGAGAAAGGCACTGACTGCCGCCGAGACCGCCCCCGCCCCTTGCAAGGCCCGGGCAAAGATAAGCCAGTAGAGGTCTTGTGCCACAGCCGCCAACAGACTTCCCCCGGCAAAGACCAGTAGCCCAAAGACAATCACCGGCTTGCGGCCCCAGCGATCAGAGGCCACACCGAAGGGGATCTGTAAAAACGCCTGGGTCAGCCCATAGATGCCCATGGCCAGCCCAATGAGTGCGGCATCCTGGCCTCCCGGAAGGTCGCGCGCACCCAGCGCAAGCACCGGAAGAACCAGGAACAGCCCCAGCATGCGCAGGCCATAGACGCTGGCCAGCGACAGGCTGACACGACGTTCCTGGGGGGTGAAGGCCACTCGATCTGACATCGCTCGTTATAGTAGTAGATTGGCCTGAACCCACGAGACGGACTATGTCGGAACATGGATGGATTCGGGTGCGCGGCGCACGCACCCACAACCTGAAGAACATTAGCCTTGATATCCCCCGCAACAGCCTTGTCGTGGTTACCGGCCTGTCAGGTTCCGGAAAGTCGTCGCTCGCCTTCGATACCCTGTATGCCGAGGGCCAGCGGCGTTATGTCGAGTCGCTGTCTGCCTATGCCAGGCAGTTTCTTTCGCTTATGGCCAAGCCCGATGTCGATCTTATCGAGGGGCTTTCCCCGGCCATTGCGATCGAGCAGAAATCCGGTAGCCATAACCCGCGGTCCACAGTGGGCACCGTTACCGAGATCTCAGACTATCTGCGGCTTTTATTCGCGCGTGCGGGGGTTCCCCATTGCCCGACCCATCCACAGCATCGCCTGGAATCGCAGAGCCTGGCGCAGATGGTCGACAGCCTGCTTGCATTACCGGAAGGCACCAGGCTTACCGTCATGGCGCCGGTGTTCAGCCGGCGAAAGGGCGAGCACCGGGAGCTTATTGACGGCCTGCGTGCCCAGGGCTTTGTGCGCGGCCGCCTGCAGACAGAGTCACAGCCACCTCAGGATCTGGAGATCGATCAGATTGCCGGACTGGACCCGCATCAGCACCATAGCCTGGATGTCATCGTGGACCGCATCAAGGTGCGTCCTGATGCCACGCAACGGCTTGCCGAATCGCTGGAGGCGGCCCTGCGGCTGGGGCAAGACCAGGCGATTGTCTCGATCGCTCAGGCCGATGCGCCCGCGGTAGACCGCGGATTATCGATGCGCTATGCCTGCCCCGACTGCGGGTTTTCGCTGCGCAGTCTCGAGCCCACGATGTTCTCCTTTAACTCACCGGCCGGTGCCTGCCCCGAATGCGATGGGCTGGGAACACAGTCGTTCTTTGATCCTGGGCTGGTGGTGCAGTTTCCGCACCTGTCTCTGGCCGCTGGCGCCATCGCTGGCTGGGACCCTCGCAACAGTTTTGCCTGGGCCATGATCGAGAGCCTGGCGGCCTGCCTGGGGTTCGATCCGGCAGCCGCCTTTGACTCACTGCCCTCTGCCACGCAGCAGATCTTGCTCCACGGGTCGGGAGAAAAGATCTTAAGCCTATGCATGCCCGCAGAGCGGGGCAAGACCATCGTGCGGCAGCAGCCGTTTGAGGGAATCCTGCCCAACCTGGAGAGACGGTGGCGCGAAACAGATTCCCCCGCGGTCCGCGAGGAGCTCTCGCGGTTCCGGCGACAACGGGAATGCCCGGCATGTCAGGGGTCGCGACTGCGGCCCGAGGCCAGGGCCGTGCGGCTCGGCGCCCCGGGAAATTCGGTAAGCCTACCGGAGCTGTCCCGGCTTAGCCTCGGCAGCCTGCGCGACCGGCTCGATACGCTTACGCTTACCGGCTTTCGCCACGCGGTGGGCGAGCGCCTGCTCTCCGAGGTCCGATCACGACTGGGTTTTCTTATCAACGTCGGACTTCGCTACCTGAGCCTTGACCGGGCCGCGATGAGCCTATCCGGGGGAGAGGCCCAGCGCATTCGTCTTGCGAGCCAGATTGGCGCAGGGCTCACCGGGGTGCTCTATGTTCTGGACGAACCCTCTATTGGTCTGCATCCCCGAGACAATGATCGCCTGCTCGATACCCTGCGCCATCTGCGTGATCTGGGTAATTCGGTTGTCATGGTGGAACATGATGAAGAGGCCATTCGATCGGCCGACCATGTGATCGACCTCGGCCCCGGGGCCGGCGTGCATGGGGGAGAAGTTGTCGGGCAGGGCAGGCCAGAGGCGCTGCTCCACCAGACAGGGTCGCTCACCGCAGACTACCTTTCGGGCAGACGAAGGATCTCTGCCCGATCCGGTCGTAAGCCTGCTACCGACCGATGGCTTCGGGTGCTCGGTGCAAGCGGGCACAATCTGAAAGACGTCGACCTCGCCCTGCCCTGTGGCCTGATCACCTGTGTCACGGGGGTCTCTGGCAGCGGTAAGTCCACCCTCATCAACGACACTCTGGTGGCCGCCGCCAGTCAGATACTGCATCGGTCTCAGGCTGAGCCAGCAGCGCATAAGGCGATCGAGGGGCTTAGCTATTTCGACCGCATCATCGATGTGGACCAAAGCCCGATTGGCCGAACACCCCGCAGCAACCCAGCCACCTATACCGGACTCTTTGCCCCGATCCGTGAGCTCTTTGCCGGTTCAGTCATGGCACGCGAACGGGGCTACGATGCAGGACGGTTTTCCTTTAACACCCGGGGAGGACGCTGCGAGTCCTGCCAGGGAGATGGCCTGGTGAAGGTGGAGATGCATTTTCTGCCTGACCTCTATGTGCCCTGCGATGTCTGCCAGGGGCTGCGCTATAACCGCGAGACGCTGGATGTGCGTTACCGAGGAAAGACCATCGCCGAGGTGCTCGACCTCACGATTGAAGAGGCCCATGGGTTTTTTGGGGCAGTGCCTGCCGTAGCGCGCAGGCTGCAGACTCTGTTGGATGTGGGCCTTGGGTATGTGAAGCTTGGCCAGAGCGCCACCACGCTCTCCGGCGGAGAGGCCCAGCGGGTAAAGCTCGCCTGTGAACTCGCCAAGCGCGATACCGGCAAGACCCTGTATGTGCTGGATGAGCCCACCACGGGCCTGCACTTTCATGATGTTGACCTGCTGCTGCAGGTGCTCTTTCGGCTGCGTGATGCGGGCAACACGATTGTGATTATTGAGCACAACCTAGATGTCATTCAGACCGCAGACTGGATCGTAGACCTCGGCCCCGAGGGCGGCCAGGAGGGAGGCGAGATTCTGGTAGTGGGCCCCCCAGAAACGGTGGCCCAGTGCCCGATAAGCCACACGGGCCGCTATTTGAAGTCGCTGCTCACGCGGCCCAACACCTGAAGCCTCCCGGAGGCATCCGGGCGGGTGAGAATGAGTTCGCCCATCGACAGATACTGGCCCGTAAGCGCCGAGACTACGACCTGGTGAGTCACCCAGACCTCAAAGCCTGAGCCAGCCTTGGCCTCGGGTGCGGCATGTCGCCCATGCTGGGCCGACTTGTGCAGGGCGTGTCTCGTTTGCAGATGTTCTTGCACCTGCGCCTGCTGGGCCTGGGAGTCGCCCCGCCCCTGAAAGGTGGAATTCAGGGCTGGCCAGGGCGTAATGGGCACGACCTTGGCAAACGCCTCTGTGGCAGTATCCAGGCATCGGCACCACTGGCTTGACCGGACCGCGGCGGGTACCAGGCCTCGCGATGTGAACCACAGCCCCATGCGGCGCGACTGTGCCCGCCCCTCGGCCGAGAGGTTGCGCTGGGTGGAACAGTCTTCAAGCCGAAACCCAGGCGGGTCGCCGATGCCAGAGACGGTCTGGGCGTGTCGTACGAGAATGACCAGCCCGGGTTCGGCCCGAATTAACGCCTCTAGCCTCTGGGGGCTTAGCGGTTCGTTGGCCCGAAGGGGGCTGCCCGCCATGGCGAAAAGAAGCAGGCCAAGGCAGGCGAGGGGAAGAACCGCCCTTCTTACCCCGATGCGCCCGAGTACTGCCCAGACGCGCCTGAACCTGGCAACCCCCGATGCGGTGACAGCGGACCGGCCGCAGCCGCGGACAAAGACGCCTGAGGCTGGTGCGGTGGCCATGATCGGCTAGCGCGGAAGCTGTGAGGCGCCCATGAGGAATGCGTCGATCGACCTTGCGGCCTGCCGGCCCTCGCGAATCGCCCAGACCACCAGCGATTGGCCACGCCGCATATCACCGGCGGCAAAGACCTTAGGCACGTTGGTGAAGTAGGACTTCTCGCCGTCAGTGGCCGACTTGGCATTGCCCCGATTGTCTTTGTCTACGCCGAAGGCCTCAATGACCGAGCCCACCGGAGAGACAAAGCCCATGGCGAGCAACACCAGGTCTGCCGGCAGAATCTTCTCGGTGCCGGGTACCTCCTGCATCTTTCCGTCCTTCCATTCCACATGGACAGACTTCAGACCAGTCAGACGCCCGTTCTCACCCAGAAACTCTTTGGTGGCAATCGCAAACTCACGGGTGCAGCCCTCTTCGTGACTGGAAGACGTACGCAACTTGGTAGGCCAGTAGGGCCAGACCAGGGGCTTATCTTCGTGCTCAGGAGGCATGGGCAGAAGCTCAAACTGGGTGACGGTCTTGGCCCCATGGCGGTTACTTGTGCCAACACAGTCAGACCCCGTATCGCCGCCGCCAATCACGATGACATGCTTGCCATCGGCGCGAATCTGCTGAGGCAGGCGATCGCCCGCATTGACCTTGTTCTGCTGCGGCAGGAACTCCATCGCGAAGTGCACACCCTTAAGATCACGTCCCGGCACTGGCAGGTCGCGCGGCTGCTCGGAGCCGCCGGCCAAAAGCACGGCATCGAAGTCTTTCTTAAGCTGCTCGGGCGAGAGGGTTTCTTTGGCCCAGTTGGTGACTTTGGTGTCCGCAGGCAGTGTTGCCACGAGCACGCTGGTGCGAAAGCGCACGCCCTCGGCCTGCATCTGGGCCACGCGACGGTCGATATGGGTTTTTTCCATTTTGAAGTCGGGAATGCCATAGCGCAGCAGGCCGCCAATACGGTCGTTCTTCTCAAAGACCGTGACCTCGTGGCCCGCCCGGGCAAGCTGCTGGGCGGCGGCCAGGCCCGCGGGGCCCGAGCCGACCACAGCCACCTTCTTGCCGGTCTTGTGGGCAGGCGGCTGCGGCACCACCCAGCCCTCCATCCAGCCGCGATCGATGATCGCATGCTCAATAGACTTAATGCCCACCGCATCGTCGTTGAAATTTAAGGTGCAGGCCGCCTCACAGGGGGCAGGACAGATGCGCCCCGTAAACTCTGGAAAGTTGTTGGTGGAGTGCAGGGTATCGAGCGCGGCCTTCCACTGGTTCTTATAGACCAGGTCGTTGAAGTCGGGAATGATGTTATTGACCGGGCAGCCGTTGTTACAAAACGGAATGCCACAGTCCATGCAGCGGGCCGCCTGGGTAATCGCCTGGTCTTGCGCAAGCCCAATGACAAACTCTTTGTAGTGCTTCACGCGGGACTGCGGAGGCTCGTAGCCCTCTTCGATCCGTTCGAGCTCCATAAATCCGGTGGCCTTACCCATGGTCTTTCCTTTCGTATCCGTACTGTCTTGGTGCGATCTGTTACAACGATTCCTGTCTGCGATATAAGTCTGCTCTACCAGCCTTCCTACGGCGGGTGGTTGCTGCCAGCCATGGCCCGAATGCGCTAGGCCGTGGCCTTAGCCGAAGACCCAGATACTGACCCGGCCCCAGCCGCAGCCCCCACTTCCGACCCAGAGGCTGTCACTGCCTGGCTCTTGGCATAGATCTCTCCTAAGGCCCGTTTGTATTCGCTTGGGAATACCTTCACAAACCGGGCACGGGCCTGGGGCCAGTGGTCCAAGAGTTCACGGGCGCGGGTGCTGCCCGTCCAGCGGTGGTGGTCTTCGATGAGCTGACGCAGCTGCTCCTCGTCGGTCTTGCCGCGATGCCAGGTGCCGACCTCCCCCTGGGCCTTTTGCTCCGCGGTAGGCAGCACCTTATCGAGCGCCACCATGGCCGTATTACAGCGCTCGGCAAAGCTTGCGTCTTCGTCGTAGACATAGGCCACCCCGCCCGACATGCCGGCAGCAAAGTTGCGCCCCGTGCGGCCCAAGACCACCACCGTGCCACCGGTCATGTACTCACAGCCATGGTCGCCAGTGCCTTCGACCACAGCCGAGGCCCCGGACAGACGCACGGCAAATCGTTCTCCGGCAACCCCGCGAAAGAAGGCCTCGCCCGAGGTGGCCCCATAGAGCACGGTATTGCCTACGATAATGTTCTCGTGGGCCACACCACGAAACTCTATCGAGGGCCGCACGACAATACGGCCACCGGACATGCCTTTACCCGTGTAGTCGTTGGCATCACCGATGAGGTAAAGGGTAATGCCCTTGGCCAGAAAGGCGCCAAACGACTGGCCGCCCGTGCCTTCTAGCTGAATATGCAGCGTGTCATCGGCAAGCCCCTCGGGGTGGCGCTTGACCAGTTCGCCTGAGAGCATGGCCCCCACAGTGCGATTCACATTACGAACGGTCTCGATGAACTGCACCTTCTGGCCCTTCTCCAGGGCGGGCTTTGACTTCTCAATAAGTACCCTATCAAGCGCCTTCTCTAGCCCATGGTCTTGGGTCTCGGAATGCAGACGCTGGGCGGCATTGGCCACGGCCGGCTGATAGAAGAGCCGCGAGAAATCAAGCCCCCGGGCCTTCCAATGGGCAATGCCTTTTTTGGTATCGAGCAGGTCAACCCGCCCCACCAGGTCTTCGAACCGGGCAATGCCCAGCTGGGCCATGATCTGGCGCACTTCTTCGGCCACAAAAAAGAAATAGTTGACCACATGCTCGGGCTTGCCCTGAAACTTCTTGCGCAGCACGGGGTCCTGGGTGGCCACGCCGACCGGACAGGTGTTGAGATGGCACTTGCGCATCATGATGCAGCCCGCCGTGACGAGCGGCGCCGTGGCAAAGCCCATCTCATCTGCACCTAAGAGCGCGGCAATGACGACATCGCGGCCGGTCTTCATCTGGCCATCGGCCTGCACCCGGATACGGCTGCGCAGGCCATTGAGCACCAGGGTCTGTTGGGTTTCCGCCAGGCCAATTTCCCAGGGCGACCCGGCGTGCTTGATAGAGGTGAGCGGCGAGGCACCTGTGCCGCCATCGTGACCGGCAATCACCACATGGTCGGCCTTGGCCTTGGCCACCCCGGCAGCCACCGTGCCCACGCCGACTTCTGATACGAGCTTGACCGAGATATCGGCATGCGAGGCCACGTTTTTCAGATCGTGAATAAGCTGGGCTAGGTCTTCGATGGAGTAGATGTCATGGTGGGGCGGGGGCGAAATCAGCCCCACGCCCGGCACCGAATGCCGCAGTTCACCGATGTACTCGGACACCTTGCCGCCCGGCAGCTGCCCGCCCTCGCCAGGCTTGGCGCCTTGGGCCATCTTGATCTGAATCTGATCGGCCGACACCAGGTACTCGGTAGTGACACCAAACCGGCCTGAGGCCACCTGCTTGATCTTTGATCGCAGGCTGTCACCGGCCTGCAAGGAAAAGTCAGACTCGACCTGGGCCTTGCCGATGACATCGGAGAGGGTCATTCCGTCTTTGACCTTCTGGCCCTGCATCTCGGCCCGATACCGCCGCTTGTCTTCTCCACCCTCCCCCGTGTTGGACTTGCCGCCAATACGGTTCATGGCAACCGCCAAGGCCGTGTGGGCCTCGGTGGAAATAGAGCCCAGCGACATCGCACCCGTGGCAAACCGCTTCACGATCTCTGCAGCGGGTTCCACCTCATCGAGAGCAATGGCCTTCGCGGGATCTACCTTAAACTCGAAGAGCCCGCGCAGGGTCATATGACGACGGCTCTGGTCGTTGATGATCTGGGCATATTCTTTGTAAGAAGAAAACTGGTTGGCCCGCACCGAATGCTGCAGCTTGGCAATGGCGTCCGGCGTCCACATGTGGTCTTCCCCGCGCACCCGCCAGGCGTACTCACCGCCAGCATCGAGCATAGTGGCAAGCACCGGGTCATCGCCAAAGGCCTGGGCATGCATGCGCAGGGCCTCTTCGGCCATTTCAAAAATGCCAATACCCTCGACAGCGCTTGGCGTGCCAGTGAAATACTGATCAATAGTGACCTTGTTGATGCCAATGGCCTCAAAGATCTGGGCCCCACAGTAAGACATATAGGTGGAGATACCCATCTTGGACATGATCTTCGAGAGTCCCTTACCGATGGCCTTCACATAATTGGCCACCGCCTTCTCTGCGTTCAGGGCGCCGGGCAGTTCCTTGTGCATAGAGACGATGGTCTCCATGGCCAGGTACGGGTGCACGGCTTCGGCCCCATAGCCGGCCAGCACAGCAAAGTGGTGTACCTCACGGGCCGAGCCGGTTTCGACCACCAGACCAGCCTGGGTACGAAGGCCCTCACGCACCAGATGCTGGTGCACGGCCGATAAGGCAAGCAAGGCGGGAATCGCCACTTGGGTAGGGGCAACACTGCGGTCCGAAAGAATCAGAATGTTGGCGCCCGCCCGAATGGCCTCGACGGCCTCGGCGCAGAGAGTGGCAAGCTTGGCCTCAACCCCTTCCTTACCCCAGTCGAGGGGATAGGTGATCGAGAGCTGCTCTGCCTTGAACTTTCCACGGGTGTGGGTGGCTATAGCGCGCAGCCGCTGCATATCGGCGAAGTCGAGAATCGGCTGGCTGACCTCGAGCCGCATCGGCGGGTTCACCTGGTTAATATCGAGCAGGTTGGGCCGCGGCCCGACAAATGAGACCAGCGACATAACTATCGCCTCACGAATCGGGTCGATCGGCGGGTTGGTGACCTGGGCAAAGAGCTGCTTGAAGTAGTTATAAAGCGGCTTACTGCGATTGGAGAGCACGGCCAATGGCGAGTCGTTGCCCATAGAGCCCACGGCCTCTTCGCCTGCCTGGGCCATGGGGGCCATGAGAAACTTCAGATCTTCCTGCGAGTAGCCAAAGGCCTGCTGGCGATCGAGCAGAGACACCTCGGCCGCAAGCGGCGTGTTCTTCTCTTCGGGCGAGAGGTCTTCAAGCGCAATGCGTACATCTTCGATCCACTGCTGATAAGGCCGCGTCTTAGAAAGCGACGACTTTAATTCTTCGTCGTGGATCATGCGGCCCTGGTCGAGGTCGATTAGGAACATCTTGCCCGGCTGCAGCCGCCACTTGCGCACGATCTTGCTCTCCGGAATTGGCAGTACGCCCGACTCGGAGGCCATGATCACCAGGTCATCTTCGGTGATGCAATAGCGCGAGGGACGCAGGCCATTGCGGTCAAGCGTGGCACCGATCTGGCGGCCATCGGTAAAGACCAGAGAGGCGGGGCCATCCCAGGGCTCCATCATGGCCGCATGGTATTCGTAGAAGGCCCGGCGGGCAGGGTCCATGGCAGCGTGCTGCTCCCAGGGCTCGGGGATCATCATCATCACCGCATGGGCCAAGGGATAGCCCGCCGCTACAAGCAGCTCGAGGCAGTTGTCAAAGGTGGCGGTATCGGACTGGCCCGCAAAGCTAATGGGATAAAGCTTTTTAAGATCTGCCCCTAGCACCGGGGAAGACATTACCCCCTCACGCGCCCGCATCCAGTTGTAGTTACCCTTAACCGTATTAATTTCTCCGTTGTGGGCCACCATCCGATACGGGTGGGCAAGGGGCCACTCGGGAAAGGTGTTGGTAGAAAACCGCTGGTGCACGAGCGCCAGCGCCGACACGCACCGCGGGTCGGACAAGTCTTTGTAATACACGCCCACCTGGTCTGCCAGTAGCAGGCCCTTGTAGACAATGGTGCGGCTCGACATCGAGGGCAGGTAATACTCTTTGCTGTGCTTGAGCTTGAGGCTCTGCACGGCAGACGACGCCGTCTTGCGAATGACATACAGCTTGCGCTCCAAGGCCTCTTGCACCACCACATCGCCGCCACGGCCGATGAAGATCTGGCGAATCACGGGCTCCTTGGCGCGCACCCGGGGAGACATGGGCATCTGACTGTCAGTGGGTACATCGCGCCAGCCAAGTACCACCTGGCCTTCGGCCTGTACGGCCCGCTCTAGCGCCCGCTCACAGGCCATGCGCGAGGCATGCTCTTTGGGCAGAAAGACCATGCCCACGCCGTACTCGCCGGGGGGCGGAAGGGTTATACCCTGACTGGCCATTTCTTCAGCGAAATACGCATGGGGTATCTGGATCAGAATTCCCGCTCCATCGCCCATGAGGGCATCGGCCCCCACCGCCCCGCGATGGTCGAGATTTTTGAGAATCAAGAGTCCCTGCTCGACAATGCCGTGTGACTTCTGCCCTTTAATATGGGCCACAAACCCAACGCCACAGGCATCGTGCTCCAGGTCGGCGCGGTAGAGACCGCGCAATTGCGCCGCGTCTTGCGAGGTAGGGGGCAACAAATGGGGCTGGCCGGGTTGCTGCGTGATTGGGTGCAAGGGAAAGGGTTTGGGCAGCGACATGGCCGGGCTCCGGGTCAGAAACAAATAAGAGGGCCCTTATTATGCGGAACCCGGCCTGTTAGAAGAAGCCGAAAGAAGGGTTTTCGCCCCAGAATTACTAGCGAATAAATAGGGTCAGATTAAATTATTTTCTATTCGAAAAGGGTGATTACAAAAAATAGGGACACCATAACCGTCCCTCGCGATGTCTAGCCCAATTCTGCCTTTCGGGGGCGTCCGCGCGGCCGCCGATTCCATAGTTGACGTTCATCATCGCTCAGGCTAGACCAGGTTGCGGCAGATAAGACTGGCCGCCCCTGGGAGAGCCCCAGGTGCATGGCTTCGAAAAGATCAGGGCCCATGGGACGTTCAGCCAGCTCTGCGTAGGCCGCCTCGCGCTCAAAGGGGGTATTGCCCAAGAGCCAATAGCTCTCAAGAGCCCGATAGGCTCCGGGGCTTGGCGCCGGTCGCAAGCCTCGGAGCACCCCAGCGCTTGACCAGAGCCAGTCTGCAGGCTGAGCACACAGCCCCTGCCGGGTCGGGAGAGATTCCATCCACTGGGCCAGCGATAGGCCATAGGCCCCACTATCGAGCCAGTAGCTACGATAGCGGCCCTCCCAGGGAGAGCCCGATCGCCGCCAGCGCTGGTTAAAGCTGCGGGCATAGCGACGGCCCACCTGCTGCATGACACTGGAGAGGGCATCGGGCCGCTGCGGGGTCACCAGCCAATGGGCCTCGCGGTCAACCACCGACCAGGCATGTACCCAGAGGCCCCGGCCAAGCGCTGCCTGCATAAAGGCCGCGATGTAGTCGTTGCGGTCTTGCGCATCGAGGCAGAAGGGGCTGCCCGACTGGCCCCGTTGGCAGAGGTGGTAACAGCGACCGGCCTGGGCCGAACGAGCACGACGGGGCATAGAAAACCTAGGAAGTCCTTTGGCAGACCGGCTCGCTAATGCGCCGCGGCCGCGGTTAGGGACTGAATCGTCTCGGTAACCCTGTCTGACCCCACGGGCTTGAGCTCCGATCGGCCAAGACCGCCCTGCAGCAGCACATACCGGATCTCACCGGACTGGGCCTTCTTGTCATGGGCCATGGCACCAAGATACTTCTGAGCAGGCCAGTCGGGCGGCCGGGTAGGCAGCCCTGCCCGGCCAACGAGATCGACAAGCCGCGCCTGGTCTTGCACCGGGAGCTGTCCGAGCCGCACCGAAAGGTCTGCCGCCAAGACCATTCCACATCCCACCGCCTCGCCGTGCAGCCAGGTGCCAAACCCCAGGCCAGCCTCGATCGCATGCCCGAAGGTATGCCCGAAGTTCAGCATCGCCCGCAGGCCCGCCTCACGCTCATCAGCAGCCACCACCTCGGCCTTGATTGCGCAGGAACGCTCTATGGCATAGGCCAAAGCCTCGGTCTCGCGGGCCATGAGTCGGTCTATCGAAGACTCCAGCCAGTCGAAAAAAGCCCGGTCGAGCGCGGCGCCATACTTGATCACCTCCGCCAGACCTGCCGAAAACTCTCGGTCGGGAAGGCTGGCCAGCACATCGAGATCAATGAGCACCGCCCGGGGCTGGTAGAAGGCCCCAATCATGTTTTTTCCAAGGGGATGGTTGATCGCTGTCTTTCCCCCGACTGAAGAGTCCACCTGGGACAAGAGCGTGGTTGGCACCTGCAAAAAGGGCACGCCGCGCTGATAGCAGGCCGCAGCAAAACCAACCATATCGCCCACAACACCCCCGCCCAGGGCAATCAACAAGCACTTGCGTTCCATGTGGTGGGCGATCAAGGCATCCATGATCTGCATGAAGCTGTCGACGTTTTTAAACTCTTCCCCATCGGGCAGCACAATCTCAAGAGGCTCGGCCCCAAGGTCGCCAAGTACCGCCCGGACCGCGGGCAGATAGAGGGGCCCAACCCGGTCGTTGGTGACCACGGCCACCTGCCCCGGGGACACAAACGGCTGCCATGCCGCAACACTGCCGATAAGGCCTGTACCAATCAGAATTGGATAGCTACGGTCTTCTAGAGAGACCTCCAGGCGATGCAGAATCCGCGAGGGGCTAAGCGGCCTATCCATGGGGGCTGGTAAGGCTGGTGCAGGCAGGGTTGTCCAGAGCCACACTTTCCGGCTTGTCTACGGGGGATACCCGAGCTGCGGAGCGCCGGTTAGCATGGGCGGGAAGATGGGCGATGCCCCTTTCGGCCAAGGCCTTTTCGATCTGGGACAGAACCTGCCCGAGTGAGCCACGGGTGCTGCAGACCACGAGATCGGCCAGGCGGCGATAAATAGGATCTCTCTCGCGGTGAAGGCGTTCGAGTGTGGCCTTGGGGTCTGAAGACTGGGCAAGCAGCGGACGAGAATGGTCCGACTTAAGCCGCTGCCAAAGCTGCCGTGGCTCGGCATCAAGATAGATCACAAACCCGCGGCTAAGGGCCTCTTGATTGGCCTCTGAAAGGGGCGCACCCCCACCGGTGGTAACTACCTGCCCAGGTACGGCCATGACCTCTTCGATAACCTTGGACTCGCGCCGCCGAAAACCGGCCTCGCCCTCAAGCTCGAAGATCACTGGCACGGAGGCGCCGCATCGACGCTCGATCTCATGGTCTGTATCGATTACCGGCCAGCCCAGCCTTTGGGACAGGCGCCGGCCAATGGTCGTTTTACCAGCACCCATTAGCCCAATAATGACAATAGAGGTCAAGGTCACAGAATTCCTGTTTTTTTAGCCTAACAAGCGATAATACCCTCGGTCATGCGTGCCGTTCTTTCCATTCTCGCCATTCCCGTGCTGGGACTCCTCGGGCTTATTGCCCTTGTGGTCATGGCGATGGCCCTGGCTACCACCCGCCTTCCTGAGGTGAAGGCCCTTGCCGACTATCGGCCCAAAGTGCCCTTGCGGGTCATGACAGCCGATGGCGTATTAATTGGCGAGTTCGGCGAAGAGCGCCGCAGCGTTGTGCGGGCCGACCAAGTACCCAGGGTGCTTATCGATGCCATCTTGGCGGCCGAAGACGAACGGTTCTTCGACCATATCGGCATCGATCTTCTCGGCGTTGTGCGGTCTGCAAGCACCAATATCATCACTGCCAGCAAGGCCCAGGGAGCAAGCACCATCACCATGCAGGTGGCCCGCAACTTCTATCTTTCGGCGGAAAAAACATTCACCCGAAAAATTTTTGAGGTGTTGCTTGCCCTGGAAATCGAACGCAAACTCTCTAAGAACCAGATCCTGGAACTCTACCTCAACCAGATCTTCCTGGGTCGTCGGGCCTATGGGTTTGCCGCGGCCTCGCAGATTTATTTTGGCAAGCCGATCTCCAAGCTTACGCTTGCCGAATCCGCCATGCTCGCCGGGCTGCCTAAGGCACCCTCGGCCTTCAACCCCGTAGTCAACCCGCGCCGGGCAAAGCTTCGCCAAGAGTATGTTCTCGGGCGCATGCTGAAGCTCGGAATGATCACCGAGCCGCAGTATCGTAGGGCAGTCTTGGAGAACATGCGGGTGGCAGGCCGCAGCGACGACTACAGCGTGAATGCCGCCTATCTGGCAGAAATGGTCCGCATCCAGATCGTGAATCAGTTTCGGGAAGAGGCCTATAGCCGAGGCATTACCGTATTCACCACTGTGCGTGCCGATGAGCAGAAGGCCGCCTATCAGGCGCTGCGCGCCGGGCTCATCGAATACGACCGTCGGCTGGGGTGGCGCGGACCTGAGGGGCAGATTGAGCTTCCTGAAGGCGCCGAGGCCCAGCAAGATGCCATCGACGACGCATTAAACGAGCGGGCTGATAGCGACGGACTCTTCACCGCCGTGGTCACCCAGGTCGAAAAGGAGCGTGTTCTGGTGATGCGGGGCCAGGGCCGGCAGTTCTCGATTACCGGTGAAGGCCTGAAATTTGCCCAACGAGGGTTTGCCGCGAATGCGCCGTCCGGTCTGCGGATTCGAAGGGGCTCGGTGGTGCGCATTGGGATGATGACCAAAGGGGAATGGGAGATCACCCAGTTGCCCGAGGTTGAGGGCGCCTTTGTGGCCATGCACCCCGAAACCGGCGCCATCCGCGCCCTGGTCGGGGGCTTTGACTTCGCCCGCAGCAAGTTCAACCATGTCACCCAGGCCTATCGGCAGCCGGGTTCCACCTTAAAGGCATTTGTCTACGGTGCAGCCCTGGAGAAGAGCTTTTCACCGGCCACGCTGGTCAATGACGCCCAGGTGCAATTCGACCCAGGCGAAACCGGTGGGCTGCTCTGGGATCCCAAGAACTATGACGGCACCTACGAAGGCCCCATCAGCCTGCGCCAGGCGCTAGCAAGGTCTAAGAACATGGTGTCGATTCGCCTGGTGCATGCCATCGGGCCGCGTTTCGGTCAAAACTACCTGAGCCGGTTTGGGTTTGAGGCCGATCGTAACCCCCCCTACCTCACACTGGCCCTCGGTGCAGGAAGCGTTACGCCGCTGCAGATGGCGGCCGGCTATGCAGCAATTGCCAACGGGGGGTTTCGGGTCACCCCCTATTTTATTGATCGGGTGATCGACGATAACGGTGAACTACTCAGCAGGGCAGAGCCCGCCCGGGCTGGGTTAGAGGCGCCAGCCATACTCGACCCCCGTCATGTCTATATTCTGAACAGCATGCTGCAAGAGGTGATTCGCAGCGGCACGGGCCGCAAGGCGCTGTCTCTGGGTCGGCCCGACATTGCTGGCAAGACGGGGACCACCAACGACGCACAGGACGCCTGGTTTGCCGGCTACCATTCTCAGCTAGCCGCCGTTGCCTGGGTGGGCTATGACCAGCCCCGGTCGCTAGGAGAGCGTGAAACCGGGGGAGGCCTTGCCCTGCCCATCTGGATCTCGTTTATGTCTGATATTTCCAAAAAGCTGCCAGTCACCCAGATGCCCGTACCCCCAGGAATTATTCGGATTGGAAATGAGATCTACACCGCCGAGAGCATGCCCGGAGCAGGCATTCGCACGCTTGGACTTGAGGATCCGATCCCGATTCCCTTGCCCGGCGAGGCTGGCCCCGCGAATTCAACAGGCCAGAGCCTCGAGACCCGACAGTAGCCGCGAATGACGCAGAAAGACCGCCTGAAATTCTCCGTGCCCTCGGGTATCGGTCCAGTGATTGTCCTGCCAGACAAAGTGATGCGCGCCTTCAATAGACGCCAGCCAGAGCTGCTGCATGGGGGCCTGGGCGTTCACAATAATCTTCTGGCCCGACTCAAACTCAACCTCAAGCACAGGCCCATGTCGGCCGGTTTCTAGTACAAGGTCATGCCTGCCATTCCAGGTATCGATCTGCGACTCGATCCAGACAAACGCCACTTCAATTTTTTCCAGGTATTCCGTTTCGGTCATACTCCTGCCTTCGTTTTCTGTCACCCACTTCTCTATTGTCTATGAAGGCCGCCAAGGTTTCCGAAAGTCCCTCGTCAGTGCCGACGATCCTGCGCCTCGTGGCCTGCGGCCTGGGGCTCGTTGTGGCCGTTGGCTGTGGCCAGAAAGGCCCGCTCACCCTGCCAGCGCCGGAACAACCTTCCAGCCCTGCCCGGCCCGCGGGAGCAACGTGAACGCCACAGCCCCCGGGGCTTCCTATCCCATGCTGCCAAGCGCCTTTCACTGGAAGGATCAGGCGCTGCACTGCGAAGGTGTCTCGCTGGCGTCAATCGCCCAGACCTACGGAACACCGGTCTATGTCTATTCCGAATCCGCCATCGCCCAGGCCTATGCAGGCTTTGCATCAGTTGATTCCAACATTCCCCTTCAGGTCTGCTATGCGGTCAAGGCCAACCCCAGCCTGGGCATCATTCGGCTGCTGGCAGGCCTCGGCGCTGGCTTTGACATCGTCTCTCAGGGCGAGCTTCAGCGGGTGCTCGCTGCCGGGGGAGATCCGGCGCGGGTGGTCTTCTCCGGGGTAGGCAAGACCGAGGCTGAGCTGCGGTTCGCACTGCAACAGTCGGTTGGCTGCATCAATGTCGAGAGCCTGCACGAACTGCAGCAACTCGGTGACCTGGCTCTGGCCATGGGCCTTACCGCACCCGTATCGGTTCGGGTCAATCCAGATATCGATGCCCAGACGCATCCCTATATCTCCACTGGGCTCAAAGAAAATAAATTTGGGCTGGCGCTGCCGCAGGCACTGCAGGCCTACCGACTGGCGCAGTCTCATCCGGGCCTTCGCATTACCGGGGTAGACTGCCATATTGGCTCCCAGATCACGAGCCTCGCACCCTTTCTTGCCGCGACCGACAGGGTCTTGGCCTTTGTGGACAGTCTTGGCCAGGAGGGTATCGTGCTCTCCCACATCGACCTCGGTGGTGGCCTGGGCATCTGCTACCACGATGAAGACCCACCCTCCCCCAGCGCCCTGATGCGGGCCTTAACCGACCAGGTGCGGCAATGGGCGGGCACCCGGACAAGGCCGCTGCCCAAACTCGTCTTTGAGTTTGGCAGGGCCTTGGTGGGTAATGCCGGCCTGCTGGTCACCGCTGTAACGCTCTTAAAGCCCGGTGCCGGGGCTTCCGATCATCATTTTGCGGTGATGGATGCCGCTATGAATGACCTGATGCGCCCAAGTCTGTATGGCGCCTGGCACGCGGTAATCCCCCTTTGCGCGAGGCCCAGTGCCGGGGCACACCAGGCCGCATGGGATCTGGTCGGGCCTATTTGCGAGTCGGGTGACTGGCTTGCCAAAGACCGCCAGATGGCCCTGGCACCCGGAGACCTGGTGGCCTTTGCCTCGGCCGGTGCCTATGGCAGCGCGATGGGGTCTCAGTACAACAGCCGGCCGCGTCCGCCTGAGGTTCTGGTGCGTGCCAACGGCCAGGTGGTGCTGCTGCGCCGACGGGAGCGATTTGAGGACCTGATTCTGACCGAACAGATTCCAGAAGGGCTCTAGCGATCGGGAGACTGCGGAAATCGGGCTGAGGCAGCGCCTGCGGAGGAAGGACCACGCGGCGTTTTCGTGGGCATCGGCAAGGCCTTGAGCAGGGCAACGCCGAGAAACAGCCCGGCGTAAATCGTTACTTCCCAATAGTCGTTCTTGCCCATCTTGTGCAGAAAGAAATGCACCAGGCTAAGGAGTACGATCAGGTGGACTGCCCGGTGCAGCCGCTTCCAGCGCGCCCCAAGACGCCGTATAGAAAGTCTGTTGGAGGTAACCGCCAGCGCGGCCAGCAGAAAAAGTCCCACAAGGCCCACGGACACAAACGGACGCTGCCCGATATCGTTCCAGACTGCAGCCAGTAACAGATCGTGTTCAAACTGCAGATAGGCAAGAAAATGCACAGCGGCATAGGCAAAGGTCCATAGCCCCATAGCCCTTCGCGCCGCCAAAACCTGGCCGTCAGCCCATCGTGCCCAGAGCGGCATGGCATAGACCCAGAGCAGCAAGATGAGGCTCACCTGCCCGAGGCCTCGGATAATTGACTCCTGCGGGTTCGGCCCTAAGCCAAAGCCCCCCAGAGCCTGCATCAGAAGAGCCCACCCCGGAAGACTCGCCCAGAGGAACAATGCCCACCACAGACCCTTCGAAACGCCGTCGCGGTGCACCCTGGGGGCACCCTAATAGAAGCGGCGTAGGTCCATACCCGCGTACAAGCCCTCCACGGCCTCGGCATAGCCGTTAAACATGAGGGTAGGACGCCGGGGCGCAAACAGGCTGTCCTCCCCAATACGACGCTCGGTTGCCTGGGACCATCGGCGGTGCGGAACCCCAGGGTTCACGTTGGAATAAAACCCATACTCGTGCGGCGCAGACATGTTCCAGCTGCTCTGGGGCTGATTCTCGACAAAGGTGATTCTCGCCAGGGATTTGGCGCTCTTAAACCCGTACTTCCAGGGCACCACAAGACGGACCGGCCCGCCATTTTGCGCAAGCAGGGTCTGACCGTAGGCCCCCAGGCAGAGCAGTGTCAGGTCGTGGCTCGCCTCATCAAGCCGCAGCCCCTCGCGAAAAGGCCATTCGAGTACATCGGACCGCAGCCCCGGCATCTGTTTGGGATCAGCCAGGCTCGTGAAGGCCAGATATTTGGCAGAGCCTAAAGGCTCCACTCTGCGAATCAAGGCCGAGAGCGAGTAGCCTATCCAGGGAATCACCATCGACCAGCCCTCTACGCACCGCAGCCGATAGACCCGCTCCTCGAGCGGCGCCAACCGCAACAGGTCTTCCAGTCCGAGGGTCTGCGGCTTAGCCACAAGACCATCGACCACAAGCGTCCACGGGTCCATGCGCAGTCGCGATGGGGCGAGCTTGGCCGGGTCAGACTTCTGAGTACCGAACTCGTAGAAGTTGTTATAGGTCGTTGCATCCTCAAACCGGGTCTGCTTATCAAGATTCGGCCAGCGACCGGGCTTGGCAGAAAGCGGCTTAGGCGGTGTAAGGGGCTTGGCCGATGCGTAGGCACTGCTCGCCCCAAGGCCCGTGAGGCTCGTGAGGCCCGTGAGCCCCGCCAGGCCAGAAAGCCCCGCGATACCCAGGCGGCCGGCAAAGGCACGACGAGGGGCCCAAAGGGCTTGCGGGGTTATCTCGCCCGCTAAGTCAAGCCCCAAGAGCCGACGCCGGTTAAACCTGTGAGACATGGAAGGGCTCTGGTTTTCGCGGGCGCGAGGCCTAGCTCAGGTCGCACATTGGCCTAGAGCTGGCCGTAGGAGTGCAGGCCAGAGAGGAACATGTTCACCCCCAGGAATGCGAAACCGGTGATCAGCAGGCCAATCAGCGACCAGTAGGCGGCAAACTGACCCCGAAGCCCCTTGACCATTCGCAGGTGCAGCCAGGCGGCATAGTTGAGCCAGACAATGAGCGCCCAGGTTTCTTTGGGGTCCCACTGCCAGTAGGTGCCCCAGGCCTC
>JBMSYB010000018.1:0-32193 GCA_049426285.1 Burkholderiaceae bacterium
GGCCCCGATCTTGCCGTCTGGATTCGCGGAGACTTTGTGGTGGGCGATGCCACGCTCAACCGGTTTTTCGCCTTCCACGTCATCGCCCTGCCCCTGGTGCTGGTAGGGCTGGTTGCGGCGCACATCATTGCCCTGCACGAGGTGGGCTCAAATAACCCCGATGGGGTAGAGATCAAGGCCAAGAAAGACAAGAACGGCATCCCCTTGGATGGCATTCCCTTTCACCCCTACTACACAGTGCACGACATTGTGGGCTTTGCCGGGTTTGCCTTTATCTTTGCGGCGGTGGTGTTCTTCGCGCCCGAGTTCGGCGGATACTTTTTGGAATACAACAACTTTATTCCGGCTGACCCCTTGGTAACCCCGCCGCACATTGCGCCGGTCTGGTACTTCACGCCGTATTACTCCATGCTGCGTGCAGTAACTGATGTCTTTACCTGGGTCTTTGTTGCCGCAGCCGGTCTGGGTGCTTACGGCTTCTTGCGCATGCAGGGCGGTGGACTGCTCAAGATTATCGGCCTGGTGGCCATGCTGGGCCTGGCCATCATTTTTAGGGTCTTTGATGCCAAGTTCTGGGGCGTGGTGGTCATGGGCGGCGCGGTGATCATCATGTTCTTTCTGCCCTGGCTCGACCGCTCGCCGGTGAAGTCGATTCGGTATCGGCCCACCTGGCAGAAATGGCTCTATGGCGTGTTTGTGGTGAACTTCTTTGTGCTGGGTTATCTGGGTGTGCTGCCCCCCTTCCCTGTGGGACAGGTGGTCTCCCAACTGGGCACGATCTTTTACTTTGGCTTTTTCGCCCTGATGCCCTGGTGGTCCCAGTGGGGCGAGTTTAAGCCCGTACCCGAGCGTGTGACATTCCAGCCGCATTAGACCCACTAGACCCAGACCTATCGGCCCCTAGCCTAATTCGCCGGAATGTTTTGTGTTTCAGACCGTGTCCGCTTTTATTTAGACCCATTACGAGCAACTGCTATGACCCTCTCTCGTCTCCGTTGGCCCCTGAACCTTCGCCTCGTGCCAGCCATCCTGTTTGCTCTGTCTTTTGCCTCGATCACAGCAATGCCCGCGGTGGCGGCGGGCCCGAGCGCTCCTTTGGATACGTTTCCGACGGCGAAGCTTACCGATAAGGCGGCCCTTCAGAACGGCGCTAAGCTGTTCATGAACTATTGCCTGGGGTGTCACGGCCTGTCCCAGGTGCGTTATAACCGTCTGCGTGACCTGGGCCTTACGGAAGACCAGATTAAACAAAACCTCATTCTCACTGACGCGAAGGTGGGCGATCTCATTAAGACAACCATGCCCTTAAAAGAGTCTGCAGCCTGGTTTGGGAAGGCGCCGCCCGACCTATCTCTTACCGCCCGGTCCCGTTCGTCTCGGGCGGGCAGTGGTGCTGACTGGATCTACACCTACATGCGTACCTATTATGTAGACCCCAGTCGCCCCACGGGCTGGAACAATCTGGTCTATCCCGCTGTCGGTATGCCCCATGTTCTCTGGGAGCTGCAGGGCCAAAATCGTGCCGAGTATAAAACGGTGGCTGTGGGCGGGCAGGAGCAGCAGGTCTTTGACCGTTTTGTTCCTGTTTCGCCTGGCAAGGTTTCGGCAGCCGAGTACGACAACCTCGTTGCTGACTTAACCGCGTTTATGGCCTGGGCAGCCGAACCTGTGGCCCAGACCCGAAAGCAGGTAGGCGTCTGGGTATTGCTCTTTCTGGCCCTCTTCTTTGTCTTTGCATGGCGCCTGAACGCCGTCTTCTGGAAGGATATTCGCTAGAAGGGTGCTGCAGCGTCTGTCTCGTCGTGATCTCTGACAAGGCAGATGCACTGATGCGTCCTTATGGGACTGGGCCGGCTGTCGGCCATACCCTCTCTTTTTCTTGCAACAGGAGTCTTACGCCATGATGGTTTTGTATTCCGGTACCACCTGCCCCTTTAGCCAGAGGTGCCGGTTTGTGCTCTTCGAAAAGGGCCTCATGGATTCCGATATGGCACGGGTTCGGGATGTGGATCTTTTTAACAAGCCCGAAGACATTTCGATTATGAATCCCTATGGCCAGGTACCGGTACTGGTTGAACGCGACCTGATTCTCTATGAGTCGAATATCATCAATGAGTATATTGATGAACGGTTCCCGCACCCGCAGCTTATGCCAGCAGACCCCGTGCAAAGGGCTCGTGCCCGCCTCATGCTTTTGAACTTCGAGCGCGAGCTTTTTGTGCATGTGGAGACACTTGAAAAGCAGGATGCCAAGAAAATCGAAAAGGCGCGGGCTGCGGTTCGCGACAGCCTTTCGCAGCTTGCCCCTGTGGTGGCGAAGTCCAAGCACATGTTTGGAGAGGAGTTCTCCATGATTGATGTGGCTCTGGTACCCCTTTTATGGCGGCTTGAGCATTACGGCATTGAGCTGCCCAAGGTGGCTGCGCCGGTGCTTAAGTACGCAGAGCGTATCTTCTCTCGGCCCGCCTTCTTCGATGCCCTTACCCCTTCTGAAAAGGTGATGCGGCGCTAGGGGCCTTATGCCAACGATTGAGCCCCCTCCCGAAGTGAGCTCCACCAAGCCCTATCTCGTGCGGGCCATCTACGAGTGGTGCTCAGACAACGGGTTTACTCCCTATATTGCCGTGTCGGTCAACGATCAGACGAGAGTGCCCGTGGCCCATGTGCGCAATGGTGAAATCGTGCTCAACGTGAGCCCTCTGGCAACCCACCGCCTGCAACTGACCAACACCGAGGTGAGCTTTACCGCGCGATTCTCTGGGCAGGCAGAAGACATCTGGGTGCCGATATCCCAGATCGTGGCCATCTACGCCAAAGAGACTGGGCATGGCATGGCCTTTGATGTTCCCAAGCCCTTGGCCGAGGTTCAGACCACCGAGGATCCAACCACCCTTAACCTGGTTGGGGCCAAGCGCCCCCCAAAGAAAGGGGCCAGCCGGGGCAAGACCACCCGGCGTCCTTCGGTAGGGCTCGCGCCGGCGGGCGCCTTAGCGCAGGAGCCTCCTGAGGACGACCGGCCAGATCCCCCGCCACAGCCCTCCAGTCCCCAAGGTGGTGCGTCTCGCCCCTCCCTTCGGCGGGTTAAGTAGCCTGCTCCTGTAGAATTTCGGCGTTGCCTCGTTAGCACAGTTGGTAGTGCACCTGATTTGTAATCAGGGGGTCGGCGGTTCGAGTCCGTCACGGGGCACCATCTCTTTTGTTCTCTTGCCCAGTGGAACTTCCCGAGGGCAGGCGAATTCTAAGTAACGCAAGCTGAAATCTATGTTGTCGCTGGCGCTTGTTCTGGCCGGTGACCCTTTAATTTGGGTTGATCGCAAACTTTATTTGGAGTGGGCTCATGAGAAACACCCTGTTAGTCGCCGCGATGTCTGCCTTCATGTTGGTCGCCTGTGGCAAGAAAGAGGAGGCTGCGGTCTCGGCGCCTGCCGGGCCGAGCATCGTTCTCGACGATGCCAAGGTTTTGAATATCTACAACTGGCCAGACTATGTCCCCGAGGGCATGATTGCCGCCTTCGAAAAAGAATTTGGCATTAAGGTGAATTACGACACCTTTGAGACCAATGAGGCCTTGCATGCCAAGCTCGTGGCAGGCAATAGCGGCTATGACATCGTTGTTCCCGGGGCAGTCTTTGCCAAGATGCAGATAGACGCGGGCTTCTTCCAGCCGCTCAAAAAAGACCAGATCTCCAATCTTGCCAATCTTGACCCTGCCGTCATGTCCACACTAAACAGGGTAGACCCGAATAACGCCCACCTTGTCCCGTGGGGATGGGGCTTTACAACCGTGGGAATCAATAAGACCAAGGTTGAGAAGGCCTTGGCCGGCATGCCCATGCCCGAGAACGCCTGGGATCTGGTGTTCAAGCCCGAGTACACCAGCCGACTGCGGTCTTGCGGGATTGCCTATCTCGACTCACCGAGCGAAATTCTGCCTGTCGCCCTTCACTATATTGGCAAGGACGCCTATTCCAACGACCCGGCAGACTATCGGGCGGCAGTCGAGATGATGCTAAAGGTGCGCAAGGACGTGCGCATGTTTAGTTCCACCATGATCGATGACATCGCCGGCGGAAAGGCCTGTGCGGTAATCGGATGGTCAGGAGACATCAACCAGGCGGCAGCCCGCGTGAAAGAAAATGGTGGCACGGATGTCATCGAGGCCTTGTTGCCCAGTGCGGGGGCCCTTGTCTTTTTTGACAACATGGCGGTAACCAAGGATGCCAAGCATCCGAACAACGCCATGGCCTTTATCAACTTCTTCCTTCGGCCAGAAAATGCCGCAGCAATGGCAAACGAGGTCGGCTATCCGACCGGAAACAAGGCGGCCATGGGCCTGGTAGATCCCGATATCGCCAATAACAAGACTATCTTTGTAGAGGCGAACTACATGGCGAAAATGATTCCTCCCGGCAGCTTTACCAATGAGGCGCGTGAGGCTATGGCAAGCGCCTACAACACACTGAAAAAGGGCCGGTGATTTCGGTACGCTTGAGGCGATGTCCCCCAGGGGCTGTTTGTACCGCGGTATAAACAGCCCTTTGCGTTTATAGAGGGTTTGCTAGATTCATGGCTGAGACAAACGGGCAAGAGGGCTACCTTGTTGCCGAAAACCTGGTGAAGCGTTTTGCGGACGTTGTTGCTGTCGATGATGTCTCTCTGTCGATTGGCAAGGGAGAGATTTTTGCATTACTAGGAAGCTCGGGCTGTGGAAAGTCCACCCTCTTGCGCATGCTGGCAGGTTTTGAGGCCCCGTCATCAGGCCGCATATTCCTAGGGGGGCAAGACGTAACGAGCCTGCCGCCTTACGAACGTCCGGTGAATATGATGTTTCAGAGCTATGCGCTCTTTCCGCACCTCAGTACCTGGGACAATGTGGCCTTTGGGCTTATGCGCGAGGGTCTGCCCAAGGACGAGATTCGGAAGCGTACCGATGAAATGCTTGCCCTGGTGCAGCTGTCTGCCTTTGCAAAGCGCAAGCCCCACCAGTTGTCCGGTGGCCAGCAGCAGCGTGTCGCCCTCGCCCGTAGTCTGGCGAAGCGGCCAAGGCTCTTGCTGCTCGATGAGCCCTTGGGCGCACTGGATAAAAAGCTTCGCGAACAGACCCAGTTTGAGCTTGTGAATATCATTGAAAATGTTGGCGTCACCTGTGTCATGGTTACCCATGACCAGGAGGAGGCCATGACCATGGCCAACCGCATCGCGGTAATGAGCAAGGGCCGGGTGCTGCAGGTGGGCACCCCACAGGAAATCTACGAATACCCCAGTAACCGATTCGTGGCGGATTTCATCGGTAATGTAAACCTCTTAGAAGGCCAGCTCAGCCTGGATGCCGCAGACCGCTGCGCCGTCACTACGGCACTTGGCGAGGTACAGGTGGGCTATGGGGTCAGTGGGTCTCTTGCAATGCCGGTTGCCCTTGCCGTGCGGCCAGAAAAAATTAGTATCGGCAGGCAACGCCCGGCAGACATAGACCGCAACCTTTTTGCGGGTCGGGTAAAAGAAATTGGCTACTTTGGCGCGTACAACAGCTATATCGTAGTCACGCCGCAGGGCATTAAGATCAAGATCAACGAGCCCAATGGGTCACGCCATGCTATGCCCAATATCTCCTGGGAAGATGACGTGTTTTTCTGGTGGGAAGACACCGATGCTGTCGTCTTGCGCGACTAAAGCCTCAGGGTAGCCATATGGCAGGGCTTTCATCTATTTCGGGCAGAAGGCTGGTAATCGGTATCCCGTCCTTCTGGCTGTTCGTTTTTTTCTTTCTGCCTTTTTTGATTCTGCTCTACATCAGCTTTGTAGATATGGGCGAGAGCGTTCATCCGTTCAAGCCCTTATGGGATCCCGCAACCGGGGTCTTGCAGCTCAAATATGAAAACTATCTGAGTATTTTTCAGAGTGCTGAGGGCCTGTGGCTTAAGACTATTTATATCGAAGCCTATCTGCGGTCAATCTGGTATGCCCTCTGCACGGCAGTCCTGTGCCTAGTAATTGGCTATCCGTTTGCGTACTTTATCGCCCGCTCAGCTCCGAGCATACGCCCTGCCCTATTGCTTCTGGTGATGCTGCCCTTCTGGACATCCTTTCTCTTGCGCGTATATGCCTGGAAAGGAATCCTCGGAGACTATGGTGTGATTAATCAGGTGATCATGGGCCTGGGCTTAAGCAGCCAGCCCGTGCATCTGCTTTACACAGATATATCCATGCTTATCGGCATGACCTATGTCTATCTGCCCTTCATGGTCTTGCCGCTTTACGCAAACCTGGTAAAGATGGACTTTCGACTGCTTGAGGCCGCCTATGACCTAGGCGCTACCCCCTGGAAGGCCTTCTGGCTAATCACCGTGCCCCTTTCTAAGGCGGGAATCATTGCTGGGTTCATGCTCGTCTTTATTCCTTCGGTAGGCGAGTTTGTGATTCCCTCGCTTCTTGGCGGGCCCGAAAATATTATGATCGGCCGGGTTGTCTGGGATGAGATGTTTACGGGCAATAACTGGCCACGGGCATCGGCGCTGGCCGTTGTCATGATCCTGCTGATCGTGGTGCCATTGGCGATCTACTACCGCTATAGCGGCAATCGCAGTGAGGCGGGCAGCCCATGAAGGGTTTTCTCACCCGGCATCTGAAGACCGTCTGGATGTTTAAGGTCTATCTTTTTCTGTATCTGCCGCTCTTGTTCATGATCGTGTTTAGCTTCAACAGCACGCGACAGGATGCCAACTTCACCGGGTTCTCGCTGCGCTGGTATGAGGCGCTCTTTCGGGATACAAAAATTGTCGAAGGCTTTTGGCTGTCTCTGCAGGTCGCCACGGTAACGGGATTGTTGTCGGCTACCTTGGGTACGCTGGCGGCTTTTGTGCTAGTGCGCTATCGCAGGTTTTTGGGAAGAACGATCTTCTCCGGCATGGTTAATGCGCCTCTGGTGATGCCAGAGGTGGTTATTGGCCTGTCTCTGTTGCTTCTCATGGTGGGAGCCCAGAATCTTTTTGGCTGGCCCGAACGCGGAATGCTCACGATTATTTTTGGCCACACTCTGTTGGGGATGGCCTATGCCATGGTGGTGGTTCAGAGTCGTCTGCTCGAAATGGACCGCAGTATTGAAGAGGCCGCGATGGACCTCGGCGCAAGACCGCATCAGGTGTTTTTTCTGGTTACGTTGCCGAATATCTTTCAGGCCATTCTCGCTGCCTTCTTGCTGTCGTTTACGCTCTCCTTCGATGACGTGGTGATCGCGGAATTTCTCTCTGGGCCGGGCGTGAGCACCCTTCCGCAGGTTATCTATGGCTATGCCAGACGTGGAATTAACCCAACCATCTATGCCGCCGCGTCTCTTTTGATTCTTACCGTGACAATCGTGGTGATAAGTTACGCGGTATGGGTTGCCCGGGCGACCCGCAGGCGCGAGCGTGAGATGGCCCTGGCAGTTCAGCAGTAGGGGTTCTCAGTGCTATTCGATTACGCCCCAGCGCATACGATAGTCTTGCACCGCCTCTCGGTACTGGGTAAGCCCGGGGTCATCTGAGGCCCGCAGAAAAGACAGCAGCCCGTTTAGGCTGGCAATGGCCTGCACCGGAATGCCGAACTGCGCCCAGACCTCTTGCACCGCAGAAGTCGGGCTGGGATGCTCCGCCGTGCCCCCCCGTTCCATGCGATCCAAGGCAATCAGTACCCCCACAGGGGTGGCACCCTGCGCGCGTATCGCCTCGACAGACTCTCGCACCGAGGTGCCGGCAGAGATCACGTCATCGATAATCACGATTCTCCCCGCTAGGGGGGCACCAACAATCGTGCCGCCTTCTCCGTGGTCTTTGGCCTCTTTGCGGTTAAATGAAAACCGAATGTCCCGGCCTTGCTGGAACAAGGAGACAGCGGTTGCAGATACCAGAGGAATACCCTTGTAGGCGGGGCCATAGAGGCCATCGGCGGCCCAGATGCGGCTGGCTTCAGCCGCCAGAAACGCCTGGGCATAGAACCCGGCGAGCCTGCCTAAGAGGCCTCCGCTATAAAAAAGCCCGGCATTAAAAAAATAAGGGGACTGACGGCCCGCCTTGGTGGTAAAGCTGCCAAAGCGCAGTACGCCCGCATCGACTGCAAACTGAAGAAATGCGGCCTCGTAGTCGGAGGCCTGGCTGACGATGCTGCCAGACAGAGGGGTCTGTGGACTCGCGGACATTCGTGAAAGAATACACCCATGCGTGTCATTAGCCTTAATGCCAACGGCCTGAGGTCTGCCGCCCGTAAAGGGGCGCTCGACTGGATTTCTTCGGCTCAGGCAGACTTTGTCTGCATCCAGGAGCTCAAGGCCCAGCCAGAAGACCTCCCTGATGCGGTTCGTACCATTGGCGACTCGTCGGGCCAGACCCTTGGGTCGGTGGTGCACTGCGCGGTGCAGAAAGGTTACAGTGGGGTGGGCCTGTATTCGCGAACGGCGCCCTTGGCGACACAGGCGGGCATTGGCGTGCCCGAGTTTGACCAGGAGGGCCGTGTCCTGCGTGCCGATTTTGATTCGCCACTTGCTGGAATACCCGCGGTGTCCGTCATAAGCCTCTATGCCCCGTCCGGGTCTGCGTCAGAGGCCCGGCAGGCCTCTAAGTTCCGGTTTCTCAGCGCCTTTTTGCCGGTACTTGCCGCCTGGCACGAGGAGTCTCGCGCGACCGGCAGGCAGTTCGTGGTCTGTGGCGACTGGAATATCGCTCATACCGAGCGCGACCTCAAGAACTGGAAGGGCAACCAGAAGAACTCAGGATTTCTTCCCGAGGAGCGGGCCTGGATGACCCAGGTCTTTACCGAACTCGGCTGGGTGGATGTCTATCGCCAGCTGCACCCCATTGAGGAGGCGCAGGCCTACACCTGGTGGTCCAACCGTGGCCAGGCCCGGGCCAACAATGTGGGATGGCGTATCGACTACCAGGTGGCAACCCCCGGCATCGCTGCGCGGGCGCAGGCAGCGTTTGTCTACAAAGCGCAGTCTTTCTCAGACCATGCCCCCTTGGTCGTGGACTATCGGTGACTAGCGTTACTCCACCGTCACGCTCTTGGCCAGGTTGCGCGGCTTATCGACATCATGGCCTCGGGCAAGCGCCACATGATAGGCCAGTAGCTGTAGCGGGACTACATGCAGTATGGGGGACAACAGGCCCGCATGGTCGCCGAGGCTAATCACCTGAACCCCTTCGGAGGCGGTGAGGCCTGCCCCCTGGTCTGCAATCACATAAAGGGCGCCGCCTCGGGCGCGTACTTCTTCTAAGTTGCTCTTTAGTTTTTCTAGCAGCTGGTCGTTGGGGGCCACGGCCACTACTGGCATGTTGGCATCGACCAAGGCCAAGGGCCCGTGCTTGAGCTCGCCTGCGGCATAGGCTTCGGCATGAATGTAGCTGATCTCCTTGAGCTTTAAGGCACCCTCCAAGGCAATCGGGTAGTGAATACCACGTCCGAGAAAAAGCGCATGGTCTTTGTCAACAAACTGGCGCGCCCAGTCTTCAAAGGCGGGCTCTGCGGCAAGCATGGCAGAAAGCGCTGCGGGCAGGTGTCGCAGCTGCGCGACATGTTGCGCTTCCTGCGCGGCCGAGAGCCTGTGATGGGTCTTAGCGAGCGTGATTGCGAGCAGAAACAAGGCCGCAAGCTGCGTGGTGAAGGCCTTGGTTGAGGCAACCCCAATTTCGGGACCTGCCCGCGTTAGAAACCGCAGGCCTGCGGCGCGAATCAGCGATGACTCGGGCACGTTACAGATCGACAGCGTGTACTCGGCCCCAAGTCGCTTCGCGTGGTCAAGGGCCGCGAGGGTATCGGCCGTCTCACCGGACTGTGAGATCGCCACGACGAGTGTCTGCGGCTGCCAGACACTGGTGCGGTAGCGATACTCGCTAGCAATTTCTACCGTACAGGGTAGGCCCGTAATGGCCTCAAGCCAGTAGCGCGCCACAAGCCCCGCATGAAAACTTGTGCCACAGGCCAGTATGAGAACCTGCCGGGTCTGGGCGAAGACTGCGGGCGCCTGGCTGCCAAAGAGCTCCGCCGAGATGCTACCCGCCCCGGTAACCATCTCGAGCGTGGCGGCAACCGCGCCAGGCTGCTCGTGGATCTCTTTGTGCATGAAGTGGGCATAAGGCCCCAGGGCCACATCGTCTGCCGAGAGGCTGGAGCGGATGACTGGCCGCTCAATCGGGCGGTCGTGCAGGTCAAGGATCTGCCGGTCGACACGATCTTGGCCACTGGCCCGATGCAGGGTAACGAGGTCGCCGTCTTCAAGATAGACCATGTCACGCGTGACCTGCAGCAGGGCCGAGGCATCAGAGGCGAGATAGGCCTCTTGCGGAGAACTGCCGACACCCAGAATCAGCGGAGCCCCCAGCCGGGTGGCAACGATTGTCTCTGGGTCTTGGCTGCTGATGGCGGCAATCGCATAGGCACCGCGCAGCTGCTGGCGTACCCGGCAGAGCGCCTCGGTAAGCGATTGTGACTGACGGCGCACCTGGTGCAGCAGATGGGCCATCACCTCGGTATCGGTCTGCGAGGCAAAGCGGTACCCCTGGGCGAGCAGTGTCTGGCGCAGGGCCTCATGGTTCTCGATAATGCCGTTGTGCACGAGGCAGACGGACAGGCCCTGCCCTTCTGACAGATGGGGATGGGCATTGTCTTGTGTAACAGCGCCATGGGTGGCCCAACGGGTATGGGCGATGCCAACATCGGCAGCCATGCCCGCGGCCGCCTGGGCGAGCTCTTGCACGCGCCCCACAGCCCGCAGACGACGAATGCCTTGGGCTGCATCGAGTACAGCCAGGCCGGCTGAGTCGTAGCCCCGGTATTCCAGTTGGCGCAGCCCTTCAATGAGAAAGCCCACAATGTTTTGGGAATGGACTGCTGCCACAATGCCGCACATAGGGGCTATTTCTCCGGTTTCTGGGGGCGCGGGTAATTGGCGATATCTGCCTGGCGTACCCGCGATAGCGCCAAAGACTGTGGAGGAACATCTCTGGTGACCGTGGTTCCTGCCCCTACCGTAGCCCCAGCGCCTACCGTTACCGGAGCGACCAGCTGGGTGTCTGAGCCGATAAAGACATGGTCTTCGATGACGGTTTTATGCTTTGCAGCGCCGTCGTAGTTACAGGTGATGGTACCGGCCCCGATGTTCACGTGGGCACCAATGGTGGCATCGCCGAGATACGAGAGATGATTGGCCTTGGAATGGGGGCCGAGGCGGCTATTCTTGACCTCAGTGAAGTTGCCCACATGGCTGTGCTCGGCCAAGACAGTACCGGGTCGAATACGGGCGAACGGGCCGACCACAGCCGAGTCACCGACCTGGCAGTCTTCTAGCAGGCTCATGGCGTGGATCTGCACCGCCGAACCTACCGCTACATTTTTCAGCAGACAATGGGGCCCTATTCGAGTGCCATCGCCCAGGCTTACCGTGCCTTCAAAGACACAGCCAACGTCAATGAAAACGTCTTGGCCGCAGCGCAGACTGCCGCGACAGTCAAACCGGTCTGGGTCGGCAAGCTGTACGCCTGCATGCAGCAGCCGCTCGGCCTGTCGGCGTTGGTATACCCGTTCAAGCGCGGCACGCTGCGCCTGGCTATTGACGCCCTCAATCTCGATGGGGTCGGGGCAGACGAGGCTACCGATAGTGAACCCTTCGGCAACGGCCATAGCTAGCACGTCGGTGAGGTAGTACTCGCCCTGGGCATTGTTATTGCCTAGCTGTGTCACCCATCGGCGTAGGCATTCGGTGGGTGCGATGAGAATACCGGAATTGATTTCGCGAATGGCGCGCGTCTGGGCATCGGCATCTTTGTGCTCCACGCTTCGCAGAATATGGCCGCGGGCATCGCGGACAATACGGCCGTAGCCAGAGGGATCGCTAAGCTCTGCGGTAAGCAGGGCGATGCCCTTATGGGCATGGGCAACGGCAATCAGGTCTGCGAGCGTTTCGGGCCGCAGCAAGGGCACATCCCCGTAGAGCACCATGCACAGGCCTTCGGGCGGGAGCTCGGGCATTGCGGTAGACACCGCATGGCCTGTGCCCTGGGGCGGGTCTTGCACCGCAAAGGCAAGAGGACAGTCGGTGGTCTCAAACCGCGACAGGCTGGCCAAAACCTGTTCCGCGCCATGTCCCACCACCACCACAATACGGTGCGCACCACAGGCCTGTGCCGTGCGAATGACATGACCGGCCATCGGAATTCCGCCTATGGGATGCAGCACCTTGGGCAGGCTGCTTTTCATGCGGCTGCCCTTGCCTGCGGCCAGCACAATCACGTTTATGCCGATGGCGTTATTCATTTGGAAGCTCGATACCCCATAGCTTGACAATCAGGGCTGCCATGTTTAAAAGCAACAGCAGTACCAAAAAAGACAGCAGCAGCACCCACCGACGGGTGGCTCTTTGTTCGCGCGCCAGTGCCGCCAGCGTTCGGGCTACGGCATCGGGCTCAGGGTGGGCTATGCGGGTAAGGGCGGTATGGGCCAGGCGGGGTAGCTGCGGCAGCATCACCGACCACCGCTCGGCTTCCCGCAGGGTCTGCCGCTTTAATGCGGCAAAGCCCACCTGTTCCTGCATCCATTTCTCAAGAAAGGGCTTGGCGGTGACCCAGAGGTCGAGGTCAGGATCGAGCTGCCTGCCCAGGCCTTCGATATTGAGCAGCGTCTTTTGCAGCAGCACCAGCTGCGGCTGAATCTCCACATGAAACCGGCGTGAGGCCTGAAAGAGTCGCAGAAGCACCTGGCCCAGTGAGATCTCTTTTAAAGGGCGGTCGAAAAAGGGCTCGCAGACACCGCGCACTGCTGCCTCTAGGGCGTCTACACGGGTATTGGCAGGCGCCCAGCCCGACTCGATATGCAGCTCTGCTACCCGTCGATAGTCGCGCCGAAAGAAGGCCAGAAAATTCTGCGCCAGATAGTTTTTGTCGTACTCCGATAGTGTGCCGACAATGCCGAAGTCTAGAGCGATGTAGCGGCCGAACCGAGGACCGCGATCGGACACCAGGATATTGCCAGGATGCATATCGGCGTGAAAGTAGCCGTCGCGAAAGACCTGTGTGAAGAAGATTTCAACCCCGTCGCGGGAGAGCTGCTTTAAGTCCACGCCCGCCTCGCGCAGCTTTTGCATCCGGTTGATCTGAATGCCATAGACCCGTTCCATCACGAGCACATCCGTGCGACAGAAGTCCCAGATCATTTCCGGTATCTGCAGCAGCACCGAGTCCGCAAAGTTGCGACGCAGCTGCGTAGCGTTGGCAGCCTCTCGCACCAGGTCGAGTTCGTCGTGCAGATAGTTGTCAAACTCTGCCACCACCTCTCTCGGCTTGAGCCGCTTGCCATCGGCGGAGAACCGTTCGACAACCTGCGCAAAAAGCCGAAGCAGGGCTAGGTCTTTATCAATAATTCGGGCCATGCCTGGGCGCAGCACCTTTACGGCCACTTCTCTGCCATCATGCAGCCGGGCAAAGTGCACCTGTGCGATGGATGCACTTGCCACAGGCTGCGTTTCGAACTCTGCGAATATCTGATGCAGAGGCTGGCCAAGCGACTTTTCAATCGTTGCGACTGCCAGCCGGGAGTCAAAGGGCGGAACCTGGTCTTGCAGCAGGGCAAGAGCATCGGCGATGTCTTCGGCCAGCAGGTCGCGTCGCGTCGATAAGACCTGGCCAAACTTTACAAAGATTGGACCAAGGCTCTCCAAGGCTTTCCGAATGCGCGTGCCGCGGGGCTCGGTAAACCGCCGCCCGAGCCGCAATACCTGCAGCAGAAGCCCCAGGCTGCGAGAGTTAAGCCCACGGCGGGCGCCATCCACGGCAAGCTGGTCAAGGCCATATTTCAGAATGACCCAGCCAATGGTGACCATGCGCAAAAGGGAGTTCATGGTGACGCGGGGTCTGGCCTGAGGTTTTCAAACGAAAAAAGGTCACGGTCCAGCAGATGAGAAGGCTTGACATTACTCAGCGCCTTGAACATAGAGTCGACCCGCCCCGGGTGCCTCTTCTCCCAGTCTTTGAGCAGCGCCTTTACCTGCTGCCGCTGCAGGTTTTCCTGCGAGCCGCAGAGGTCGCAGGGAATGATGGGAAAGCCTTGGTGCAGTGACCAGGCCTCAAGGTCGTCTTCCTCGACATAGGCCAGTGGCCGGATCACCATATGCTGGCCGTCGTCAGACCGCAGCTTCGGGGGCATTGCCTTCAGGCTGCCGCCGTAGAACATGTTCAGAAAAAAGGTCTGCAGAATGTCATCGCGGTGATGCCCCAGGGCGATCTTGGTGGCCTTCAGTTCGGTGGCAAGCCGATAGAGAATGCCCCGCCGCAGCCGTGAGCACAGCGAGCAGGTCGTCTGCCCCTCGGGAATCACGCGCTTGACAATGCTGTGGGTGTCCTGCTTTTCGATGTGAAAGGCAAACCCGCGGCCAGACAGGTAATTCGGAAGCACATCGGTGGGAAAGCCCGGATGGCCTTGGTCGAGATTGACGGCAATCAGGCTAAAAGGCACAGGCGCCCGCTGCCGAAGCCCCTCGAGAATATCGAGCATCCCATAGCTGTCTTTCCCGCCAGACATGCAGACCATGATCCGGTCGTGCGGCGCGATCATGTCAAAGTCGGCGACTGCCTGCCCCACAAGGCGGTAGAGCCGTTTGGAGAGCTTATTTATCTCCGTTTCATTACGCAGGCTCTTGGGCCCGCGGGCTGCCAGGGAAATCGGCTGCCAGGCTTCGGCAGGGGCGGAGGAGGCGCTGGTCATGGGGTATTGGCTACCGTTTGTTGCGATTGCCCGTGCCGGGCCGCACGCCAGACCAGCACCTCTACGCCGTGGCTTGCGCAGTCTTCATAGACATCGGGCTTCTGGGTCTGCACGCGCACGGCCTTGGCCGGGCAGTGGGACAGGCAATAGTCGGCAATGGCATCGACAAGGGTCTCTTGCAGGTTGAAGTGGCGCGCGGCCAGCAGCCCCTGAATACCCGTGCGCATAAAGTCATAGTCGATGACATCGCGAATGCTGTCTCTGGCCGACTGGCTGACCGATAAGGGCAGGAAAAGGTCTACGTCCACTATGACCCGTTGGCGGCGCGCGACTTCATGGTTATGAAAGCCAATTGAGGCTTGAATCTCGTAGCCCGAGAGAAACAGACGCCGACAGTCAGCAAGGCGAGGATCAAAAAGCACGGTCATGGTCGGGGGCGGGCAGGGCGATGGTAAGAACAGGGGTGAGCCGGCATGGTAGAAGAAACGATTGTCTCGGAGATTGTCTCGAAAATTGTCTTTGATTTAGGGCTGCGCAAACTGCAGGTCTCGGCCACTGGGAATCAGATGCTGACCGCCATCGACCAGCAGTGTGGTTCCTGTTATGGCGCGGGCCGTGGCAAGCCAGCAGACCGCGTCGGCGATTTCTTCTGGCTGGCTGGATGCGCCCAAGGGCGAAACCTGATGGGCCTGTACAAATCCTTCTTTTGACTGCCCCTCGGCGATCAGGGTAAAGCCCGGCGATATTCCGAGTACCCGCAGCCAGGGCCCCAGGCTGCGTGCCATGAGTTCGGTAGCCTGGGCCAGGGCGGCCTTCGATAGCGTATAGCTAAAAAAATCCGGGTTTGGGTTTGCCAGCTTCTGGTCTAAGAGATTGATTGCGACTCCTGCGGGCAGTGCAGGCCTGTCTGGCGGTGCATGTCGTTGTACATGGCGGTAGAGGGCCTGGGTAAGCAGCACGGGGGCGACCAGATTGGCCTGGTAATGGTCTAACAGGCTTTGTGTCGAGCATGACTGGGCAAGGTCGAAGTCAAAGACCGAGGCATTATTCACCAGAAGCGATACCGGTCCGATCGCCTGGGCCACCTGGTCAAACCAGCCATCGATGGTATCTGCCGTTAGGGCGGAAGAAAGATCTGCCTGAAACGTACAGGCCCGGCCTCCCGAGGCAATAATCTGGGCCTTGAGGTCCTGGGCCTCGCTGCCTGAGCTTCGGTAGTGAATCGCCACTGGCCAGCCGTCCTGGGCAAGTGCCCAGGCGATTGCCCGCCCAAGCCGCCTTGCGGCGCCTGTGATGAGCGCGCTGCCGGGCCTGGTTGGTTTCGGGCTGGCCCGGCCTGCGGCCGACCGGCCGGGGTCAGATTCATGGGGCATGGCGCAAGTCTACCTTTGATACCCTGCGAGCATGCCAGACGCGACTGCACCCGATGGGTTCGAAGGGGCCCTGCCCCCGCCTTCCCATGCCCTGCACGCCCCTACGACCATTTTAGAGGCCCTGGCCGCTGAGGCCACAGCGAGCCTGGCTTTGGAGGGCGCTGGCCTCGCTGGTCGCCGTCCAATACCAGTACCCTTTGACCGGTTTATGCACTGGGCGCTTTATCACCCGCGGGAGGGCTACTATGCCGCCTCCGGTGCGGGTCCGGCAGGCCCCTTTGGTGCCAAGGGCGATTTTGTTACCGCCTCTGGGCTGGGCCCGTGGTTTGCAGGAGCGTTGGCGCAGGCATTTATGGGCATCGTGCGCCAGACCCCCGACCCGCAGTCTCTGGTGATTCGGGAGCTCGGGGCAGGTAATGGAGACCTTGCGGCAGACCTGATGCTGGAACTAGACAGGCAGCACAGCCTGCCAGACCGTTATGAGATTCTCGAGCCCAGTCCCGCGATGCAGCAGATGCAGCGAGCGCGTATTGCTCTTCTGCCCAATGGCCTGCCTGGCCGTTTTGTCTGGCTCGACCGGCTTGATGCCAGCACCCCGCCGATCCGTGGACTGATACTGGCCAATGAGGTGGCAGATGCGCTTCCGGTAAAGGTCTTTGAATGGTCTGACTGCGATACCGGAGTCTGGGAATGGGGCCTTGGATTGACGTTGGAAGACATCGGTTCAGAGGCGGCAGGTCGGGGGCGCGCACCCTCAGGTCTAGAGTGGATGCGCTGGCCCGCAACGGGCCCCTTGCGGGAGGCGGTGCTTCGACGCAAGGCTGCCCAGCAGGCAGCCGGACTGGACTGGGCAGCAGGACATCGCGGCGAATGGTGCCCTTGGCTGCAGGGATGGGCCAGGGGCTTGGCTGGCGCGCTGGCCTATGGCGAGCTTCTGATTATTGACTATGGCTACGAGCAGTATGAGCTCGACCATCCTGATCGATCAGGCGGCACGCTGGCGGCGCACCGCCGCCATCGCCGTGTCGATGACTGGGCACAGATTATTGCGGCGCCTGGCCAGCAGGACATTACCGCCCATGTGAACTTCACCGAACTCGCCAGTGTCTTGCAGGGGCAGGGGCTTGACCTGAGGCTGCAGACACAGGCCGCCTGGCTGCTCGACCACGGGGTTCTGGCAGAGGCTCAGGCGCGTTACTTCGCACTGCCCGAGGCAAGGGGCCAGGCACCGGCCGATCCCCAGGCGCTACGGGCGCTCTCGGGGCTGCAGACGCTTTTGTCTGATGCCGCCATGGGCCAGTCGTTTCTGGTCTTATCGGCCCGTCGGGGCATTAGCCCAGACTAAGAAGCTGGGCCAAGAATGCCCGGCGATGGGCCCGCACAGCCTCGGCTATGGGCGCGCCCGCGCTCGAAGCCGCCTGGGCTACATCCCCCACGGATAGATCCACCAGCTTTTGGGCAAGCCCAGCCCAGCGGTCTTGGCGGGCTCTCCAGGCATCGGTCTGCGCCGCCGGATCGGTGAGCCGCCCAAACAAGAGCAGCGGCCCAAGTCGGTCGGGCTGGCGAAACAGGTCGGCAGACTCGGCCCAGCCCACCAAGGCCTCGGGCCATTCGGACAGGGCGAGCATCAGCGGAGGGTGAGGGCAGTTGCGGTCGATAAGCCCGGCCCATTGGCTGACCTCTCGGGGCAGAGCCAGCCGGCTACCAAGGCTGCCCGAGCGGGTCTTTCCCCAGAGCCAGGCGGCGATAAGGGCAGTGGGCAGCTGCGCCTGCCTGAGTTTCGCAAGCAGGTCTTTCTCGGCCGGGGTTAGGGGGGGCTCTCCGGTGACTGCCGTATAGCTGTTGACCTCCGCCAGAAAGCCCACCATCGCCTGGGGTGCAGGCGCCTTAAGTCCTTGCCAGAGTTCCTGCCAGACCCGCTCGGCAACCAGGGCATTGACCTCGCCCTGCTGCACCATCTGCCGGCACAGGTCCAGGGTCCGAGGCGCCACCCGAAAGTCCGGCCAGCGGGCCAGAAACCGGGCAAGCCGTAGAAGCCGCACCGGGTCTTCGCAGAAGGCGGGGCTGACATGCCGAAGCATCTTTTCGGTCAGGTCTGACTGGCCGTGAAAGGGGTCGTGCAGGCGACCGACCGCGTCGACTGCCATGGCATTGATTGTGAGATCGCGGCGGGCGAGGTCCTGCTCGAGGCTGACCTCGGGGCTGGCATGAAAGACGAATCCCCTGTAGCCAGGGGCGGACTTTCGCTCGGTACGGGCCAGCGCGTACTCGGCCTGTGTCTGGGGGTGCAGAAATACAGGGAAGTCGGCTCCGACTGGGCGAAACCCCGCCGCAGCCATGATCTCTGGCGTAGCCCCGACCACCAGATAGTCGCGATCGGCGCTTGCAAAGCCCATGAGTGCATCACGCACCGCCCCACCGACACAGTAAACACTTACTTTTTCGGGGAGCTTTTGTAGAATTGGGTCATCGGACCGCGCTGGGGCAAGAGACGGTAGGCTGATCAACGCGCACGCGCGCGGCGGGCTATCAGCCTGCCGCGAGGCGTCTGGCCGCCAAGCATGGCAGGGGCAATGGCATGCAGGCTCACCGGATTGGTGATCCCGAGTTCGGGCGCCATTGGGCCCTGCCCAATGTTGGGAATGCTGGCCGATGCCAGGTTGTCGCGTGACAGCAGAGGCCTTCCGGGAAGATGCTCCATGATTAACGCCTGCAGCCATGCCAGCCCATCGGGCAAGGGAAAGATCAGTCGCGGGTGACCGCTGTAGACCCCGGCCCAGTGGACGATTTCATAGAGGCTTAACACTTCGGGGCCGACACATTCATAGACCTTGCCCCGCGTCTCACTGGCCTGCAGGCAGCGCGAAATAATCTGCACCAGGTCTCCCACATAGATCGGCTGAAACTTGGCATGCGCCGATGCCAGTGGCACCACCGGAAGGAAGGCCTGCATCTTGGCAAAAAGGTTCAAAAACTGGTCCCCGGGACCAAACACCACCGAGGGGCGCAGGATTGTCAAGTCGAGGTTAAGCGTTCCGCGAAGGGCGGCCTCTCCCGCCGCCTTAGACCGTAGATACATGGAAGGAGCCTGGTCTGAGGCCCCAAGGGCACTGACATGAATGAGCCGCCGCACGCCCTGTCGGGTCATGCACCGGGCAAGCCGCGAGGCCAGCCGTACATGCGATTCGTCGAACTCTGGCCCCCAGGGTTTGCCGCTGCGACTCTGTAGCACACCCACCAGGTTGACTACCGCCGAAACACCATGCAGGGCCTCGGCTAGGTCTGCCTCTTGTTGCACATTGGCCTGCAGGATCTCGACACCAGGAAGGCTCCAGAGGGCCTTGGCCTTTTCACGAGACCGCGTAATCACACGCAGGGTGCGAGCGGTGCCTTGGGCTTCACGGGCCAGATGGGCGCAGAGCGCCTGGCCAATAAATCCGCTGCCACCGAGTATGGCAATGATGGGTGCGTTGGATTCGTGGCTGGTCATCGACGTTCTTTGGTCATACTAACCCGCGTGTCGCCTGAGGCGCCTGTCGGGCGGGGGCGGATTTCGGAGAGCCACTGGGTCAGGGTAGGCTGGTCCTGTGCAGCGGACTGTTGGCTTAGCAAGACCTCATACATTACCGTGTTTGCCAGAACCTGCTTAACATAGTCCCGTGTCTCGGTAAACGGAATCGACTCCGCAAATGCCGCACCAGAAATGGGACGGTCCAAAGAGGACCGCCAGAGCTGACTGCGGGAGGGCCCTGCATTGTATGCGGCGCTCGCCAAGACCGCAGACCCCTCGAACCGCTCCTTCATGTCGCGAAGATAGGCGGTACCGAGTCGCACGTTAATACTGGGCTCAGACAAGGCGCGTTTATCTACCCGGGCCATGCCAAGACTCCGCGCTACCGACTGGGCGGTCTGGGGCATGAGCTGCATGAGCCCTGTGGCGCCCACAGAGGACTGGACCGATGTGAGGAACCGTGATTCCTGACGAATGAGTCCCATCACCCAGCCAGTGCTGAGGCCTCTTTCCTCGGCTCTTTCCGCGATGAGCTCTTTAAAGGGTTTGGGATAACGCAGGCTGAAGTCATGCGTGTTCTGGGTACGAATTGCTGCGGCAATGGCCCGGTCGGGCTGACCTGCCTCTAGCGCCAGCCGACTGGCCGCAAGAAGCCCATTGTCATTGAGCTGCTGGGTAAGCGCATTCCATTCCACCACCGCCTCGGAACGCAGCCCAAGCCGGGACAGGGCCAGACTGCGATGCAGAAACGGGTTACTACCGACATTTGGGGTCACTGCCTCAATGAAAAACTGGTCACGGATCTGAGGCTGATGCTGTTCGGGCAGAAAGGCGCGGCCAAGGGCCTCGGCGGCAAGCAGCCGATAAAAGCTCCACCCCTGCGGAATTTCCGACCATATCTGGCGGGCCTTGTCGCTCTGGCCAGATTCCGCAGCGAGCCATCCCCGCCAGTAGGCCCAGGTTTCTGAGGCCTGCAGGGCCTGCGGCATAGCGGTTATAAGCCGGTCAAGTGTCTGCGCATCGGCGCGACGCAAGGCAAGCCGAGCGGCAGCCTCCAGCACGTCGGGGGGCTGCCTGTCTGCAGAGGGTAGCCCGGCCGACAGGTAGCTCCAGGCACGTAGATCGGTACGCAGCCAGAGTCGCGACGCAATGGCAAGGGAGGCAAAGGCCTGCTGTTCTTGGCTGAGTGCGCGCTGGATATTGGCAAACTCGCTCGCGGCACGGGTGATATTCGCGCGGCTAAGGGCAAGCAGGTTTAACAGCGGCTGCTCACCGTTTGGCTGTCTTATGCCCTGAGACTGAGCTGTCTTCCAGATCCGGGCCGCTGCCTTCGGTTCTCCTGCCAGGCTTGCCCACCGGGCACGCAGAATCAGCTCGCTCGGTTCGATTAGCTTTTGCTCGGCCATGGCCTCAAGCAGCCCCAGGCATCCCTCGTTGGTCTCCCGACCAACCAAAACTGCCTGAAGCGCTGTCCGGTCTAGTTCGGTTAGCTGCAGACGTGCACGCGCACACTTGGCCGAGGCGGGTTCTGTGGCATGTTCGGGAATCTCTCGTAACAAGACCACTAGGTCGGGCCAGCTCTTGCCCCGAATGCCCGCCAGTAGCCAGTCGTTTTTCAGGGTCTGCACCAGGGGATGACTGGGAAACTCCTGTTCAAAACCGGCAACCGTAACCCTGGCCAAGGCACCATAGGGCTGCTGGGCCACGAGAAGACGGGCGTTCCAGTAATGGGGCCAGACCGCAAGCGGGTCGCCCGAGAGCTGCGCCTTTGCGCGGCTTAGGCTCAGAAGATCCTGCCGTTCAAAGGCCTGCTTTGCTGCCAGAATCGGGTGCGGCGCGGGTGCTGGTTTAGGCTTTGCCCAGGCAACCCCCGCAACCAAGGGCGTTAGCGCCAGTAGCCAGCCGAACATGGCTGCAACCGCCCGATGCCGCCCATTTTTCGGGCTAATTTTGTCCATATCCCCCTGGTCTCCCGAACCCTGCGAATTTTGCTGCGAAGGCGGCACTTGTGCCTGACTGTAGACTTTCACCATAACGCCAAGGATAGCCTGACGGAGTCCCCTATGACCAGCCTAGAGCCCAGCACGGTATCTCAGCCATCCCAGGCCTGTTCCAACCAAGACGTGGGAGCAAGCCGCAAGGCGACGCTCCGACGCAACCTCATTAGGGATCGACAGGAGATGCCAGAGTTTGATAGGACGCTGGCAACCAGCCGGATTGCGGCAATGCTGCAGCAGCGGGCGAGGGAGGAATCCTGGCGGTGTATCGCGGTATACCTGCCATGGCGAGGCGAACCCGATCTGCGTAGCCTCTGGCAGGAATGGCAGCAGGCGGGACTCTCGCTAGCCCTTCCGGTGGTTGTGGGCAGCAGCCAGGCCCTAGAGATGCGGCATTGGACCGGGGGGGCGGACTTTGCATCCGACCTGATGGGGCTGCCGGTGCCCGCCACAGGCAGTCCATTGACCTGCGATACCTGGATTATTCCCTGTGTCGGGGTAGGCCCCACGGGGGAACGCCTCGGGGCGGGTAAAGGTTTTTATGACAGGTCTATAGCCGGGCTGCGAGCAGCAGAGCCGACAGGCGTTTTACAGCCGCGGTTTATTGGGATTTGTTTTGGCCGGGGAGAGATCGCCGAGCCGTTTGCCGAGCCGCACGACCAGCGGCTCGATGCCTGCCTAACCGACCGCGGCTGGCGCTGGTTTTAAGTCAGCGAGCCCAAGGTTCTGGGCAATGGCGAGCACCTGTTCGGACCGGTTCATGGTGTAGAAGTGCAGACCCGGCACGCCTGCGGTCAGTAGCTGATCGACCAGGTCGGTAACCACTTCCTGGCCAAAGGCCTTAATAGAGGCGATGTCATCGCCATAGCCCTGCAGGCGAGACCGAATCCAGCGCGGAATCTCTGCGCCGCAGGCATCAGAGAACCGGGCGAGCTGGCTGTAGTTCGTTATGGGCATGATGCCTGGAATGATCGGAATCTCTATGCCCTGGGCGTAGACATCATCGACAAACCGAAAGTAGGCATCTGTGTTGAAGAAGTACTGGGTAATCGCCCCATGGGCCCCTGCGCGCACCTTCTCGACAAACCGGGTGAGGTCTTCCTGCAGAGAACGCGCCTGCGGATGCCCCTCAGGATAGGCAGCCACTTCCACATGAAAGGCCTCGCCAAAGGAGTCTCTTATGAACCGCACCAGGTCTATGGCATGCCCGAAAGACCCTCCCTGGCCATAGCCTGACGGAAGGTCGCCCCGCAGGGCTACGACCTTGGCAATACCCCGGCCCTGATACTCAAGAAGCAGCGCCTCCATGTCATCTTTGCTGGCGCCAATACAGGAGACATGGGGCGCCACCGTAGAGAAGATCTGCTGCATCTGGGATACGGTGGTTCTTGTACCCTCGCGGGTCGATCCCCCTGCCCCGTAGGTTACCGAGACATAGCTCGGAGACAGCCGCAACAGTGCCTGCGCGGCAACGCCAAGTTGCTCTTGGGCTGCCGCGCTTTTGGGAGGAAAAAACTCGAGACTGATCTCGGGGTGGGAACTCATGCAGGCCCTGACCTGTAGGGGTAACCGACTTTGACTACGGCCACGCAATTAGCGGCATCGTTGCCGCAGCGTTGCCACTCAGTTGTCAATTAGTACCGGTAGGTCTCGGGCTTGTAGGGCCCCTCCATGGGTACGCCAATGTAACGGGCCTGCTCGGGGCTAAGTTCTGTGAGCATAGCGCCCAGCTTTTTGAGCTGCAGTCGGGCCACCTTTTCATCGAGGTGCTTAGGCAGCACATAGACCTTGCCCTTCTCGTAGAAGTCTTTATGGGCAAAGAGCTCAATCTGAGCAATCACCTGGTTGGCAAACGAAGAGCTCATGACATAGCTGGGGTGCCCGGTGCCGCATCCGAGGTTTACCAGCCGGCCTTGGGCCAGAAGAATGATGCGCTTACCATCGGGGAAGATGACATGGTCGACCTGCGGCTTGAT
Organism: Burkholderiaceae bacterium; assembly: GCA_049426285.1. GTDB lineage: Bacteria > Pseudomonadota > Gammaproteobacteria > Burkholderiales > Burkholderiaceae_A > Hahnella. The sequence goes on from JBMSYB010000018.1 coordinate 23,582, forward strand.
CTCTTCCCATCGGCATTTCGTGGTCAGCTCGGCAACCTCGATCTCGTTGTCGAAGTGGCCGATGTTGCAGACGATGGCCTGGTCTTTCATGCGGGCCATATGGTCAAAGCTGATTACGCCTTTGTTACCCGTGGCGGTCACGAAAATATCGGCCTTGTCGGCGGCGTAGTCCATCGTAACAATGCGGTAGCCTTCCATGGCCGCTTGCAGTGCGCAGATAGGATCAATCTCGGTGACCCATACCTGGGCAGACAGTGCCCGTAGCGCCTGGGCTGAGCCCTTGCCCACATCGCCATAGCCGGCCACCACAGCCACCTTGCCGGCAATCATGACGTCGGTCGCACGCTTAATGCCGTCGACCAGAGACTCTCGGCAGCCATAGAGGTTGTCAAACTTGCTCTTGGTGACCGAGTCGTTCACGTTGATGGCGCGGAAGGCAAGCTCGCCCTTGGCAGACATTTCCTTTAGACGATGTACGCCCGTGGTGGTCTCCTCGGTGACGCCGATCACGGCATCGAGGTTGCGCTGGTAGAACCCAGCGTCTTTGGCGAGCTGCTTCTTGATCGAGGCAAAAAGGCAGGTTTCTTCTTCGCTCTTGGGATGTTCAAGGACATGAATATCGCGTGCGGCCTGGGCGCCGAGATGCAGTAACAGAGTGGCATCGCCGCCGTCGTCGAGGATCATGTTGCTGGGCTTGCCGTCGGCCCAGTCGAAGATACGGTGGGTGTAGTCCCAGTACTCTTCGAGTGTTTCGCCCTTCTTAGCGAACACTGCCACACCGTTGGCGGCGATAGCTGCGGCCGCATGGTCTTGGGTAGAGAAGATATTGCACGAGGCCCAGCGAACCTCGGCACCGAGCGCGGTGAGCGTTTCAATGAGCACCGCGGTTTGAATGGTCATGTGTAGCGACCCAGTGATTCGGGCGCCTTTAAGCGGCTGGCTCTTGGCGAATTCTTCACGAATTGCCATGAGACCCGGCATCTCGGTCTCGGCAATCTTGATTTCTTTGCGGCCCCAGTCGGCAAGCGACAGGTCTGCCACAACATAGTCGGAAAAGTTTAGGGGTTTTAACACGGCGCTCATCTCGCGCTCCTTTCAATGAAGAAAAGTTTCGCGAGCGCCGTTTGAAGGTTCAAGCCTGCTTAGACCACTGACCTGAACTGCCCAAGCCTGGGGATGGCGGATCTCCGCTTCACCCTCGCAACGCTCCTTAGGCAGCCCCAGACTCTAAGGGTTTTACGAGGCCTTGTCAAAACCTAAGAGGCTGGTTTTCGTTGCGCCCGAGGGTGGGCCTGATCGTAGACCTGGGCAAGACGCTGAAAGTCAAGATGGGTGTAGACCTGGGTGGTACTGATCTGGGCATGGCCAAGGAGCTCCTGCACAGCGCGCAGGTCGCCACTGGACTGCAGCAAGTGGCTGGCGAAGGAATGCCGCAGCATATGCGGGTGTACGCCCTGGCCCAGGCCAAGCGCTATGGAACGCGCGGCCAGCCGTCGCTGCACCGTGCGGGCCGAAAGCCTGAGCCCCCGGGCATTGATGAAAACGGCATGCACGGGCTTTTCGTTTTGTAAGCCCTGCAGAAGACCGGTGCGCACTGACAACCAGTTTGTGAGCGCATCTATGGCCGGAGGTCCCATAGGAAGACTGCGTCGTTTGCCACCCTTTCCGACCACCGTGACCTCTTGCTGCGCAAGGTCTATCCATCCAGACCGCCGGTCAGCAGGGGTAAGGTCAAGCCCAAGAAGCTCTGACAGGCGCAGTCCGCAGCCGTAAAGAAGTTCGACCATGGCCTGGTCCTGATGCCACCGCCAGTCTGCATCTGCTGTATCTGCCTTGCTCGTTGTGGGGTCTGTAGGATCAATCGCCCTGGGCTGTCCCTGGGCGAAGGCCTGCGCTGCATCCACGGATAAGGCTTTGGGTAGCGGCCTACCCGCCCGAGGGGCGCGCAGGCCCTTGGTGGGACAGTAGCCCGGGTCTTGCCCGGGCTGCCGGCCGATCCAGGCAAAAAACTGGCGCCAGCAGGACAGTCTTCGGGCCAGCGATCGGGGGGATATACCCCGCGCGGCCTGTTCTGCCAGAAGGCCGCGCAGGTCTACGCTGGTGATCACCTCAGGCGCTTTGCTGCCCAGCGCGCCGATCAGGCAGCCCAGGTCGCGTCGATAGGCCCCAAGCGTGTTCTGGGAATAGTTGCGCGCGGCAAGGCTGAGCAGAAAGGGGTCAGCCCAGGATGCAATGGTGGACCTAGCCCACGGGGCGGCTTGCGCTGCGTCTCTGGGGGGCTGGGTCATGGTCTCGATGGTGACCTTTGGATCTTAAGAGCCTTGCGGTCTTGCGCCTGAAGCCACCAGACCCAAAAGCGCGGCACTGGTCAACTCTGCGAGGCTCGCTAAGAGCTCCACCCCGTGGTCTTGCGAGAACCGCCCGGGGTCGGCCGAGGCTAGCACCAGAATTCCAAAGGATTCGGGGCTCGCACCGGCTCGCAGCGGGATCATGGCCACCGATCCGCTGTCTGCCGCATCGCCCTGGATAAGACCCAGGGCGAGCCTTGCCTGATAGGCATGGGCGGGCAGACAGAGCGGGCGAATCAGGGCGCCCGCCAGCGCGGTGACCTCATCGTGGTCGTCGCAAAACACCACCGAGGAGGGCATGAGTCGCCCAGGAATGCGCAGTCCTGCCATACGCCCCCAGAGTGCCAGAGCCACGACCGGTACAGAAAACCGCTTGGCCAGCCCCTCGCTGAGCACAGCCAGTCGCTCTACGGGGTCACTGGCCAGCAGGGCCTCACGCACCCATGCGGTCATCTTACGCACGATGGCGTCGTTTTCCTCCCCGACATGCATCATCTCGGTGACCCGGGATTCCAGCAGCCGAACGCGATCGCGCAGCACCTGCGTCTGTCTCTGGGTAAGAGAGATCACCCCTGAGAACTCCTCTCGTGGCAGTTCCAGCTTTGCCAGAAGCGCCGGGTGTTGGATTAAGAAGTCAGGGTTGTCAAGAAGGAAACCGGCGACCGCCTCGGGGCTGGCGATTGCTGTCTGTGGGGATGGTGCGCCTTCAATGGCTTGGCCTTCTTCAGGCGGCGGGGCCGCGGGTTTCATAGGATTAGCTCCCCTTCAAATACAGTGGTTGCCGGCCCGGTCATGCGCACGGGGTCATTCGGATCGCCCGACCATTGAATCGTCAGGCGCCCGCCTCGGGTGGATACTGCAATGGGCTGGCTCGGAGCAAGACGCTCTTGGAGGATGCCACTGACCACTGCGGCGCAGGCCCCTGTTCCGCAAGACAAGGTCTCCCCTGCCCCACGCTCGAAGACCCGCAAGGCGATATGACCCGGATCAAGCCATTGGGCAAACCCGGCATTTACGCTCTTGGGTAGGCGAGGGTGTTCCTGTAAGAAACGGCCCTCATCTTGCACCGGATGGCTCTCGACTGCCGCAACCCACTGCACCAGATGTGGGTTTCCCATTGACACCGGGTTTAGCCAGAGCGTCTGCCCTTGGGGCCCAGGAAGGCCGTAGCAGGTCGTCCGCCCCCGAACCTCGGCTGGCAGGTCTGTGGTGTCGAAGGGCAGGCTCTCCGGTAGAAGCTGGGGCCGGCCCATATCCACCTCGACCTCGCCATCGGGCGTGAGGCGGGGCACGATGACTCCGGCCTTGGTCTGCACGCGAATCGCGGGCCCGCGGGCAAGCCCTTTATCGATGACAAATCGCACAAAGCAGCGGGCGCCATTGCCGCACTGCTCCACCTCATTGCCATCGGCGTTAAAGATGCGATAGTGGAAGTCAGAGTCGTGCGTGCGGGCTGGCTCTACGACCAGGATCTGGTCGGCACCAATACCGAACCTGCGGTCAGCGATACGACGAATCTGCTCGGGTGCAAGAACCCATGGGTCTAGTCCCTGCAGGGCGTTGATCACGACAAAGTCGTTTCCGGCCCCCTGCATCTTCGTAAAGGTGAGCTGCATGCCCCGCATTATGGGCCTTAGGAATAGACAGAAGGAAGCCCGGGCGGACGGGTCTTGAATCGCCGGTGCGTCCAGAGATACTGGCTCGGGTCCTCGCGAATCCAGCCTTCTATCTTCCGGTTGAGGTCGGTGACGCAGGCCGCAAGGTCTTGGTCTTCTGACTCGTCGTAGCGCCAGCCGGGGTAGAACCGTGCCTCGTATCCTTCGGGCGTGAGACGGGTGACCATAGGCACTACCGTGGCCTTGGTCATGCGCGCGAGTCGCACGAGGCTTGTTGGGGTGGCGGCGGGCTCCCCAAAAAATGGTGCAAAGACCGCGCCATCTTGGCCGAAGTCCATATCGGGAGAGAAATGCGCCGCTGTGCCGGCGCGCAGTATCCGCGCGAGCCTGCCAATGCCCTCCCGCCGGGAAATGAGAATCGCGTTTGCGAATCGATTCCGACCCTGTAACACCCAGCGGTCTATTACTGGAATTGACTGATTCGAATACAGGCAGACAAGCACGCGATCAATCTGCAGTCGCGTTCCACCCGCATCAATGCCAAGAAAGTGGGGAGCCAAGACAATAACTGGGCCCAGCGCGCAGCTATCAGCCGCCTGCAGATGCTCTAGCCCCGAGACCTGCACGCGCCGAATAATCTCTTGTTGCGGCGCTCGCCAGAGCCAGAAAAGGTCAAACAGGGCGATCGAGAACCGCCGAAAGAAGAGCTTTGTTACCTCCGTGCGCTGGGCCTCAGACCATTCTGGAAAGCAGATACCCAGGTTGGTCTGGGCAATGCGCCGCCGCCCCACTGCCACTCGGTAGGCAATCGCACCAATAGCCGCAGCGCAGTTTCTTTGCAGGCGCAATGGCAGCCGGCTCAGAAGGCCGCCCAGACCCAGGCCGAGCATGGCAACCATGGATTTAAAGAGACTGACCATGGATTTTTTTGTACCGGTTGTAGCCCCACAGGTACTGCTCGGGGGCACGTGCGATTTGGGCCTCGACCTCCTTGTTCATGAGACCTACGGCTTCTTGCAGAGAAATCGAAGGTAGAAGATCGTCGAAAAATGTCTCTTCGCCTTGATTGTCAAGCACCCTCCAGGGCGCGAGCCGAAGACTCCAGCCGGCGTTGGTACGCAGCGCTGCTGCCCAGATAATGGCCGCACCCGTTGCCTGGGCCATGCGTATGGGCAGGGTCATGGTGTAGGCGGGTCGCCCGAAGAAGTCTGCGACCTGGCCCTCGCCTTCGGAGGGGACCTGATCTGGAAGCAGCCCTATGGCGCCGCCTTGTTTCAGCGCCCGCATGAGCTGGCGCACGCCCTGGGCATTTGCGGGCACGGGTCGGACCCCTTCGGCAGACCGAAACGTCTGTAAGAGCCTTTCTATTTCGATCCGACGCGCGGGTCGGTAGAGGACAGTCAGGGGGAACTCCCGGGCGATTCGCCGGGCGGCGAGTTCGAAGGCCCCTAGGTGGGGTGTCAGGATAATCAGCCCTTTGCCTTTGGAGAGCGCCGTAGACATTTCCTGCAGGCCCGAGACCTCCATGGCCATCGCGGTCTCCGGGCGGCACCAGACTCTGGGCAGTTCGCTTAGCAGCAGTCCGGACTGGGCAATAGCCCGTAGCTTGCTTGGGGGCCTTGTCTCTGGCGCAGTCAGACGCCAGTAACCAAGGGCCTGCGACCATTGGGTATTGAAATCGCGACGATAACGTGCAGACCCAAGCCACATGGATATCCCGAGTAGAAACCCACCGGCCCTGAGCACCGGCAGGGGCAAAAAGGAGGCCAATTTGAATAGAGTCTGCATAACCACTATAGTGAGTGCATCGCCGATTTAATCGACAACTTGCGGGGCGATTGTCGTTCAAATACCGCTAAAGCGTTTGCCACACGCGACACAGGGCCACGGGTTAAAGGCCACAACTCCTTCGGCAAGCACTGACAGCAAACCGCAAGCGGTCTATCCGATGGAGAGTGCTATGTCTCAAGATTTCTTTTTTACCTCTGAATCTGTCTCTGAAGGCCACCCTGACAAGGTTTCCGATCAGGTCTCTGACGCTATTCTGGATGCCATCCTGGCCCAGGACCCTTACTCTCGCGTTGCCGCTGAGACGCTCTGCAACACCGGCCTGGTGGTGCTTGCAGGCGAGATCACCACCCAGGCCAATGTGGACTATATCCAGGTGGCTCGGGAAACCATTAAGGGCATTGGCTACGACAACACCGACTACGGCATTGACTATAAGGGCTGCGCGGTTCTGGTGGCCTATGACAAGCAGAGCCCGGATATTGCCCGGGGTGTGAATGCGGCCCATGATGACAACCTGGATCAGGGTGCGGGCGATCAAGGCCTGATGTTTGGCTATGCCTGCGATGAGACCCCTGTGCTGATGCCTGCTGCGATCTACCTCTCGCACCGTCTGGTGGAGCGGCAGTCGCTCTTGCGTCGCGACGGTCGAATGCCCTGGCTGCGCCCGGATGCTAAGTCTCAGGTCACCTTACGCTATGAGAATGGGCGCCCCGAGCGCATCGACACCGTGGTCTTGTCCACCCAGCATAGCCCTGATATTGGTCTTGACTCCCTGCGCGAGGCAGTCATCGAGGAGATTATTAAGCCGGTTCTGCCTAAGGACCTGGTCAAGGGCGAGATTAAGTACCTGGTCAATCCCACCGGGCGGTTTGTGGTCGGTGGCCCTCAGGGTGACTGCGGCCTTACGGGACGCAAAATTATCGTGGATACCTATGGCGGCGCGGCCCCTCACGGTGGCGGCGCATTTTCCGGTAAGGACCCTTCGAAGGTCGACCGGTCGGCAGCCTATGCCTGCCGGTATGTTGCAAAGAACATCGTTGCTGCGGGCCTGGCTAAGAAGGCCTTGATACAGGTGAGCTATGCCATTGGGGTGGCCAGGCCTACCTCGGTCTGGGTGAGCACCGAAGGTACCGGGGTGGTTGCAGACGAGCGCATCGCCAAGGCGGTAGGCCAGATCTTTGACTTAAGACCCAAGGGGATTATCAAGATGCTCGATCTGCTACGGCCGATCTACCGCAAAACCGCGTCTTATGGCCATTTCGGGCGAGAGGAGCCGGAATTTACCTGGGAGGCGACAGACCGTGCCCAGGCTCTGCGTCAGGCCTGTGGGCTGTAGTGATGATTCCTGTCACGATACTTACGGGTTTTTTGGGTGCAGGCAAGACTACGCTGCTCAAGCGTATCTTGTCAGAGCCGCATGGCCAGAAGATCGCAGTTATTGAGAATGAGTTCGGCCAGGAAAGCATCGATAACGAACTCCTGTTTGCCGATCAGCAAGAGCGCATTATTGAGATGAATAATGGCTGCCTCTGCTGCACGGTACGGGGTGATCTTGTCGAGATGCTTGGGCGGCTGGCTGAACGCCGCAAGGCCGGCGAGGTCTCCTTTGACCGCGTGGTGATTGAGACCACCGGGCTTGCGGAGCCCGGCCCTGTGGCGCAGACGTTTTTTGTTGACGATGCCATAGCCGATCAGTACCTCATCGATGCAGTGATCACGGTGGTGGATGCCGTGCATGGCCCTGTGCAGCTCTCCGAGCACTCCGAGGCGCAGGCCCAGGTGGGCTTTGCCGACCGACTCCTTATCTCCAAGGCCGACCTCGTGCCCGAAGAAGATCTGTCAGCGCTCAGGCGACGCCTGGTGGCCATGAACCCGCGTGCCCCCATTCGTTCGGTGCATTTTGGTGAGGTACCGATTGCAGAGGTCTTCGATATTCGAGGGTTTAACCTCAATGCCGCCCTGGACCTTGACCCCGATTTTCTCGATACCGAAAAACATCACCATCACGACGATGATGTTGGCTCATTTCTGTTTAAGGCAGAGCGGCCTTTTGATGGCGACAAGTTTGAGGCTTTCATTTCTGCGGTGAGCCAGGCCTATGGGCCGCAGCTCTTTCGCTATAAAGGTGTTCTCTGGATAAAAGGAAGCGACCACCAGATGATCTTTCAGGGGGTGCATATGCTCATGGGAGGCGATAAGGGCCGTCCTTGGGCGCCAGCCGAGACGCGGCAAACCCGCATTGTCTTTATTGGTCGCCGCCTTCCCCGGGATACAATCGAGAAAGGTCTCACCCAGTGTCTTGTCTGAGGTTGAGATGGGCTGACCCTGTTTGACTGAAGGTGGTGTTATGAAATCAACCGATCGTCTTGTCATCTCGTCTGAAGGGATGCTTCTGGCTCAGCCGGAATCGGATTACATGAGTCCGGCGCAGCTTGATTTTTTTCGAAAGAAGCTCAAAGAGCTGGAGTCTGAGCTGCGGACCAACGCTGGCGAAACCACTGAGCACCTTCGTGAGACGGTTCTTGTCCCTGACCCCGCCGATCGCGCCACAATCGAAGAAGAGCATGCGCTGGAACTGCGCACCCGCGACCGTGAACGCAAGCTTATTAAAAAAGTGCAGCAGGCCCTTGCCCGCATCGATTCTGGCGAGTACGGGTTTTGTGAGGAGACGGGCGAGCCCATCGGACTGCAAAGACTCTTGGCTCGGCCGACCGCAACCCTATCGGTAGAGGCGCAGCAGCGCCGCGAGATGCGCCAGAAGCAGTACGGCGACTAGCCCTTCTTATGGCTGACCTGCAGCATACGCGGCAAAAGGCCGCCATCCTTGCCGAGGCGCTGCCCTATATCCGGCGATTTC
>JBMSYB010000019.1:0-31313 GCA_049426285.1 Burkholderiaceae bacterium
CACGGGTGATCGATGGGTTGTCTGACTTGCGGGAGATCTTGTCGATCTCGTCGATATAGACAATGCCATGCTGGGCGCGTTCGACCTCGTAGTTGCAGTTCTGCAAGAGCTTTTGAATGATGTTCTCAACATCCTCACCCACATAGCCGGCCTCGGTAAGCGTGGTGGCATCGGCAATGACGAAGGGCACGTTGAGCAGGCGCGCCAAAGTCTGGGCCAGAAGGGTTTTGCCGGATCCGGTAGGGCCAATGAGCAGAATATTGCTTTTGGCAAGTTCGATATCAGACGATTTACCGTGCGACCGCAGCCGCTTGTAATGGTTGTACACCGCCACGGCCAGGTTGCGCTTTGCCCGGTCTTGGCCAACCACATACTGGTCGAGAATGCCTGAGATCTCTTGCGGTGTGGGCAGCGCGTCTTTCGGAGGGTCGGCCTCAGCACCGCCGGACTGTTCGTCGCGAATGATGTCGTTACAGAGGTCGATGCACTCATCGCAGATGAACACCGAGGGGCCCGCGATGAGCTTTTTTACCTCGTGCTGGCTCTTGCCGCAGAAAGAGCAGTAAAGAAGTTTTTCTCCCGCCCCTTTTTTCTCTGCCATTGTCGTCTCCGAGCCTTGTTATTACCGCCTGGTTACCGCCCCTATGTCCACTTCTTAGTTCTTGTGTAGTGCCCCTGCTTACCGCCTTACTGAATCTCTTTTGCTAGATAAGCCAGGCTACTCACGCTGAGAAATCACCCGGTCTATCAGCCCATACTTTAGCGCATCTTCGGCAGTCATGAAGTTGTCCCGATCGGTGTCTCGGGCGATGGTCTCGAGGCTCTGCCCAGTGCGCTCCGAAAGAATCTGGTTAAGCTTATCGCGCAGGGCCAGAATCTCGCGGGCATGAATCTCGATATCGGAGGCCTGGCCCTGGACACCCCCAAGAGGCTGGTGGATCATCACCCGGCTATTGGGCAGGGCAAACCGCTTGCCCTTCTCCCCGGCGGCCAGCAAAAAAGCACCCATGCTGGCAGCCATGCCAATACAGAGGGTGCTCACTGCGGGCTTGACAAACTGCATGGTGTCAAAAATAGCCAGCCCAGCAGACACCGAACCGCCCGGCGAGTTGATATACAGCGAAATATCCTTGTCGGGGTTCTCAGATTCGAGAAACAACAGCTGCGCCACCACCAGATTGGCAGACATATCGTTAATCGGACCGACCAGGAACACCACCCGTTCTTTGAGCAGCCGCGAGTAGATGTCGTAGGCACGCTCACCGCGCCCCGACTGCTCGATTACCATGGGCACCATGCCAAGTGCCTGGGGGCTTTGCGACTCTCGAATCATTGCGACTGTCTCAGGCATCACATAGGGCTCCTACAAAAAGGGGTTGGAAAAAAAGATGGGCTGCAGCAACACCTGGCCTCTAGCCCGCTTCTTTCATGAGTGACTCGACATCCAGGGTTTTCTGCGATACCTGGGCCGCCTGCAGCACCCAGGACATCACATTGTCTTCGAGTACGACAGCCTCTGCCTCTGCCCGGCGCTCTTGGTTCGACATCGCCCAGCGCACAAACTCTTCGGCGTTTTCGTAAGACTGGCCCATCTCTTGGAGCATGGCCTTAATAGCCTCTTCTTTTGGCTGCAGGTTGTGGGTCTTGACGATCTCTCCGACCAAAAGACCAAGCCGTACCCGCTTGGTGGCCTGCTCCTTGAAGAGCTCGGGCGGAAAGGGCGCGTCTTTCACGTTCATGCCGCGTCCGGCCATGTCTTTGCGCATCTCGTCAGCCATGCGCTCGGCCTCGGCATTGACCAAAGCAGAGGGCACATCAAAGCTGGCCTGGGCCAAGAGTGCGTCCATTACCGAACGCTTGCCTTTGTTCTTCGCCCGTGCCGAGACCTCGCGACGCAGGTTCTTTGCGACATCGGCCCTTAGCTGCGCCAGGCCGCCTTCTTTAATGCCAAAGAGCGCCGCAAAGCTGTCATCGAGGTCGGGAAAATGGGGCTCACGCACCTCGTGCACGGTAACCGAAAACCCGGCCACCTTTCCGGCCAGATTGGTGGCATGGTAGTTTTCGGGAAACTGCACGGTAAATTCCTTAGATTCTCCGGCAGACATACCCACTACGGCGGCCTCAAAGTCGGGCAACATTGCCCCCACTCCGGCGACAAACTCAAAGCCTTCGGCCCTACCGCCTTCGAAGGGCTCGCCATCAATCCTGCCCAGAAAGTCGATCTTGATCTGGTCGTCTTTTTGCGCCGGACGCGCGACCTCCGAATAGGTGACTCGCTGGCGGCGTAGGGTTTCGAGGGTGCGATCGAGGTCTTGATCGGTGACCTCACACTGCACGGTTTCTATAGACAAGGCCTCACGGTTCGGCATGGGCACCTCGGGATAGACCTCAATGGTTGCCTCAAACCGCAGCGACTCGGGCTGGGCCGCGTCGGGCTCAAGCGCCTTAATCTGCGGCGGGCCTGCGGGGCGCATCTGCTGGGCTACAACGGCATCGCTGTAGGCCTTGCTTAAGGCGTCACCCACTGCCTCGGACCGGGCCTGAGCGCCGTAGGACTGCTCAACGACTTTGAGCGGAGCCTTGCCAGGACGAAACCCGGGGACCTTGAGCTTGCGGCCCATCTGCTGCAACTGCTTGGTGATAGCCGCATCGATCTCGGCCTTGGAGACCACAAGGGTGAGTCGGCGCTCAAGGCTCGAAGGGGTGGGCATGGGGGTACTCGTCATAGGGTCTTCTTTACAAGGGTCGTAAACAAATGGTGCGAAGGGGGGGACTCGAACCCCCACACCTTGCGGCGTCAGGACCTAAACCTGGTGCGTCTACCGATTTCGCCACCTTCGCACGGTGCGATTAATTACAGTTCAACCTTCCATTGTACTGAATGGACTGATGATGTCGCCAAGCCGTCTAGAATGCGGGGTATGACCAGTCGCGGCCTCGGCCAGGCCTTTCATGGCGCCCACCATTACGAGAACTTTCCTGTCGCCTCCTGGCTTATTCCCGGCGCTATTCGGCCCTCTGTGGTTCAGCTCTATCGGTTCGCGCGTACGGGCGACGACCTGGCCGATGAAGGCAGACTAAGCATGGCAGCCCGCATGGCCGGTCTCGCGGCGCTTCGTACGGGGCTCTGGGAACAGGACACGCGCACAGGCTCGGCCTTCGAGAGCCCAGCAACAGCAAGTGCGGTTACCGACTCTGCCGGGTTAGCGGTAGCCGAGCCTAGTCTGCAAGAAGAGTTAAGTCGGGCCGGCATCAGCCTTTCTGGCCTTGCGCTTCTGGGAAAAAAGACCGGACAGGTCGTTGGTCATCACCCCTCCGGAAGACACTGGGCCGATCAGCTCCTGCAAGCCTTTGAATACGATGCTGCGTTTCTGCCCTTTGCCGACTGGCAGTCGGTGCTGCAGTACTGCCGAAAATCGGCAGCGCCGGTGGGCCGACTGATGCTCGGGCTCTTTGGGCTGTGGTCAGAGGCTGATCATGCCAGCTCAGCCCAGAGCATTAGCGCAGCGCCCGAGGCCGACCTCGAAGAGGCGCGTGTCTTCGGCAAAGAAGCAATTTTTGCGGAAAGCGATGCGATTTGTATTGGCCTGCAGCTTGTAAATTTTGCCCAGGACCTGCACCAAGACCTTGCCAGACATCGGCCCACCCTGCCCCAGACAGACTGGCCGCAGGCCTGGTCGTGGCAGCCCATCGGCCCCGCCCCAGAAGGCCCACAGACCTTGCAGACACCACAGGCACCACAGGCACCACAGGCAATAAAAGCACTACAGGAAGAGGCCCAGCTGCGGCGCGGCCTGCTGCAGGGCGACACGCCTGCAGAGGAAAAAATCCGCATCACCCGGGCGATTGCCGTGCGGGGCCTGCACCAGCTGGCACGGGGCCGAGACCTGCCCAAGCGGATCGAGGCCACCCGTATTCCGCATGCCCGCAGGCTGGCCTTTGAGGTGGCCCTTACCCTAGAGGGCGGCACCACGATTGGCGAGCGGCTGATGCAAAAACCCCTTCTGGGCTGGAAGGCCTCGACTCGGCTGTCGCGGCTCTGGCTTGCAGCAGTGCTGTTTAACCGACTGCCGCGGATGCTCTTTAAGAATCCCTTCCCTTTGTAAAACGCTGGCCAACCCGTGACCCCTCAGGACTATTGCGCGAAAAAAGCGGCCGAGGCGGGGTCGAGCTTCACCGCCGCCTTTCGCCTTCTGCCCCTTGACCGACGGCAGGCCATGGAGGCCCTGTATGCCTTCTGCCGGGAGGTGGACGATGTCGTTGACGAATGCAGCGACCCTGCCCTGGCCGAGGTAAAGCTGCACTGGTGGCGACAAGAGCTCGACCAGATCGCTGCCGGCAAGAGCCAGCATCCTCTGGGCCAGGCGCTGCATCCCTGCATTGGTCGCTACGGGCTCAATATGGCTGATCTGCACGCGGTGGTGGATGGCATGGAAATGGACCTCACCACAGGCGCCTATGCCGATTTCGCCGGTCTCGATGTCTACTGCGACCGGGTGGCCGGCGCCGTAGGACGACTCTCGGCACGGATCTTCGGAACCGTATCGGACCAGACACTGGCCTATGCCACCGAACTGGGTCTTGCCCTGCAGTACACCAACATTCTGCGCGACGTCGGCGACGATGCCCGCAAGGGCCGGGTCTATCTGCCCGAGGCGCTGCTTGCTGCACACGGTAGCTCTGGCGAATCGGTGCTCGGTCTGCAGGCCTCAGACAGGCTTACCAGAGCCCTGGCCGATATGGCCCAGAAGACGCATGCGCGGTACGACAAGGCGCTAGACCTTCTGCCCAGGTCTGAGCGGGTGGCGCAGCGTCCCGGTCTGGTGATGGCAGCAGTCTATCGCGACCTATTGCGAACGCTGGAGGCATCTGACTTTGCCGTGCTCCACCAGAGAATCTCGCTCACCCCTGCCCGAAAGCTCTGGGTAGCCTGGTGGGCCGCCGCCGGCCGCATGCCGCGCTAGTGCAATGCCGAGCCCCCCCCTCAGAACTTCGGCGCTCACCGATGGCCGATCAGACCAGACTTTTCGGGTGGCAGTCGTCGGCGCAGGCTGGTCGGGGCTGGCCTGCGCTGAGGCGCTCAGCAAACCCGCCCTGGCAGGCGGCGCGGTTCGCGGTGGGCGCCTGGCGGTTACCGTCATCGAGGCGGCACCCCAGGCAGGCGGCCGGGCACGCGGCCTTTCTTGGCTTCCAGAAGGATGGGCCGACCACGAGGCACTGCCAATCGACAATGGTCAGCACCTGGTAATCGGCGCTTATTCGGCCACCCGTGACCTTCTCAGGCGCGTAGGGATACCGAATGAGGCCTGGCAGCAGTTTCCGCTGCACTGGGCGGTGCCAGGCCCTGTCGGTGCCTCTGGCCCTCAGCCTAGCCCTGACCGTGGCCTGGTACCTAGCCTGGTCAACCAACACGCGCATCAATCCTCTCACTACGAGTCGCCCGGTCGGCTTCTGATCGTGCCCTCCGATGGCGGCCTGAAGCGGCTTCTCAGAAGCGCCCTGCCCCAGGCTCTGCCCGCTGGCTACGCAAAATGGCCCCTTGCCTGGCGGTTTAGCCTGGCCAAGACCCTGGCCCGTGGCTGGTTTGCCGACTGGTCTGCCGAGGGCACCGCTGAGGCCTGGTGGAAGCAACAGTCCGTACCCTCCGATCTCTTGCAGTATTTCTGGAAGCCCGTGGTCGAAGGCGCCCTTAATACGCCCTTTTCCTGCGCGAGCGCGCGGGTGGCCCTGCAGGTACTCAAAGACAGCCTGCTGGGCCCTGCCCATGCCAGCGACACCCTGCACCCCCTGCTTAGCCTTACCGCTCAGGCGGTCGCTCCCATTACCCAGGCGTTAGGTCAGCGTGGGGTGCAGATGGTCTACGGCTGTCGGCTCATCGGCATTACTACGGTGCCGCGGAACGCTGCAGATTCGTCAAATGCGCTCGATTCAGCAATTGCTGCAGATATCGCCCATCCTTCAAGGACGAACGGTGCCCCAGGCTGGCGGTTAGAGTTTCATCCCACCAGCCAGGCCAGGGCGGCTGACAGCGGCCTTACCGAGGCGCGGTTTGACGCGGTGGTGCTAGCCCTGCCGGCCCAGGTATGTCGGACTCTTGCATTCGATCTCTCTGGCCATCGCAGCAGTAGTGGCATGGGCCGCCATGGCGACGACAGGGTAGGCAACGAATCCGGCGACAAGGCCTCAGGTGGTGTTGCGATCGATGGTTTCAACCAAGAAAAAACCCGTTGGAACGCGGTGCGCGGCCTGGGGGTGACCACCCTGTATGCCGCCCTGCGGCCAGACCAGGCGGCGCAGGCAGGCCTCTCACCGGAGGTACTGCGGCCCGTTGGGGCAGGCGGTGTGGCGATGGTTCTGGCGCGACCGGCGGGCCCGCACGGCCAGGTGATCGCCGCTGTGGCAAGCGCTACCGAGCGGCAGACCGAGGATCAGACCCACCACCTACTGCGCGCAGCGATGGGCCAAGTACTTTCGCGGCGACTAGGCCAAGACGCCTTGGCCAACATTCCCTTGCGTACCACCCACGACTACCAGGCCACCTGGGCCTGCACCGCCGACCATGTCGATGGTGGTTCGGCCTGGGGCCCAAGTGCACTTGGGCCAGCGGGTCTTTATCGCGCGGGTGACGACCTTACCCCGGGCTATCCCGCCTGCATTGAGTCTGCAGTGCGCGGCGGAATACAGACCGCCCAGGCCGTCATCGCCCAGGCCCGCATTCCTTAGCGAGCGCCTCTAGAAAAGCCGCTCCAGGGCCTCTGACAGGCGCGCCACGGGCCAGACCTCCAGGCCCTCCATCGGCCGCTTCGGTGCATTGGCCGCCGGCACCAGGGCATGCGAGAAGCCGAGACGCGCGGCCTCTTTAAGCCGTTCTAAGCCCCGGGGCGCGGGCCGCACCTCGCCCGCCAGGCCAAGTTCCCCAAAGACCACCAGACCCCGTGGCAACGGACGATTGCGCAGCGAAGAGACCACGGCAGCAAGAATGGCCAGGTCGGCCGCCGTTTCTTGAATCCGCACCCCGCCCACGGCGTTAAGAAAGACATCCTGGTCAAAGCAGGCAATGCCCGCATGGCGGTGCAAAACCGCCAACAGCATGGCCAGGCGCTGCGGGTCAAGACCCACACTGAGCCGTCGCGGGTTGGGCAGATGGCTGGTGTCCACCAGCGCCTGCACCTCCACCAGCAGGGGGCGGCTGCCCTCCTGGGTGACCAGCACGCAGGCACCGGGTACCAGCGTCTGTGCCGCCTTGTCGCCATGCGACTGCCCCAACTGTCCTTCCGACAGAAACAAGGCAGAAGGGTTGGTCACCGCCTTTAACCCCGTCTCGGTCATCGCAAAGACCCCGAGCTCATTGGCTGTGCCAAAGCGGTTTTTGACTGCCCGCACCACCCGAAACGCGGCCTGGGCGTCGCCTTCAAAATACAAGACCGCATCAACCATATGCTCCAGCACACGGGGGCCGGCCAGCGTGCCTTCCTTAGTGACATGGCCCACAAAGATCACCGCGTTACCACTGTCCTTGGCCCACCGGGTGAGCCGCGCCGCCACCTCACGCACTTGCGATACCGAGCCCGGCGCCGCCCCCAGGAGTTCGGTAAAGAGGGTCTGAATGGAATCGATCACCACCAGCGGCGGCTTAAGCCGCTCGAGCTCCGGGAGAATAAGCTCGAGCTGGGTCTCGGCAAGAATCTTCACGCGGTCCAGGCTTTTCGTGGGAAGCCCAAGGCGTCGCGCCCGAAGCGCCACCTGGGCAGCAGACTCTTCACCGGTAACGTAAAGCAGGCTTGCCTCCGGCGATAAGGCTGCGGCCATGCGGGCCAGGGCCTGCAACAGCAGGGTGGACTTTCCAATGCCCGGGTCACCACCAAGCAGCACCACCGCCCCTGGCACCAGCCCGCCCCCCAGAACACGGTCAAATTCGTCCATGCCCGTCGACCAGCGCGCCAGGCTTTCCGCCGCGACTTCTGAAAGCGGCTGCAGGCTGCTTGAAGGCGCCAGACTACGCGCGGCCGCCTTGCTTGATGTCTCGTGCAGCCGCCCGCCCTCGAGGGTGTTCCAGGCGCCACAGCCATCGCACTGGCCCTGCCAGCGGGCATGGCCCTGCCCACAGGCATTGCAGACAAAGCCCAGCTTCTGCTTGGCCATTAGCCCTTGCCCGCCCCAGCCATGGAGCCAGGTAGTGCGAGGGCATGGCGGGCCACACGGGGCGTGATCGCGGTAAGCAGTTCATAGCCCACCGTGCCGCAGTGGCTTGCCACCTCGTCCACCGCAAGGCCTTCCCCCCAGAGCTCGACGCGACTGCCCAGACGGGCCTCCGGAGCGGCCGTGAGGTTAATGGTAAGCAGGTCCATCGACACCTGGCCTGCCACTGTGCAACGCTTTCCGTCGACCAGTACCGGGGTACCGTCAGGCGCGGTGCGGGGGTAGCCATCGGCATAGCCCACGGCCGCCACCCCTATCCGCATCGGCCCGGGGGCACGAAACCGCATGCCATAGCCCACCCCGTCACCGGCCTGCAGATGCTGAATGGCAATGATCTCCGTCTGTAGGGTCTGGGCAGGCCGAAGCCCGAGATTCGCAAACACCGGGGCATGACCCCGGTCGTATCGAAATGGAGAGGCGCCGTACAGGGCAATACCCGGACGTAGCCAGCCCATGCGGGCAAAGGGCAGGTGAATAGCCGCAGCCGAGTTCGCAAGGCTTAGGGGTTCACCGGCGCCGTGACCCAGCCGCTCAAGGGCCCATTCAAACCGGGAAAAAGGCTCCTCAGAGGCCAGGGGCGACTCCGCCTGGGCAAAGTGCATCATGAACCCCAGGCGCCCCACCCCCAGGGTCTGTCGCAGGCTTTCGACCAGGTCTCGCAGAGGCTCCAGGTCCCCTTGCGTGGAAAACCCAAGCCGGTTCATGCCGGTGTTGAGCTTCACCCAGACTCGGGCGCCTGACTGCAGATAGGCAACTGCGGGCCCAGCGGCAGAAAACAGCGCCTGGGCCTGTTCGACCTGATGCACCGCCAGATCAAGCCGCAGCTCAGCAGCCGACACGAGGTCTTGGGGCCGGAACAAGCCCTCGAGCAGCAGAATCGGCTTTTCCCACCCCGCGCTGCGCAGGTAGGCCGCCTCTTCGATTTCCAGCACCGCGATGCCAGCGGCCGCCGAAAACCCCTGCAGCACCTGGGAAAGCCCATGGCCATAGGCGCGGGCCTTGGCCACTGCCCAGATGGGCGCATTGGGCGCAAGCGACTGCACCTGGGCAAGGTTGTGGGCCAGCGCGGAGGCGTCGATGCGGCAGATCAGAGGGCGGGTCATGTGAGTAGTCGTTTCAGGGCAAGAAGATCGGCCCAGGTCTGACGCCGGGCCGCCGCGGTTGAAAACTGGCCTGGCGGTGGCAGGCCGAGCAGCCAGGTGCCTGCCGCGCCTTCGGCGGCCACCGGGCCTGAAAACTCTGCTCCCCAGACCAGCACCAGCCGTGGCAGCGCTTCCGACTGAGGCCCGGTCTGCTGCGCAACCAGCCAGCGCTGCAGCGCCTGCAGGCTTAGCGGGCCTTCGGCCGTTGCGGTGCTTAGCTGCGCATCGGTTTGCCCTGCGGCCTCTGGCAGAAGATGATGCTGCCAGTGCAGTACCAGCGACCCCGCCGGGGCCAAGGCCAAGGCAGCTGCGCACTGCATGGCCTCGCGCTGATCGGCTGAGACAGGCGCGCTAGAGACCGAGACCGACCAGCAATAGATGCGTTCTCCGGGAAGGGGCAGCGCGTCTGCAGCAGGGGATTGGGAAGCGGGCTGGCCCGCGTTGCCAGCGCCATGGCCGGGGCCGGATATGCCTCGAAACCGCCATACGGGATGGAGCTCGAGGATCTCACGGGCGTATACCGACAAAACCGACCGACCAGAGGATGACATCGCTAGGAACGCAGATCGGGGGCAAGCGCCTGGGCCATGGCAAACGTACCTTCCTGAGAGACATCGGCCGCAATGGCGCGGGCCCTTGCCTCACGCAGACCCTGCGCCTGCAATGACAGGGCACGCTGCATCAGCAGGGCGTCCTCGCGACTGCCTTTTTCAGCCGGATAGTAGCCCTTGCGCCGGCCAATCTCGGCAAAGCCATTGCGCGCATAGAGCCGAATCCCGGCCTCGTTGGAAGGCCGCACTTCCAAAAGCATCGAGGCCGCCCCCTCATCAGCCACTCGGGCCAGAAGCCGCTCTAAAAAGGCCTGACCCAGACCACGCCGCTGCCGCGGGGGCGCAATCGTGAAGTTCAAGAGATGGGCCTCCTCAAGCACCCGCATGTAGACGCAGTAGCCCACCATGGCCCCCTGGTCCACGAGTTTAAGCGCCGTGTAGCCCGCTGCCAGGGCATCGCGAAAATTGCCGGAGGTCCAGGGAAAGGCATAGGCCTGGTTCTCGATCACCATGACCGAGGCAAGGTCGTGACTGGATAGGGGCTGTAGCTGCAGTGCCGGGCCCTGTTCGCGCTCGACCCTTGTCTGGGCGACCTTCGACCGCACATAGAGGGGCTGGGCCATGATCGGCGGAAGAAAAAGGGCCGTAGGGTCGGGGGCGTCGAGGACCACCGCGAGGCTCCAGGCGGCAAGGGACTGCAGAGACAAGTCGCCAGAAACCAGTTTGGTAGTGGGCGGCAGGAAGGCTTCTGGCTGCGGGTCGCGCAATACGCCCTTTGCCTCGTCGGGCAGGGCCGAGACGATCTCTGGCTCGCAGGCATAGCCCACGGGATAGCCCTGGGCATCAATCGTCACTGCCGCGTAGTAGTACTCCCCTAGTCGGGCATCAAAGTACACCCCAAGTCGACTGGGCTCTGCGGCTACGGCCTGCTCTGCGGAACTACCACGCCTGCCTGCATGGGCATAGGCCATGGCAAAAAACCCCGAGACACAGGCCACCCCTACCCCCAGGCCTCGGGCCATACCCTGCACCAGGCCTGCAGCGATTCGTAGCCCCGTAAATGAGCCTGGCCCCTGCCCAAGAACAAACCCCCGCACAGACCGCAGACTAAGCCCTTCAGACTGCAGCAAGGCCTGCGCCTCGGGCAGCAGGTCGGATGCCTGGTTTTGCCCTGCAGGAAGGATTCGGCCACGCCATTGGTCGGCAGATAAGGCCAACACCAGGCTGCCCGCCCCGCGGGAACAGTCCACTGCCAGCAGGGGATAGCCAAGGCTCATGATTCCGGCACCACCATGGCAACCGCCTGGCAGGCAATGCCCTCGCCCCGGCCGGTAAACCCAAGCCATTCTGTGGTGGTGGCCTTTACATTCACGCGGCGGCAGCCACAGTCGCTCTGGATATTGGCCACCATCTGGGCAATATGCGGCGCCATCTTGGGCGCCTGGGCAATGATGGTGGCATCGATCTGCTGCGGGACAAGTCCCAGCCCCTTGAGTTTTGCAACGACATCGCGCAGTAAAACGCGGCTATCGGCGTCCTTGTAGGCCGCTGCACTATCGGGAAAATGACGGCCAATATCGCCCAGGCCTGCAGCGCCCAACAGGGCATCACAGATGGCATGCAGCAGGGCATCGGCATCGGAGTGGCCTAAGAGGCCCTTCTCGTATGGAATTTCCACTCCCCCAAGAACCAGGCGCCTACCCTCAACCAGGGCATGTACATCAAAGCCCTGGCCAATCCGTGGCCAGGCATTCGGCGAAGCGTGCGTCGTCATGTCAGAGAAGCCGGTAAAGTCTTTTTCATAAGTGAACTTGCGATTGGTCCAGTCGCCCTCTACCAGTATCGGACAAACGCCGAGATTCTCCATGGCGCTGGACTCATCGGTGGCGCTGGGCATGGCCACAAGCGCATCGGTAAGCGGCATGAGCCGAAACATCTGCGGTGTCTGGGCAAGCCAGAGACCCTCGCGGGACAGGGTCTGGGCCACCCTGGGAGGGCCTGCGTCATTTCCTGTAACCGGATCCTGCGGGGTCTGACGGGCCTCTCTCTGATAATCGACTGGGCCGTCCTGCCCGGTCTTAGTCTGCCGCTTCACGGTGTCGGGCACGGGCAGGGCCAGAAGCCCACCACTCTCACTTGCATGCACCGCAGACCAGAGTCGGTTCAGTGCCTTCGGTGTGAGCTCCGGACGCGCGGCATCGTGCACCATCACCCAGTCCCGGTGGGCCTCGGGGCCCAGTGCCGTCTGCAGCAGGGTTAATGCCGCCAGTACCGAGTCGCGCCGACTGGCTCCACCGATGGCGCAGGCCATGAGGGGGAAGTCATTGCCCAGTGCCGCCCGCAGCGCAGCGCCAAGCCCCTCAGTCTCCCAGTGGGTATCCTCGGGTGAGACCACCACCAGAATTCCGGCAAACGCGTCGATCTGCGCGAGTGCTGCTAAGGCCAACGTGCTGCGCTCAAGCATGGTGGGACCGAGGCCCTCGCCACGCCAGTACTGTTTGGGCAGCCCCAGGCCCGCCCGCAGGCCGGCCCCGGCCGCTGGCAGCACGCCCCATACCGGGAACAACCGCGGTCTACCCGAACCAGCCGAGGTATCTTGCGGCGCCCGATGTTCGGCACTGACTTGAAGAGAGTCAACCGCACGCGCACGCCAGGCCTGCAGCAGGCCATGGGCATGGGCCTCTTGGGCGGCACCAGCGTTCGGGATAACTTCGGCGCGCAGCGGCGTCCGCAGAAAATCAGTCATGCCCCTAAAATTAACAGAATGACGTCACTCGCCGACTTTCCGGGCAATCCCTGGGGCCTGCAGCCCACCAAGCCAGGGCCTGTCTTTTCCCTTCCCCTGCCCCACGGATCGGCCGATGGACTGCTTTTGGCCGACTGGGTAGCCGAATCGCAGCGCCGCCATCCTGCGGGCGCCGCTCGGGCCGCGCGACACCAAGGCGCAGGCTTTCTGGCCATCACCGACACTGCCCTGCGGGCCCAGCGGCTCGCCCAGGAGGCGGGCTTTTTCGCTCCGGAACTGCGCGTGCGGGTGCTGCCCGACTGGGAGACGCTGTCTTATGAAGCCTTCTCGCCCCACCAAGACCTGATCTCCGACCGGCTGCTTGCCTTATATGAGGCGATGACGGGGCAGATTGATGTGCTCATCGTCGCCGCAGCCTCGGCCCTGGTGCGGCTACCCCCTCCTGCCTTTCTCGCAGCCAACACGTTCTTTTTTAAAAATGGGCAGCAGCTCTCGGTCGAGGGGCTGCGACTGCAGATGCAGACCGCTGGCTACACCCCGGTCAGCCAGGTGGTCTCCCCTGGGGAATATGCCCTGCGCGGCGGCATCATCGACCTCTTCCCCATGGGCAGCAGCCTGCCCTACCGGGTGGAACTCTTTGACGACGAGATCGCCAGTCTGCGGGTCTTTGACCCCGACAGCCAGCGCAGCATTCACCCAGTGCCCGAGGTGCGCATGCTGCCCGGGCGGGAGTACCCGCGCGGCGAGCAGTCCGCCCAGCGGTTTCGGGCCAAGTGGCGTGAGGTCTTTGAGGGCGACCCTTCCAAGTGCGCCCTCTACAAAGATGCGGGCAATGGCCTTTTTGGCGCAGGCATTGAGTACTACCTGCCGCTTTTGTTTGAAGAACCTCTGGCGAGTGTCGCCGACTATCTGTCTGCCAATGCCCAGGTGCTGCTCGTAGGCGAGGTACAAGAGTCTTTCACCGCAAGCATGCAGGAAGTGCGCACGCGGTATGCCTTTTTAAAGCACGATATCGAGCGCCCGGTACTGCCACCCGAGGCGATACTGCTTGCGCCCGAGCAGATCAATCAGACCTTGTCGGCCTTCCCTCGGATTAGCCTGCATCGGGAATCTGCTGACGCGCCTACCCGACCGGTGCCCGACATCCGGGCCGACCGCAGGGCCAATCCCCCCCTGTTGCGGCTGCACGACGCGATTATTCAGGCGCGGGCTGAAGGCCAGCGGTTTGTACTGGTCGCCGAGACCGAAGGCCGCCGCGAGACGCTGGTCGAACTGCTTGCCGAGTCCGGAATCGCAAGCTTATCGGTCGATCACTGGCAGGCGCTGGTAGGGCCCCAGGCCGCTACGACCGATGCGGCTACGGAGGCTACCACGGCCACGAAGGCTAGCGAGGCGACTGAGGCTAGGGCACCGGAAGGCCAGACCCCCCTGTGCCGCCTAGTCGTAGCGCCGCTGCAGCAGGGCTTTAGCGCACCGTGGCTTGGCCTGACCATCGCCACCGAGGCCGAGCTCTTTGCCGATCTGCAGCGCCGGCAACGGCATGGCCAGCGCGACCGCCAGACCAATGTCGATGCCATTCTGAAAGACCTCTCTGAACTCAAGGTGGGCGACCCGGTGGTGCATCTTCAGCACGGGGTGGGCCGCTACCAGGGCCTGGTCAACCTCGATCTTGGCGACGGGCCCAGTGAGTTTCTGCACCTGCTCTATGCCGAAGAGGCCGTGCTCTATGTGCCGGTCTCTCAGCTGCATGTCATTAGCCGGTATACCGGTGCCGACCCCGATTCGGCGCCGCTGCATCGCATGGGCAGCGGACAGTGGGAGAAGGCCCGCTCCAAAGCCGCGAAGATGGCCCGCGATACCGCAGCCGAGCTGCTCAACCTCTATGCCCGACGGGCCGCCCGTAAGGGTCATGCTTTTGCCTTTCAGCCCTCCGACTACGAGCGGTTTGCCGATGGCTTTGGCTTTGAAGAAACGCCTGATCAACGCGCGGCGATTCATGCCGTGATTCAAGACATGATTTCTGAGAAGCCCATGGACCGACTGGTCTGCGGCGATGTGGGCTTTGGCAAGACCGAAGTTGCCTTACGCGCGGCCTTCATGGCCGTCATGGATGGCCGCCAGGTGGCCGTGCTCTGCCCCACCACCCTGCTGGCAGAGCAGCACTACCAGACCTTCAAAGACCGGTTCGCCCAGTGGCCTGTGAAGATTGCCGAGCTCTCACGTTTTCGTTCCAGCAAAGAGATCGATGAGGCCATAGAAGGGCTTGCCCAGGGTAAGGTCGATATCGCCATTGGCACCCACAAGCTCTTTTCCGCCAAGACCCGATTCGACCGTCTGGGCCTAGTGATCATTGATGAGGAACATCGATTTGGCGTGCGTCAGAAAGAGGCGCTGAAAAACCTGCGGGCCGAGGTCGATGTGCTGACGCTTACCGCCACTCCCATTCCCCGCACGCTAGCCATGAGCCTGGAGGGCATTCGTGAATTCAGTGTGATTGCCACCGCGCCACAAAAGCGCCTGGCCATTAAAACCTTGGTGCGGCGGGACAACAACGACACCGTGCGTGAGGCCCTCTTGCGGGAGTTTCGTCGCGGAGGCCAGGCCTATGTGCTGCATAACCAGGTGGAGACGATTGGCCACCGGCTTGAGGCGCTGCGTAACCTTGTGCCCGAAGCCCGCATTGCCCTGGCCCATGGCCAGATGCCCGAGCGTGAGCTCGAGCAGGTGATGCGCGACTTTCACCAGCAGCGTATCAATGTGCTTCTCTGTACCACGATTATCGAAACCGGCATTGATGTGCCCTCGGCCAATACCATCGTCATCTATCGGGCAGACCGGTTTGGCCTAGCGCAGCTGCACCAGCTGCGCGGCCGGGTCGGTCGGTCGCACCACCAGGCCTATGCCTATCTCCTGGTGCCTGAGGAAGACGCGATGACAAGCGATGCCAAGAAGCGGCTTGAGGCCATTCAGGCCATGGAAGAACTCGGCAGCGGCTTTTATCTGGCCATGCACGACCTAGAGATTCGCGGTGCCGGTGAGGTGCTTGGAGACAACCAGTCGGGCAACATGACCGAAGTGGGCTTTCAGCTCTACACCGATATGCTGCAGGAGGCTGTGAGCGCCTTAAAGGCTGGCCGCGAGCCGGATCTCGAGTCACCCCTAGCGGCCACCACCGAGATTCGGCTGCACCTGCCCGCCCTGCTTCCGGTGGACTACTGCCCTGATATTCGCGAGCGTTTATCGCTCTATAAGCGGCTGGCCAATGCCACTGAGCAGGACATGGTCACCGAGATTCAAGAGGAGCTGATCGATCGATTTGGAAAGCTGCCCGATGCGGCCCGGGGCCTGATCGAGACCCATCGTCTGCGGCTGAAATGTCAACAATGGGATATTCGCAAGATCGACGCCACGCCCCAGGCCGTGGTGGTGCGCTTTGGGCCCAAGGCCCCGGTAGACCCGGTGCGCGTGATGCAGCTGATTCAAAAAGATGCGCGTTATAAGCTCATGGGCAGCGACCGCGTTCGGGCAAACCTCGATTCAGAAACCCTCACCGAGCGGCTGGCAGTGCTCACCCAGGTACTTGGGCAGTTGTTAACCCTTTCTTAGACACTATGGCCAAAAAAATTCTTGTCGTTACCGCGGGTTGTGATGCCCAGGGGCATCTTCAGCCGATTACCGCGGCCCAAAAGGCCCAACTGGAAGACGAGACCCTGCTCGCTGCCTCGGGGGTCTCGCTCGGGCAAGGGGGCGGTGCGGTGGGCGACGCTGGGGGCGAACCCTTGGGCTACGCTGCGCTTTTGTTTGAGGCCTTATCGCCCTGCTGCACGGGGCCCGTGGTGCAGGCTATGCCCGCACTGGCCGAGGCACTGCGCCTCGACTGGGCCTTTATTTCCGAAGGCCAGAAACTGTCTGACTTCAAGGTACTGGCCATGGACATGGACTCCACGGTGATCAACATCGAATGCATTGATGAGATTGCCGACTTCTGTGGCAAGAAGGCCGAGGTCGCAGCGATTACCGAGGCCGCGATGCGCGGTGAGATTGCCGACTATGGCGAGAGCCTGAGAAGGCGGGTGGCCCTGCTCAAAGGCCTACCCGAGTCGGTACTGCAAAAGGTCATTGATGAACGGTTACAGATTAACCCCGGAGCCCGCGAGCTCGTGGCCGCTGCGAAAGCCGCTGGTCTGCACACCCTCTTGGTCTCGGGTGGCTTTACCCAGTTCACACACCATGTCGCGCAGGTGCTGGGCTTTGATCAGGTGAACTGCAATGCGCTTGAGATTGTTGATGGACAGCTCACGGGAGGCCTTGTAGGCCGACTCGTCGACGGCAGCGTGAAGAAGGCAGCCTTTGAAGCTGCCTGCGCCGCGCGGGGCGCAACGCCTGCCCAAGGTATCGCAGTTGGCGATGGCGCGAACGACCTACCCATGATGTCGGTGGCGGGAATGAGTGTGGCCTATCGGGCCAAGCCCGCGGTGGCAGAAAAGGCAAGTCGCCAGATTCGCTTCGGCCGGCTCGACAGTATTCTTACAGGCATTGATTAAAACATTGCTGTAGTCGCCTGCTTAAAGTCCTTAAGCCTCATCGGTCACGGCAATACGATTGGAATCCGATGGGTAGTCCCTTAGACCCTTAAGACACCTCAAGCGGCAGGCCTTGCGAGCAGCGCCTCCCAGCGGGCCATCGCATGGGCAATCTCTTTCTCTAAGCCTTGGGCCTGCGCCTCAATCTCAGGCACTGACTGCGGCGAATTCTTATAAAGATTGGGGTCTGCAAGCTGGGCATGCAGCGCCGAGAGTTGCTCTTCGAGCAGTTCGATTTTCTCTGGTAAGGCCTCAAGTTCTTTTTTCTCTTTGCTGTTGAGCTTTAGCGCCCTGCTCACTGAATTGGCCGGCGCCTCGGCCGCTGTTGATCGCGATGCAGACTCAGCCGGCTTTACGGTCTGTGCCGAAGCCTCGCGCAATGGCGCCAACGAAGCCACCCGCCGCGCCCGCTGCGCGACATAGTCTTCAAACCCGCCCTCGTACTCCAGCCACTGGCCCTGGCCCTCGTAGGCCACCATGCTGGTCACTACGCCATCGAGAAAGGCGCGGTCGTGGCTTACGAGAAGTACAGTGCCATTAAAGTCTTGCAGCAATCCCTCGAGCAGTTCGAGGGTTTCAATGTCCAAATCGTTGGTGGGCTCGTCTAGCACCAAAACATTAGCAGGCCGCGCAAAGAGCCGTGCCAAGAGCAGCCGATTGCGCTCGCCGCCAGACAAGCTCGACACCGGCGCGCCAGATCGCTCGGGCGCAAACAGAAAGTCTTGCAGGTAGCTCTTCACATGCTTTCGGGTCTGGCCGATCTCGATCCATTCGCTGCCGGGGCTGATCGTGTCTTCCAGGCTGGCATCCATTCTGAGGCCCTCGCGCATCTGATCAAAATAGGCCACCGAGAGCCGACTGCCCTGCACCACGGACCCCGTCTGCGGGCTCAACTCCCCGAGAATAAGCTTCAGTAACGTAGTCTTCCCCGCCCCATTGGGGCCCAACAGTCCCAGCTTATCACCGCGTAAAACGGTAAGCGTTAGATCTTTCACCACTGGGAGCTTACCGGCATAGCCATACGACACCTTCTGCAGATCGGCCACCACCTTACCGCTGCGCTCGCCACGCGAGACTTCCAGCCGTACCTGCCCCACCTGCTCACGCCGGGCCGCGCGTTGGGCCCGCAGAACCTCCAGTCGCTCAAGCCGCGCCACGCTCTTGGTGCGGCGCGCCTCAACCCCCTGACGTGACCAGGCCTCTTCCTGGGCCAGCAGTTTATCGGCGCGAGCATTGGCCAGGGCCTCAGCCGCGAGCTGATCTTCTTTCGCCTGCTGGTAGGCTGTGAAATTACCGGGAAACAAACGCAGTGCGCCGCGGTCGAGTTCTAAAATATCGGTGCAGACCCGATCCAGAAAGGTGCGGTCGTGGGTCACAAAGACCAGTGCGCCCTTAAACGCCAGTAACACCGTCTCAAGCCATTCGATGGCCTCAAGGTCGAGATGGTTGGTGGGTTCATCAAGTAAAAGCACCCCAGGCGCGGCCACCAAAGCCCGAGCAATGGCCACGCGTTTTTTCTGCCCACCGGACAGCGTTGCCACGGGTAAGTCACCCGCAATTCCGAGTAACGTCACCTGCGCCTCTACGCGCCGCTCCCAGTCCCAGGCCTGCAGCGCATCGCACTGGGACTGCAGGGCATCAAGGGCATGGTGGTCATCTTCAGTCTGCATCGACATGCTCAAAGACTCATAGGAAGACCGAGTCTCGCGCGCCTGAGCGAGGCCCTCGGCCACCGCTTCAAAGACCGAGGACTCCGAGGCAAAGACGGGCTCCTGGGGAAGGTAGGTCACGCGCAACCCCTGCTGCAGCTGCAGGCTGCCAGAGTCCAGCTTTTCGATGCCCGCCAGCACCTTCAATAAAGACGACTTGCCCGTACCATTACGGCCGATCAGACCGACACGCTGTCCGTCCTCCAGAGAAAACGCCGCCTTCGCGAGAAGGGGCACATGGCCGAAGGCCAGGTCTGCATCCGAGAGAACAATGACTGCCATAGTGGCGGGAGTATCACATGTTCGTGCAGACTAAGGGCTTCATGCACAAGGCCTTGTTCCCTTTGTTGCCCTTATTCCCTTTATTCCCCTCGTTACCCTTGTTCCCTTTTTCTCCCTCTCTCGGTCGCTTCTGTCTTTCTAGCCTGTTGCTTGCTAGCATCGCGCTTGGTGTCGGCTGTGCGGCCCAGACGCCTGACACTAAAGTGAATCACCCAGCCCCTACTGCAGGTAGGCCTACCGCACTAAACGAGTCGGTATCGCCGCTACCGCCCTCCGAGCAGATTCTCGGACGCCCCTTTCGGGTTTGGAGGCAGCCCAGCCCGACGCTCATTGTGTTGGGAATACACGGGTTTAATGACTACAGCAAGGCCTTCGCACCGCTGGCCGAAGCTCTTAAAGTCATTGGCGCCACAGTCTATGCCTACGACCAACAAGGGTTTGGTGAAAATGCGGACGCGGGCCGCTGGCCTGGCGATGCGGCACTGCTCACCGATATCCGCCAGACTGCGGCGCACCTGCGCCGCAGCTACCCAGAGATTCCGCTGGTGGTGGTGGGCGAGAGCATGGGGGGTGCGCTGGTACTGCGTGCCGCCTCTGAGACCGAAGGCCTCGCGGCCGATGCGATTGTGCTCTTAGCGCCTGCGGTCTGGGGCATGCAGATCATGCCTTGGTATCAGCGCTGGGGCCTTGCCTTCATGAATGCCGTGATGCCCAACATGACATTTACGGGCAATGGCATTCAACACCTTGGTATTCGACCGACCGATGACCCTGCGGTTTCGCGCGACCTTTCGCGAGACCCTTTATTTATCAAAGAAACGCGCGTGGCGAGTCTCTATGGCATTAGCCGGCTGATGGACAAGGCTCTCACCCATCCGATTCGGTTTCCAGTGCCCACGCTGGTGTTATACGGGCTCAACGATCGTATTATTCCTCCCGCACCCACCTGCGCCTGGCTATCACGGCTATCGCTGCATTCTGAAAAGATTCCTGGCCATGTGGAGTTTGTTGTTTATTCCGAGGGCTGGCATATGCTCACCCGCCAGACCCGCGCCGAAGAGGTAAAGAAAGACCTGCGCCACTGGCTGCAGGCATTTGCCAACGCTCAGGCGAAGGAGATGAAGCAGAGCGGTCAATCAGCGACTGGCCCATCAGCCGCAATGGGTCTAGGATCTGCACGAGAGGCCGTCTGCGCAAGAGCTGGTGGAATCACACCAAGCCGTCGGGTCGACTGAGTCAACCAGACGCGGGGTACTCTGGTTCCCGCTCTCCATGAGCATGGCCTCGGAGGTCGAGAGTCTTTCGCGCGCCAAGCCAAGCCGCACCCAACACCCCGGCGGAGTCTCCTAATTTATTCACCACTATGGGCGTGTCGAACTCCCCGCCGAAGATCTGGTCTCTCACCTGCAAAGGCCCGTTTTGGCAGAGCGCAGGGTGGGCAGACAACCCACCGCCCAGCACGACGATATCGGGATCAAGAATCGTGCAGACTCGTCGCAGACCCTCGCCAAAAGCCCACAAAAAACGATTCTGCAGATCCAATACATGTCTAACCACAGCGGCAGACACAGGGCTATTTTTGGAAGGCGTCAACTCAAGAATCTGTTTGGCGGACCATTGCAGTCCGGTGGCATCAAAAAACGCTTTCTGCAGGCCACTGCCCGACAAAAACGTCTCTAGGCAGCCGCGCTGTCCGCACCAGCAGAAAGGCCCTAAAGGGTCAATGCTTACATGACCCCACTCCCCAGCAAGCCGATTCCTGCCAGCATGAATACGACCATTAATCACCACACCCGCTCCGCAGCCGGTTCCCATAATGACGCCAAAGACAATGGGAAAACCTCGACCAGCACCCTGCCGGGCTTCAGCCAGCGCAAAGCAGTTGGCATCATTCTCAATTACCACTGGCCCCTCTAGAACGCGTTCAGCCCAACTCTGCAAAAGCACGCCATTGAGGCAGGTGGTATTTGAATTACGCAGCAGGCCTGATGCTGGAGATACCGAGCCAGGGGTGCCAAGCCCCATGGTAAAAGAGCGTGCGATGCCTCCACCAGCCGCGTTAGCAGACTCTTTGAGAACGACCTGCTTTAGCGCTCTAAGGGTTTGACCAATAGCCTGAACCTGTTTATCCGGATCGGGGTCCTGGGGCGTTGGCAGCCTGCGTCTTGAGAGCACCTGACCCGCCTGGTTCAGGGCCACCGCCTCAATCTTTGTGCCACCAAGATCAAAGCCCAGGTGCATCATGGCAGAAGGTCTCGCCACAGCCACCACATTTCTAAAACAGACTGGTGAAAAACGCCACAATCGTGGGCCACAATTGGTAGATAGCTACTACAACGGCAATTAGCAAAAGCAGGCCTACCGTCAGCATGGCAAGCAGTGTCTGAATGTAATCTTTCACTAGCGCTGCGATGAGTAATTTGGTGTCCCCAAAGCCTCTCAGAAGGCCATGCACAAGCAAAGACCATGGGAAGAATGCCATCACCACGGCTACCAGAATGCCAAACCGCCAGAAGCTCAGCTCTGAGTAGGGATTGGTCGTTGGGTCGGTCGTTGGTTCGTTCATCTGTTAATTGAATTTGCTCCAGACTCGCTGGCGAAGAATTTCATTTCGGGAATGACCTCCGCTTCCCGTTAAAATCGAAGGCGATTCGATCACATTGGGTACAAAGGAGCAATGCATGAGCACGTTTGACCACGCCAATCTGATGAAGAATATCAACGATTCTCACTGGGCGCCGTGGCTGAGGGTACCATTAGTGGCGGCTGAAGCCCTTGCAGCCTGGGATAGTTTTTCGGCTCCAGGGTCCATCTGAAGCTGAAACAGCGAACCGAGGAATAACGGTGTCAGAAGAGAGAGAGTCGTTGCGCTTGGAACTCGCGTCAGATGTTTTATTGAACCTCTATCACCAGATGTGCCGCATCAGGGCATTTGAGGAGGCAGCGGAGCAGGCCAGCCAGGGGGGTATTGCAGCCTTCGGGCAGCAGGTTGGACAGAGCGCTCAGGTGCGTGGCCCTCTACACCTGTCCATTGGACAGGAGGCTGTTGCGGTCGGTGTCTGTGCGCACCTCGGGAGCACTGACCTTATAACATCAACGCATCGGGGCCACGGACACACCCTTGCCAAGGGCGCTAGCCTAGAGTCTATGATGCACGAGCTTTTCGGAAAGGCCTCCGGCTATTGTGGCGGGCGAGGAGGCTCCATGCATATCGCAGACTTCTCGGTCGGCATGCTAGGCGCCAACGGGGTCGTCGCCGCAGGAATTCCCATTGCCGTAGGCGCGGCGCAGTCGCTTAAGATCCAGGGAAAGTCCGAAATCGTTGTAACGTTCTTTGGCGATGGCGCGATCAACCGGGGGCCCTTCAGCGAGGGCCTCAACTGGGCGGCGAGCTTCCAATTGCCAGTTCTATTTGTCTGCGAAGACAACGAATGGTCAGCCACCACCCGCACAGCTGCAATGTCCGCCGGCCCAGGCGCGGCCGCACGCGCCGAATCCATGGGTGTGCCTTCTCTGATTGTTGATGGTAACGATCTTGAGGCGGTCTATGCAGCCGCTGGCAAGCTGGTGGGCGAGATTCGGGCTGGGGGCGGTCCACGTTTGTTGCATGCCCGTACTTATCGCATCAAGGGTCATGTGTCCGTAGACCCCGCAAGCTACCGGGACGCTGCCGAGGTTGCGCAGGCTCGATCCCGTGACCCACTCGCAACGGTTACAAACAGACTTGCCGCTCGGGGCGTGTCTGCGGCCCAGATTAGTCAGGCTATGGTCGAGGCGCAACGCGAGGTTCAGGCTGCTGTGGAATCTGCCCAGCTTGCCCCGTCGCCCGACCCGCAGGCGGCCTACGACGAAATTCAAACGGTTGGAGCCGGGCAATGGCATTAATGACCTATGCAGAGGCTGCATCGTATGCGCTCGCCGCCGAGATGGCTGATGATCCTTCGGTGGTTGCACTGGGCGAGGATTTGGGTCGGGGCGGTATCTTCGGGCAGTACAGGCATCTGTCTGCTCGGTTTGGTCCTTCACGAATCATTGACACACCCATTTCCGAAGCGACCATCATGGGCGCTGCCGTCGGAATGGCCCTAACCGGTCTAAAGCCGGTCGTGGAACTACGGGTAATCGACTTTGCTCTCTGTGCCACCGACGAGATCATTAACCAGGCCGCCAAGAACCGCTACATGTTCGGCGGTCAGGGACGCGTGCCGGTGGTCATACGTATGCCGATTGGTATCTGGTCAGCCTCGGCCGCACAGCACTCACAGTCGCTAGAGAACTGGTTCATTCATGTGCCCGGTCTGGTCGTCCTAGCCCCGGCTACTCCTCAGGACAATCACGACCTGCTTCGGGCCGCGGTGCAGTGCCCAGATCCTGTGGTTTATCTTGAGCACAAAGAACTCTGGGGGCATAGCGCCGAGGTAGATACTCGGGCAGCGGACGCCCGCTCTGTTGACTGGGCATCCCTTCTGGGTAAGGCCCAATATGTGCGCCAGGGCCGCGACCTGACCGTCGTTAGTTGGGGCAAGGCGTTGCACTGGGTCACTGAGGCTGCTGACAACCTGGCGGGTCATGGCATTTCGGCTGAGGTTATCGACCTTCGAACCTTATGGCCTTGGGACCGACAGGCAGTCTTCGCCTCAGCTAGCCGCACCGGACGATTGCTGGTCGTACATGAGGCCATCCAGACCTCAGGGTTTGGCGCTGAAATCGTAGCGAGCGTGGCCGAGTCGGCTCACCTTCGACACGTCCGTGTCGCTCGCCTGGGTGGGCCTCGAATCCCGGTGGGCTACGCCCCGGAACTCGAGGCGCGCGCCCGAATCAGCGTCGAACAGGTGGGCCAGGCTATGCGAAACCTGTTTCAGTCATAATTACCTTTGGTATTTTTCGGTCGAATTAATAACTACTATCAGCCATTTTCCAAGGAGACCCCATGAGCCACAGCAATCCCCGTCAGACCTCGCGTCGAACCACCCTCAAAGCCCTTGGCGCCGGTAGCCTCGTTGCCTCAGCGCCTTTCATCGTAACCCGCAAAGCGTATGCCTCCTATAAGCCCGAGTACAAGGTTTCCACAGTGGTAGGCACAGCCTTCCCCTGGGGCAAAGGCGCCGATATCTGGATCAATCTGGTTCGCGAGAGAACCCAGGGCCGCATCAATATGAAGATGTACCCTGGCGTGTCTCTAGTGGCTGGTGACCAGACACGCGAGTTCATGGCCATTCGTCAAGGCGTAATTGATTTGGCTGTGGGCTCCACCATCAACTGGTCGCCACAACTCAAGCAGCTCAACCTGTTTTCAATCCCCTTCCTCAGCCAGGATCATGCTGGGCTTGATGCCCTCACACAGGGAGCGGTGGGCAAGGAGATCATGTCCATTGTGGAGAAAGCCGGTGTGGTTCCGATGGCCTGGGGTGAAAATGGCTTCAGGCAGGTAACCAATTCGCGCAAAGACATCCGGTCTCCCGCTGACATGAAGGGGCTCAAGTTTCGCGTCGTGGGTTCACCGATTTTCAATGACACATTCACAGCGCTTGGTGCGAATCCAACGCAGATGAGCTGGGCCGATGCGCAACCGGCGCTGGCTTCGGGTGCGGTCGAAGGCCAGGAAAACCCCCTGCATATTTTCACGGCTGCCAAGCTACACACGTTGTCACAGAAGTTTGTCACCCTTTGGGATTACGTGGCTGACCCTCTCATTTTCGTTGCTAACCGCGAGGTCTTTCAAAGCTGGACCCCGGCAGATCGCGAAATCGTCCGCGCCGCTGCCGTTGAGGCGGGCAAACAGGAAATCGCGATTGCGCGCCAGGGCCTGACTGCCAAGGATTCTTCGATGGTCAAGGAAGTCGAGGGACTGGGCGTAAGTGTCGCCCGACTCACTGACGCTGAGAAAGACGCCTTCAAAAAGGCCGTTGCGCCGGTCGTCGAGAAGTGGCGCAATGAGGTCGGTGTCGATCTGGTCAAGCGTGCGGAAGCGGCCGTAGCTGCGCGTTCGCGGGGCTAGATCGCACGCGTAAAGACAGAGTAGGAAAAAATCTTCCCAGGCTTGGGTTTATCCCGGGCTTGGGAACCTTAACTCTGGCATGTCGACGCACGATACGCCGAACGCGCAAGACCCGAGTTCCAGGGCTTCCCAGCCGGGGCAGGCTGAGGCCCCTGATCGCCGGGTAGTCTTTGAAGACTGGTTGGCTGCGGCAAGCCTGGTTTTGTTAGTCCTGATCACGTTTTCAAACGTGATCGTGCGTTATCTCACCGATCAATCATTTGCCTGGACAGAGGAGCTCTCGATCTCGCTCATGGTGATTCTCACCATGACCGCCGCCTCAGCCGCAATGTCCAGAGATCGACACGTTCGTCTTGAAATCCTGATTGGCCGGGGGCCCGCCAAGCGACGGCGCATCCTGCGTATGTTTGCCTATCTGGCCACCATCATCGGGTTTTCGATCCTCACCTATCTTTCTGGGAGACTGGCCTATGACGATTACCGCTACGGGGTAACCTCGCCAGGTATCGGTGTGGATCAATGGCTCTATACCGTGTGGCTACCGGTCTTCTCCGCGTTTATCGCGCTGCGCGCCCTGCAACAACTCCTACGCGAATTCCGGCATCAATGACCGGCCTGCTAATGTTTGCGGCCTTCGTGCTGCTAATGCTTCTAGGCGCCCCGATTGGGCTTGCCCTGTTGCTCAGCGGTATGGTCGGCATCGGTTTGGCCGATCTTGGCTGGATGTCGGTGCCAAACAACTTCTATGCCGGTATTGCCAAGTACCCCTTGATCGCACTCCCCATGTTTGTACTTGTCGGAGTTATTTTTGAGCGGTCGGGGGTAGCCGAACGCCTCGTGCGCCTGGCAATGGCAATTGTCGGCCCTGGGCCTGGCA
Organism: Burkholderiaceae bacterium; assembly: GCA_049426285.1. Classification (GTDB taxonomy): domain Bacteria; phylum Pseudomonadota; class Gammaproteobacteria; order Burkholderiales; family Burkholderiaceae_A; genus Hahnella. The sequence continues at coordinate 26,088 of JBMSYB010000019.1, forward strand.
TGCTACCAGTGGTGGCTATTGCCGTGGCGATGTTTCTTGGAGGAATCTCTGGCTCGGGGCCTGCTAGCGCAGCGGCTGTTGGCGGGGTGATGCTCCTGGCTATGGCCAGGGCCGGGTATCCGCCTGCATTTTCCGCCAGTGTGATTGGCTCGGCAGCAGCGGTAGACATCATTATTCCGCCTTCGCTTGCATTTATTGTCTACTCAGTTCTGGTGCCGGGTGCGTCGGTGCCCGCCCTGTTTGCCGCGGGTCTCATGCCCGGACTAATGGCCGGACTATTTCTCGCGGTGCCGGCCATATGGCTCTCGCGTCGCTACCAATTCGGCCAGCATGAGAGGCGCGAACCGCGACCTCCTTTTTGGCGGTCGCTGGTTGATGCAAGTTGGGGTCTCATTGCCCCCGTTCTTATTCTTGGGGGTATGCGCGCAGGCTGGTTTACTCCAACCGAAGCGGCCGTGGTGGCGGTGGTCTACGGGCTATTCGTCGGTATGGTGGTGTATCGCACGATAGGCATCCGGCAGCTTAGATCTATTCTCATGGATGCTGCAGAGACCTCGGGGGTAATTCTCATCATCATCGGGCTGGCCAGCGTCTTTGCCTATGCGGTAAACACCCTGGGCATTGTAGATCCTCTCAAACAAGCCATCGTCGGTAGCGGCCTCAGCAGCTATACTGCCCTAGCGATCATCGTGGCGGTGTTGCTGGTAATGGGAATGGTGCTCGACGGAATTTCGATCTTTCTAATCTTCGTACCACTGCTGGTGCCGATAATGATGGCCTATTCGTGGGACCCGGTTTGGTTTGGGGTTTTGCTAACCTTCATGGTGGCCATTGGGCAGTTCACCCCCCCTCTCGCGGTCAATCTCATGGTCTCCACCCGAATGGCTCAGGTGTCGATTGAGTCGACCACACGCTGGGTACTCTGGTTCGTGCTCTCCATGCTCATTGCCCTGATGCTGCTAGTGGCCTTCCCGCAAATCGCCCTGTGGCTTCCGCGGACCTTAGGATACTGAGTCACGGCCTCGGATTCACATTGCATCTAGGTATTCCGTTTGCGGCACTGACTTCGGATGAACCACCGCATCGGTGTCCGCTCCGGGTTATTACGGTGTCGCAATTCCGGCCAAACAAGCGGATCATCAAAAAAAGATTTATAAAAATAAATTCCAATCTCCTTCCACCAACGAGTTTTGTTAGCTAATGCCTAAACAGGGAAGGAGTAGATATGCTTGACACCACTCACCAAACGAAAGCGCAGCGGGTTTTAGATGCGCTTAATCAAGGTCTCGATCGCGCTGATTTCCAGGGGGTAGCTGATCTTTTCCAAGACGACTGTTATTGGCGAGATCTAGTGTCCCTTACATGGAACATTCGAACCATGGAGGGAAAGGCCCAGATTCTTGACATGCTGAAGTCGCAAGCCGCGGTAATTGCGCCAACCGGCTTCGCGCTTGATCCCCAAGAGGTGGTTACGGCCGACGGCGATCTTCTAACGGCCTGGATTACCTTTGAAACCAAGGTGGGGCGGGGTTATGGCCTGGCCCGTATTAATGCCGGCAAGATCTGGACTCTTTTGACGTCCTTGGTAGAACTAAAAGGGCATGAGGAGCCTCTTGGATTTGAACGGCGACTCGGTGCAAAGCACGGAGCAGGGAAGCACCGGCCTACCTGGAAAGAAGAGATCGAGGCCGAGCAGAAAAGTCTGGGCTTTACCACGCAGCCCTATGTCGTGATTGTCGGCGGTGGGCAGGGCGGCATAGCTCTTGCCGCCCGTCTTCGAATGCTTAACGTGCCGACCATCGTCATCGAGAAAAACCCGCGGGCAGGAGACAGTTGGCGAAATCGTTACAAGTCGCTATGCCTGCATGACCCCGTCTGGTATGACCATCTACCCTACCTGCCTTTCCCCCCCAATTGGCCTGTCTTCTCACCCAAGGACAAAATTGGCGACTGGCTTGAGATGTACACAAAAATTATGGAGATCAACTATTGGGGCTCAACCACCTGCAAGTCCGCCTCATTTGATGAGGAAAAGAAGGAATGGGAGGTTAAGGTGGTTCGGGATGGCCAAGAGATCACCCTAAGGCCTCGGCAATTGGTGCTGGCTACAGGAATGTCCGGTAAGGCCAATATCCCAACGTTTAAGGGAATGGAGAAGTTCAAGGGAGATCAACACCATTCCTCAAAGCACCCAGGTCCTGACGCGTACAGAGGCAAAAAGGCGGTAGTGATTGGATCGAACAATTCTGCGCACGACATTGCTGCTGCGCTTTGGGAGAACGATGTAGATGTCACTATGGTTCAGCGCTCTTCGACCCACATTGTTCGATCAGACACACTGATGGACATAGGCTTAGGGGCACTCTATTCCGAACAGGCTGTAAAGAATGGGGTGACTCATCACAAGGCAGATCTTATATTTGCCTCGGTTCCTTACAAAATCCTTCATACCTTCCAGATACCGCTCTACGAGCAGATGAAGGAAAAAGACGCTGAGTTCTATGCCGGCTTGGAGAAAGCCGGCTTCTGGCTGGACTGGGGTGCCGATGGCTCTGGCTTATTCATGAAGTATCTGCGACGCGGGTCGGGTTACTACATTGACATTGGCGCCTCGCAGCTTATTATCGACGGCCAGATAAAGCTCAAACGCGGTCAGGTTGCTGAAATCACTGAGAACGCTGTGGTGCTCGACGATGGAACCGCGCTGCCGGCCGATGTCATCGTCTACGCCACCGGTTATGGGTCGATGAACGGCTGGGCAGCCGACCTTATCAGTAAAGAAGTGGCAGATAAGGTCGGAAAAGTTTGGGGCTTAGGCTCCGACACCCCCAAAGATCCCGGTCCCTGGGAAGGGGAGCAGAGAAATATGTGGAAGCCTACGCAGCAAGAGGCCCTGTGGTTTCATGGCGGAAACCTGCACCAGTCACGGCACTATTCGCAGTTTCTATCGCTTCAGCTCAAAGCCCGAATGGAAGGCATACCTACGCCCGTTTATGGCCTTCAACCCAGTTATCACAAGGCCTAAGTTCGGTAAGCGTGACACTGTTTCTAGAGGTAGAGGCGGGTCTAGGGTGCGGCCCGCCCCAACGTGGAAAAGGGGACAGCAGGCTCTTTAGGATACGACGCGAGTAGCGACGCGGAAATCGCCATCGGTGTAGGGTTCGAAGACCTTGATACCCCCTCTAACACCCCTGCCCTGAGATCTTTCACGAAAGTTGGATTCAGAGGGTTTACCCCGAAAGACTGGGGCAGTTCAGCCAATGTCGGAAAAGGATCGTCAACAGCCCGAAAAGAAAAGCCTGCGCGTTGCGCATAAGTTAACTATCTAAAGCGGCAATGCGGTAAAGTTCGGTTGCTGTTCATCTCCGGTCTCCCCAACCCTCTTACTTAGGACGATTGCAATGAAGAATTCAATGATGGTCGTTGCCTCAATGTTTGCTGCTTCCCTAGCCTTCGCCCACGGCTGCCCGGGCGAGATGAAGAAAATTGATGCTGCCTTGCCATCGGCAAAATTAAGCCAGGCGGATGCGTCAAAGGTGAAAGACTTGCGCGCCAAAGGAGAAGAGCTTCACAAATCGGGCAAGCACTCTGAATCAATGGCAGTCTTAGCTGATGCAAAAAAATTGCTTGGCATTTAATTCGAGTCTTGGTGGCTGACTGCGCCCTAGATTCAGGGCGATAGGGCGGCTAGATACGGATTAGTAAAGGGCCAAAGATAATGGCCCTTTTTTTTGGAATTAACTACTTGCCGGGAAGAGTCACCCCACTCCGACCCGGGAATAGCGCAGGAAGACATAATAGTCGTCACTAGTACTAGAATACAAATCCCCAAGGATTACACCATGTTGAAATTCTTCTTCAGTCAGGCCCCAAATCCCATGAAGGTTGTTCTGCTCCTCGAAGAGCTGGGGCGACCTTTTGAGCCTATTCCCATAGACACCCGGAAAGGCCAGCAGTTTTCTTCAGAGTTTATTGCCCTGAATCCCAATGCGAAGGTGCCGGTGATCGTGGACGGCGATGTCACAGTATTCGACAGTAACGCCATCCTGCTCTACTTGGCAGAGCAGTCTGGGCAGTTTCTTCCAGAGCCATCTAATCTCGTCGCCCGGGGGCAGCTCCTATCCTGGCTCATGTTCGTCGCAAGTGGTATCGGACCATTTTCGGGACAGTCTGTGCATTTCCGACATTACGCGCCTAGCCCCAATGAGTACGCAATGAACAGATACGACTTTGAGGCCCACCGGCACTGGAAAGTCATTGAAGACCGGCTTGGCAGACAGGAATGGCTGGTGGACACAGGGTACAGCATCGCGGATATGGCCCTCTGGGGATGGGCCCGCATGGTGCCCTTTGTGCTTGGTCTGGGAGACGCCGCCTGGGCACAGTATCCGCAGATTAAGCGTTGGCTAGATGCGATCAATGCACGGCCCGCGGCTGCCCGAGCCGAAGCATTTAGAAACAGCTACAAATTCAAGACCGAAATGGATGCCGAGTCGCATCGGTTTATGTTTCCTTCAAACGAGAGACTCGCGCAAAAGGGCTAGCGAGAATCAGCCTTCTAGACCACTACCCGGAGTCGATGGGCGCCAGCTTTACTTCTTTTTCGGATCAAACCGACTGAAAAGATTGGCACAACGAAGGCCTGCTGTGGTAGCGGAAGATACACTGCGCAATCGCCGGTTTCATCTCAGGATGGTTTTTAGGCGGATGCTCTTGGATGGATATTAGAACGCTTTATCTGGTCGTTGGTATTGTCTATCTGGTAGTTCCCTTTACCCTTTATCTGGCCATACGCGCAGGATCTGATCGGCAGACACTAGTCTGGAACGTCGCATGGCTGACGATGGGCACTGGCGCTGTGCTGGTGGGTATCTAGGGATCTTTGGCGCGATGGTTGTACTAGATGTAGCCCCCGCGGTTCGCATGATTTTTGTGAATACGGCCCATGTGTATTTCTTCTTAGAGTTTGCCGTACAGGCGGTGCGCGTATCTCGGACGACGGGTCGATCGGGTGCTTTGCTATTAGCCGTGATGGGCCTCACCTGGTCTCAGGGTCTGGCTCCGCATGGCGCTCTGGTTGAGGTGGTCTTTCCCCTTTTTGAGCCGGCCCGCTCGAGTGCGCCGAAACAGTCCTAACGACCCGTGGCCGAGGCCGTGGGAGCGGTGACCATTAATGCCCCTGATCAAACCTCTTTCCGCCAGCGCCATCCACGTGGTGTAAGTAAA
>JBMSYB010000020.1:0-31230 GCA_049426285.1 Burkholderiaceae bacterium
AGCCCCAGGCATTCCCGGACGTTCGGCCCTATCCGCAGCGGTTTCGGCCTCTTGTCTGCTCTTGGCCTCGAGTGCAACGCACGGCATAGATCTCAAGCTAGAGGACGGCTGGTCGGGTTCTCTGGCCACCACTGTTTCGCTGGGGACAAGTGTCCGAAATCAATCGCCTGACCCCTTGCTCTACAGTCTGGGTAATGGGGTGAGAGCCGGGCTTGGGAACCAGGGGCTCGGCGGATCAAATACCGACAGCGGCAATGTCAATTACGCAAAGGGCGATGCCTTCTCCACCTTGGTTCGGGTCAATTCCGAACTGTCTTTGCAAAAGGGCGACTCGGGCTTTTTTGCCAGGGCCCGAGGCTGGTATGACTACGCGCTTTCCAAGTCGGGCGTTCTGCAGGGCAATGGGGGTAGCGGCTACAGTCGAAATGCCCCGCTTTCGGATGCCGGTTTCGACACGCTGGGTCGGTTCTCCGGAGTCGCCCTACTCGATGCCTATGCCTATACCAGCATTAACCTTGGGGATCGCGTATTGCAGCTTCGCCTGGGTAATCAAGTGATCAACTGGGGGGAGAGTCTCTTCATTCAGGGCATTAACCAGGTCAACCCAATTGACCTCTCGGCCTTGCGAAAACCTGGTACCGAGCTCAAGGATGCCTTCTTACCCGTCGGTGCGCTGTCTGCAAACCTGTCCTTGGGCGGTGGACGGGCTCTTGAGGCCTTCTACCAGTACAAGTGGCGGGCGGCGAACATCGATAGCTGCGGCACCTACTGGTCTCCGGTGGAGTTTCAATTAACGCACAAGGCTGGAAATCCCTGCTCCACGGTGCTCACTACCTTCTGGCCACCCAATAGCAACACAGCGCTGCCAATTCCCATCGGCGTGCCCATACCGCTTAGCAATGCGGAGGCAATCGCTGCAGGTACTTTCGTGCCCATGGCGCAGGGCCGGGCTGGTGATGATTCAGGTCAGTTTGGTTTGGCATTGCGACTGCCGGCCGGAAAGCTGGATGCTGAGTTTGGCCTCTTTGCCATGCAGTTTAGTTCGCGTATCCCATTGGTTTCTGGAAGGTCCGGTTCTAACCTGGGCCTGCTCACAGGGCCAATAGGCTCTGCCGTAAACGCTGCTGGGCTGCTCAACCCCATTCCGGCGCAGGTGACAGGGGCACGTGCCCTTGGGCTGGCGCTGCAGCCCGGGGTCGGGTTCTGGGAATACCCGGATAAGATCCGCACCTTTGGCGTAAGTACAGCAACCAACCTGGGCGGCTGGTCTCTGGGCGCCGAGGTAAGCCATACCCCAAATCAGCCTGCGCAAATCAACGCCAATGATCTGCTTGCGGCCTTGTTGAGAGGAGCTGGTCCGATGGGCGCGGTGGCCCGTCAGGCCAATGCGCAAGGTGCCGGAACCGAGGTGAGCGGATATGACCGGATTCGCAAGAACCAGGTTCAGGTTAATGGCATTCGAATCATCCCCAGGGTTCTTGGTTCGGCCCAGGGTACCTTGGTTGCGGAGGCTGGATTTCAGTTTGCAGATGTCGGTGATTCATTTACCGGGAAACGTTACGGACGAGCCTTTATTTTCGGTACCGCGCGGCACGCACTCTATGGGGGTGCGAATGTTCCATGTACAGCCCAGCAGGCCTTGGCGGCTGGTCTTCCCGTAACGGCCACGGTGGGTAACCCACAGCCTGATGGGTGCCAAAACGATGGCTTTGTTACCAAAAACTCCTGGGGCTATCGGCTAAGAATGCAGTTGGAGTATCCCGGAATTTTTGGAACGCCCGTTACCTTCTTTCCCTCGCTTAGCCTGGCACACGATGTCAAAGGCTACTCGGTGGATACACAGTTCATTGAGGGGCGGCGCACTATTGGTCTAGGCGGTCGGTTTAGCCTAAATAGGGTGCATAACCTGGAGCTTAACTGGGTGCACTATGCTGACTCCGCGAAGTACGACCCGTTCCGCGATCGTGACTACTACAGCATTGTAGTGAGCACCAGCTTTTAACTCGGAGGGTCCATGACTGGGGTTTCCAAGTTCCGTCGCCGCTGGCTTGGCCTAGGCCCGGTGATAACTGGTCTGATCTCTGCCCGATCGGCTGGGCTACTGGGCACTCGGGCGCCTTTTTCAGGTCGACTAGCCGGTGGTCTAAGCGGGGGCTTGGGCGCTGGGGCGATGCTGCTGCCCGGCGGGGCCTCGGCTCAGGCAGCCACAACTTACTCAGGCGCGATTCGCGCGGGCAACGCAGATGGCTCTATTCCGGAATATACCGGGGGACTGACCAGACCACCTGCAGGCTACTCTGCTGCAAAGGGCTATGTTGACCCGTTTCCTGAAGACAAGCCTTTGATGACAATTAGCGCTGCAAACGCGGGCCAGTTCAAGGAGCTTTTGACCGAAGGCAGTCTGGCGTTGCTGGCCAGAAACGACCAGTTTCGCATGCCTGTTTATACCAGCCGGCGAACGGCTGCTCTGCCTGAATCGGCCCGCGCTACTGTGCGGTTTCCTTCTCCAAAAACCGGAGAAGAGGCCATGGCAAATTTCCTGCATCGTTACGCAGGCGGCGGGTATGAACGCGAGTACTCTTGGTTTCCTGTTCGGGCAAACGGCAGTTCTTACCGGGTGGGCTACTACGACAGAGTGGTTTATGCCGAGAACATGACCCCGCCACAGACCGATACTGGTCTTCAGTTCGCATTTACCTCACGCTACACGGCCCCGGGAGCCCTCGCAGGTACGCTGTATCTGGTGCACGAGTTTAAAGACCCCATTCAGAACCCACGTGCAGCATGGGTCTACAACGCGGGTCAGCGGCGGGTGCGGCGGGCGCCAGACCTGGCTTACGACAACGTGGCCGACGGTACCGAAGGCATGCGGGTCACCGACCAGTATTTTGCCTTTAATGGCGCTTTAGACCGCTACGACTGGAAGCTGATTGGCCGGCAGGAAAAGATTGTGGCCTACAACACCTATCGGGTCGCCAGCAAGTCTTTGAAATACGCCGATGTGCTTGGTAAGGGCACCGTTAACGCCGAGCACATGCGGTATGAGCGCCACCGGGTCTGGATTGTCGAAGCCACCCTTAAGTCCAACAGCAAGCATATTTACGGTAAGCGGGTCTTTCTGCTCGATGAAGACAGCTGGATGATTCTTCAGGAAGACTGTTACGACACCCGGGGAACCATCTGGCGAGTGGGTATCCATGGGTTCATCCAGATCTACGACCATGGTGTGCCCTGGTATAGCGTGCAGGCCTGGCATGACCTGAATAATGGAAATGTGCTGATTTCCCATCTGGACAACGAGATCAGCCGTCCGATCGCTTTTGGCGTAAAAGCGCCCTGGGCAGACTTCCAGGCCGATGCCCTTCGGCGTCTCGGAACCCGCTAGCCTTGCCATACTGGGGCAGTGCTCGGGAGAAGGCATGGGCATTGCAACCAAACCACTCAAGGACTAGCGAGGAGTCGCGGCCTGTAAACAGGCAGGGCAGGCGAACGTTTACTGCTGCTTTAGGCGCTCTTGGCTCACTGAGCCTTCTAAAAACTGTTTCCGCCCTGGGTGAGCCGCTGCCGGCCGCCAGCCCGGTAGTCTGGTCCTCGGGGCGGTCTATTCGAGTCGACCGGGTAGCGTTTATGGCTCTTGCTCACCGGGACAGTCTCTGGCTGGCTGTGGGCGAACGGGGAGTGGTTGCTAGGTCGTCGGACTATGGCGCTCGCTGGCAGGTGACCCGTACGGATCTTGGCCGCACGCTTACCTGCCTGTCGCTGCATGCTGCCTTCTGCATAGCCGCTGGCCACAGCGGAGTGGTCTACCAGGCGGATGCGCAAGGCACACAGTGGGAGCGTCTGACCTCCCCGAGTCTTGACCGGGTAAACCCCTCACGAGATCCCTGGCTTACCTGCTTCATCGACCCTGCGGGAAGGACATTTCTCGCAGGAGCCTTTGGTCGCATGGCTGTCTCAGAGGATCGTGGTCAGACCTGGCAGGCCCTGGAACCCCTGGGGCCCGACTTTGATCGGCATATTTATGGGCTTGCCTTCGATGAGCCTCAGCGGCGGTTTCTCCTGTGCGGCGAATCGGGCACCCTGGCCGAGTCCCACGATGGGCGAAGCTACCGCGCCACCAGCGCAGCCGGCTACCAGGGCTCTTTATTTGGTTTGCTCGTAAACAAAGAGATCGGTCGGCTTGCAGTCGGTATGCGAGGGCGAGTGTTTCGACAAAGCAGTGCCAGCAGGCCCTGGCAGGCATTAGACCTGCCGACAACCGTGGCCTGGCAGTCTGCGACCAGCCTTTCAGACGGCCGTATCGTTCTGCTAGGAGACCAGGGCATGGTGGCGATAAGCGAAGACCTAGGGTATCGCTTCCGGCTAGAGAAAGCGGCCACAGCAGGATTGTCCGGGGCGGTCCAGGCGCCTACTGGTGAGGTATGGCTGTCTGGCCGGTCGGGGATCCGTCCTTGGCTCTAACTGGTCCACAGGAGAAGGCCGAGGCGGGCCCGGCCGAACCGCCTGCCCTAACTGCTGCGCCATGGGTGCACTATCTAGCCCGGGCCTGCGTGCGACACAGGGCTTGGGTCCTTGGGGTTTTTGCCCTGCTCGCAATTGGCATGGGCCTGCTGGCCACACAGCTCAGGGCAGACGCCGGATTCACCAAGATGATCCCTCTGCAACACCCCTTTATGCAGGTCTTCATGAAGTATGAACCGGTCTTTGGCGGGGCCAACCGGGTTCTGGTGGCTATGCACCCAAAGCAAGGGGATATCTTTAACGAGGAAAGCCTCAGGCTGTTGCGATCACTGACTGAGGACGTATTTTTTATTCCCGGGGTTGAACGCAGCAGCGTTACCTCGATCTTTACCCCCAATGTGCGGTTTACAGAGGTGGTTGAAGAAGGCTTTCGCGGGGGAAATATTGTCTCTTCTGACTTTGATGGTCGACCAGAGCAGATCGAGCAGGTACGACTAAACCTTGCTAAGTCAGACTGGGCCGGACGTATCGTTTCGGATGACGGTTCGGCAGCCTTGGTACTGGCCTCGCTACAGGAGCGGGATCCGGTAACTGGGACTCGGCTGAACCTGAGAGAGGTTGCCAGCGCCTTCGAAGAGATCAGACACCGGCACGAGTCAGACCGCCATAGTATTCACATTATCGGTTTTGCAAAGGCTGTTGGCGATATTGCCGATGGCGCTGCCGGGGTACTGGTGTTTTTTGGTTTGGCCTTCGCGGTGATCTCTGGCCTACTTTGGCTTTATACCGGCTCGACCATGCTGACGGTCAATACCCTGGGCTGCTCACTCGTTCCTGTCGTGCTTCTGCTTGGGCTGATGCCATTACTCGGTTGGGGCCTCGACCCGATGTCGATCCTTGCACCTTTTCTTATTTTTGCTATCGCGGTCTCTCACGCGGTTCAGATGACCAATGCCTGGCGAATTGAGTTCGAACGCCACAAGAGTGCAGAGCTAGCCTCAGAGCGCTGTTTCTGCGACCTACTGCTGCCCGGGTCGATGGCGCTGGTCTCCACCGGATTGGGATTTATGGTCATCGCCTTTGTCCAGATTGAGGTGGTACGTGAACTCGCATTAATTGCCACCCTGGGAGTCTTACTGATCGTCTTTTCAAACTCTGCCCTGCTGCCCGCGCTGCTTTCGTATCGCAATGATGCGGCGTTTTCTCCGGTTGCTGCCAATCGTTTTGACTGGCTGTGGCATGGAGTCTCCCGCTTAGCCTGTCGGGGCCCTGCGATGATTGTGGTAGTTACCTGCCTTGGCATCCTGAGCCTTGGAATCTGGATCGCCAAGGACCGACAGGTTGGTGATCTGGGAAAGGGTGTGCCGGAACTACGCCCTGACTCGCGCTACAACCAGGATGCTGCGTTCATCACCAGTAAGTTTGCCCTTGGCTTAGACGTAATGCAGGTTATCGTCGAGGCAAAGGGCGAGGACTCACCCTGCGTAAATCCAGCCATCATGGAGCCGATAGAGGAGTTCGAGCTGGCCATGCGACAGAGCCCAGTGGTCTCTGCCGTAAGTGGGCTCCCGAGCTTTGCCAAGACGGTTTCACAAGCCTATGCAGAAAATAACTTAAAGTGGTGGGCCTTACCGGAGGACCCTACGCAGCTAGCACAGGGGGTAGGCGCTGCCACGCGTCTTGGCAATACCCTGATGAACCCAGGGTGTACCGCCATGCCAGTTTCACTCTTCACGGTGGACCATCAGGCCCCGACGATTTCGTCTCTGGTACAGGATGTGGAAGCGTTTGCAAAAGAATTTAATCGCGATGACCTCAGCTTCAGTATCGGTCTTGGTAACCTCAGTGTGATGGCCGCTACAAACCAAGTGGTACTCGCAGCAGACCCCTGGGTTAACGCGGCCTTATTCGGGTCCGTTGCCGCCCTCTGCCTGTTGGCATTCAGGTCCTTTCGCATCACCCTGTGCATCATCGTCCCTCTTGGGCTGGTCACAGTTCTCTGCAACGCGGTTATGGTCCTGCTAGATATCGGGCTTAAGGTCAATACGCTGCCAGTCGTTGCCCTAGGCGTGGGCGTGGGGGTCGACTATGGGATCTACCTATTCGAACGCATTCGAGCCGAGCTTAGAGCGGGCCGACCCTTACAGCAGGCGGTGTTCTGGGCGCTCAGGCAGCGGGGAGTGGCATCTCTTTTCACCGCAGCGATCATGACCGTATCGGTCTTGACCTGGCTGGGGTCTGATCTTCAGTTTCAGGCTGATATGGGTGTCTTGCTTGGATTTATGTTCCTGGTAAACCTGCTTGGCGCACTCGTACTTTTGCCTGCACTGGCGGCATTCCTGGTTAGCAGGGATCACCGTCCCGGGTTAGGGCAATAGCCATGGCCTGCCACCAGTCCCGTCGGCGACTTCTGAGCCTCACGGCTGCTGGAATCGCCTCGGCCCCATGGAACAAGGGGCTTGCCCTAACCGCGGAGGCGCGTCGGTCGACACAGACGGACCGACTTGCCTGGGGGGCGGAGCTGGCGGGATCCGATGACAACCGGGTCGCAGCCCATACGGCAATCCTCTCAGACCAGCCTCCATCGGGTGTGCTGGCCCTGATTGCGAAGGACTCGGAAATTGAGCGTATTGATCAGGCTCGTCTGAAGGCCTTCGTCTCATGGATTCCCCCCGGGCTATCAAGCCTGGTATCTCGCTACAAGAACTTCTACTTGCGGCTCTATCCTTCCCGCAGGCCTGTTTTTTTTCCTGCGGGCGCTCCCTATGGGCTCGCTGACCCTGTCTTTTTGCGACATCCTGGATTGTCTGAGCAGGTAAGAAACAATCCCATTGCCAGGCATCTCTGGCGACACACCGGCGGTAGCATGGTGCGCATAAGCCGCAACCTTCCGGTACAACCCCTTGGGCAGACCTATATCCTCACCACGCGAACCCAGCGTTTTTATGCCAGCCATCTCAGGGGGGCAGTGCCAGGGCTTTTTTTTGCGGCGAAGATTCAATATCTCGGTCCTGCAGCACTGCAGGGAGATCAGGTCCTGGTTCATGAGTTTCTGCCCGACCAGGATCGAACACGCGCTGCCTGGATATATAACGCTGGCCAACGTCGAGTACGTCGCGCCCCAGACCTAGCCTATGATGCGGTGGCTGACGGCAGCGAGGGGCTCTTTACCGCGGACCAGGTCGATGGGTTCAATGGGGCCTTGGACCGGTTTGAATGGCAGAGCCTTGGCAAGAAAGCTCTGATCGTTCCCTACAACTGGTATGGCCTGTCTGGCCCATGGTCCGCAGACGACCTGCGGAGACGGGTCGTCGGTGCGGGGGTGCTCAACGCCGATCTGCTTCGGTTTGAATGGCACCGAGTCTGGGTAGTACAGGCTATTCTCAAACCCGGGCAGTCCCACATATACAGCCGCCGGGTGTTCTACGTCGATGAAGACAGCGCAACGGTACTAGTCGAAGAGTGCTATTCCTCGCGAGGTGAACTCTGGAGAGTGTCCTTGCATGGATTGATTCAAGACCCCGAAGGGCAGACGCCAGTCACCCGGGCCAGCGTCTACCATGACCTCACCTCCGGGCGGTATTTTGCGGCTGGCTTTGATGCAGAGTCTGGACCATCAATGATCGTTGGCAAGCAGGCGGAAATGAACAACTTCACAACCGATTCCCTGCGAAGAAACTAAGGGCCTTGGACCGAAGAGAGTTACCTTCCGGGCCTTGATAGTCAGATACCGCAGTGGCTAGAGTCGGCCATGGCAGTGCTTGTACTTCTTTCCACTGCCGCAGGGGCAGGGTTCGTTGCGGCCAACCTTGGGAACGGCGGCCGGGCCCGGCGCTGCCGAAGAGCCGCCGGCGGCGGTTGCGTCAGTCGAGGCCGAAGACGGCGCGGCCTCTTGTGCGGCCAAGGCAAGCGCCTGGGGGTCTTCCCCTGAGAAAGAGGCCTCGGGGCTAAAGTCGGCGTGGGTGAACTGCATCTGCGATGCCGCAATTGCTGCAGCGCGCTCCTGAGCCTCGCGGGCTGCCGCCTCAGCCTGTTCCTGGGTCTGTACCTCGACATTCATCAGTAGCCGGGTTACCGAGTCTCGCACCCGTTCGAGCAGCTGCTCAAACAATACAAATGCCTCGCGCTTGTACTCCTGTTTCGGATCTTTCTGGGCATAGCCACGCAGGTGAATACCCTGCCGCAATAGATCTAGGGCCGCGAGATGCTCACGCCAGGCGTTATCAAGATGCTGAATGAGCACCGATCGCTCAAACCCTGCGAAGGCCTCACGGCCTACTGTTTTCCACTTTGATTCGTAGGCATCGCTCGCTGTCTTCACTATGAGGGCTGTGAGATCTTCATCGCCCAGCTCCTCCTGGCTCTCAACCAGTGTCTGCAGGTCCATGGTGAGCCCGTAGACCGTTACAAGCTCAGACTGAAGACCAGGAAGATCCCACTGCTCTTCAATACTCTCTCGGGGCACAAAGTTGCGCACCAGGGCTTCTACCGCGCCATCGCGCAGCCGGCTAACGAGCTCGGAAGGGTCGCCGACTTCGAGAATCTCGTTGCGCTGGGAGTAAATGATCTTGCGCTGCTCATTGGCCACATTGTCATAGTCAAGGAGCTGCTTGCGGATCTCGAAGTTGCGGTTCTCTACCTTGCGCTGAGCGCTTTCAATCGACCGCGAGACCATTCCCGCCTCAATGGGTTCTCCCCTGGGCACCCCAAGCTTATCCATGATTGCCTTCATGCGATCACCGGCAAAGATGCGCAGCAGGGGATCATCCATCGCAAGATAGAACCGGGACGATCCGGGGTCGCCCTGGCGGCCCGCACGACCCCGAAGCTGATTGTCAATACGGCGCGACTCGTGGCGCTCGGTGCCGATGATATGCAGACCGCCGGCAGCGAGCACCTGGTCATGCAGAGGCTGCCATTCCGCCCGCATGGCTGCGGCCTGGGCCTCAAAGGCATCGGCCTGAAGGCCAGGGGTATCGCGCAGGGCCTCAATGGTTTTTTCCACGCTGCCGCCCAGAACAATATCGGTTCCTCGGCCCGCCATATTGGTTGCAATCGTGATCATTCCTGGCCGCCCTGCCTGGGCAACGATCTCTGCCTCACGGGCATGCTGCTTTGCATTGAGCACCTGGTGGTCAAGACCCGCCTTAGAGAGTTCGGAGGAGAGCAGCTCGGAGTTTTCAATCGAGGTGGTGCCCACGAGAATGGGCTGACCTGCCGCATGGCGGGTTTTGATATCGGCCAGGATGGCCTCAAACTTTTCTTCGATAGTGCGAAAGATCTGGTCTTGCAGGTCTTTTCGCACCATGGGCCGGTGGGTTGGAACGATTACCGTTTCGAGCCCGTAGATCTGCTGAAACTCAAAGGCCTCAGTGTCTGCCGTACCCGTCATGCCCGCAAGCTTCTGGTACATGCGGAAATAGTTTTGAAAAGTGATCGAGGCCAAGGTCTGGTTCTCGGGTTCGATAGAGACCCCCTCTTTGGCCTCTACTGCCTGATGCAGACCATCGGACCAGCGGCGACCGGGCATCAGACGGCCGGTAAACTCATCGACGATGACGACCTGCCCTGCCTGCACCACATAATGCTGATCGCGAAAGTACAGGGTATGGGCCCGCAGTGCCGCCATAAGGTGATGCAAGAGGCTAATGTGCACAGGATCGTAGAGGCTGGCACCCTCGGGCAGCAGCCCCATCTGCGAGAGCAGCCCCTCGGCCTTCTCAAACCCGGCATCAGACAGGTACACCTGTCGACCCTTTTCATCCAGAAAATAGTCTCCCGGTCCGTCTTCGGTCGGCTGGCGATTGAGCGACGCCGGAAGGCTATTGAGCGCCTGATAAAGATGGGTGGAGTCTTCTGCCTGGCCTGAAATAATCAGCGGCGTGCGGGCCTCGTCGATAAGAATGGAGTCCACCTCGTCGACAATGGCGTACGACAGCGAACGCTGCACCCGGTTGGCCTTTTCGGTGACCATGTTGTCACGCAGGTAGTCAAACCCAAACTCGTTATTCGTGCCATAGGTAATGTCGCAGCGATAGGCCTGCTGCTTTTCCTCGTGGCTCAGGCCGGAGAGGTTAATGCCCGTGGTGAGCCCCAGAAACCCATAGAGCCGGCCCATCCACTGGGCATCACGCTGGGCGAGGTATTCGTTCACGGTAACGACGTGAACCCCCTGACCCGATAGGGCATTGAGGTAGGCAGGCAGCGTGGCTACCAGGGTCTTGCCCTCGCCGGTGCGCATCTCGGAGATCTTGCCCTCGTGTAAGACCATGCCGCCCACCAGCTGAACATCAAAGTGGCGCATGCCTAAGACCCGCCTGCTGGCCTCCCGGCATACGGCAAACGCCTCGGTAAGCAAGGAATCCAAAGCGGCCCCTTTGGCGCAGCGGTCGCGCAGTTCGGCCGTCTTGGCCACCAGGTCGGCATCAGAGAGCTGCTGCAGGCCGGATTCCAGGGCATTAATGGCCGCAACCCGGGCCTGATATTTCTTTAAAAGCCGGTCATTGCGGCTGCCAAATAGCGAAGACAAGAGACGATTAAACATAATCTTTCTAGGGTAGCATGGGCGGTATGGACAGTGGCGTGCGCTTACTTGACGAGCTTATTCTGCAGGCGCTTGGTCCCTCGGCGGCACTGGCGGAACGAAAGGCCCATGCGGCGCATGTTGCTGCTGCCCTTGCCGCACTGGGGCACCCCCGGCTTATCTCCACGGTACTTGGGGCCCGACGTGGTCAGACCTCTCGGTCGGCTAAGGGCTGGGAGCTGGTAATCACCGTCACGAGTCACGCCGCCATGGCCAAGCTGCGCCTTTTGGCCCCAGAGCTGCTTTCTCATCTGCAGCAGGACATGCCTGATCTTGCATCTGTAACGGTTACTGCGCAAAAAGCCGTTGGGGCAGCAGAACGGCCAAAGCCCCCGCCGCGCCCTAGTCCTCCTCAGCAGGGGCTGGCCCGGTTACGGTCTTTTTATTCCCAGGACCACTGACGGGCCCAGGCAGCAGGCGCATCGGAGAGGTCGTTGAAAACCCGCTCTCTCCAGGCTTGCGGCTGAGAGACTAAGGCGCGCAGCAGTTGATTGTTCAGGCCATGGCCGGACTTATAAGCGGAGTAACTAGCCAACAGGGGCCTGCCCAGTAAATAAAGGTCTCCGAGCGCATCCAGGGCCTTATGCATCGCAAATTCATCGGGCCGTCGTAGCCCTTCTGGATTCAGAACCCGCGTCTCATCCATAACAATGGCATTGCTGAGACTGCCGCCTAGGGCGAGCCCTTTGGAGCGCAGCAGATCGACATCCTTCATAAACCCGAAGGTACGGGCCCGCGCGATTGCCTCCATGAAAGAGGTCTGGGCAAAATCGACGCAGACTTCCTGCCCTGTCTGGTCGATCGCGGGATGCTGAAAGTCGATAGAGAACTGCAGGCGAAAGCCAAAGTACGGGTCGAGCCGGGCGCGCTTTTCACCATCCCGAACCTCTATGGGCGATAGGACTTCAATAAACCGCTTAGGGGCGTTTTGTTCGGCGATTCCTGCAGAGCGAATGAGGTAGGCAAAGCTTGCGGCACTGCCATCCATGATGGGCACTTCCGGGCCATCAAGCTCGATGCGTGCGTTATCGATGCCCAGCCCGGAGAGCGCGGACATGAGATGCTCGACCGTAGATATCTTCACTGCGCCCTGAGAGATGGTCGAGGCCATGCGCGTATCGCCCACTGCCGCAGCCTGCGAGGCTACGGTATTGGGCGCGGGTAGATCGGTGCGACAAAAGACAATGCCGCTATCGGCCGGTGCCGGCATGAGGCAGAGCAACACGCGCTGGCCACCGTGCAGGCCAATCCCTTGGGCACTGACCGGCTGACCAAGCGTGCGCTGCCTGAGCATTGCCTAAAGAATTTTTAAAGCTTTGCCAGCATGGCTTCGGCACTGCTGACCTCAAACTTACCGGGCTCTTCGACATGCACGGCCTTGACAACGCCGTTATCGACGAGCATGGCGTACCGATTCGACCGCAGTCCCATGCCACGGGCGGTAAGGTCGAGGGTCAGCCCCACGGCCTTGGAGAACTCGGCGCTGCCATCGCCGAGCATGCGCACCTTGCCATGAGTGCCAAGTTCACGCCCCCACGACCCCATGACAAAGGCATCGTTCACCGATACACACCAGACCTCGTCTATGCCCTTGGCCTTGAGGGCTGCGGCATGGTCGACATAGCCGGGTACATGCTTGGCCGAACAGGTAGGGGTGTAGGCGCCAGGCAGTCCAAAAATGATGATCTTTTTTCCCTTGACCATGTCGCTCACCTGAAAGGCGTTAGGCCCAACCGTGCAGCCGGGGGTCTCTTCTTCGATGAACTCATAAAGCGTGACATTGGGTAATGCCTGTCCAATTGCAATGGTCATAACGACTCCTTAGTGAAATAAAAGAAACACCCCCGCGACCCGGCGTTGGCCTCGGAGGTGAGAGAGGATGAGGGTCTAGGTTAAACCAAAGACTAGTCGGCCTGCCTCCGGAGAAACGCGGGGATGTCCAGCCGGTCCATTCCGCCCTCTTCTAAAGCCAGAACACGCGCGGCTGCCTCACTGCGTGGCGGCTGCCGCCAGATGGCGGGCTGGTCATAGCCAGCATAGTCGTGGCTCACTGGCGTGCCCGCAGCGGCAGACTCCGGCGCCATCGCAGACGGCTGCGCCGCGGTACCATCGTAGGTGCCGGTTTTTAGAACAGGTACCGAAATCGGCGGCACGAGGGTGGGCCTGCGGCTGGCACGCCCCAGACCCGTGGCCACCACGGTGACACGCATTTCATCGTTCATGGCTTCATCGGTCACCGCGCCAAAGATGATGGTGGCGTCGTCTGCTGCAAATGTGCGGATGGTCTCCATGGCGAGCTTGGTCTCTTTAAGCTTAAGCGAGCTGCTGGCCGTAATATTTACGAGAACACCTCGGGCACCGGAGAGGTCGACGCCCTCGAGCAGTGGGCTTCGGACAGCCTGTTCGGCTGCGATGCGGGCCCGGTCTGGGCCGCTGGCGGCTGCGGTTCCCATCATGGCCTTACCCTGCTCGCCCATGACTGTCTTCACATCCTCAAAGTCCACATTGACGAGGCCTTCGACATTAATGATCTCGGCGATTCCTGCCACGGCATTGTTCAGCACGTCGTCTGCCGCAGCGAAGGCATCGAGCTGGCTTATGTCATCGCCAAGCACCTCTTCGAGCTTCTCATTGAGAATCACGATGAGAGAATCGACCTTGCCCTGAAGCTCAGACAGACCATGCTCTGCGGCCTGCATACGCTTGGCGCCCTCAAAGGAAAAGGGCTTGGTAACCACCGCAACGGTGAGCGCGCCGAGCTCTTTGGCAACCT
This sequence comes from Burkholderiaceae bacterium, assembly GCA_049426285.1. GTDB lineage: Bacteria > Pseudomonadota > Gammaproteobacteria > Burkholderiales > Burkholderiaceae_A > Hahnella. Next base: position 13,818 of record JBMSYB010000020.1, read on the forward strand.
CCGCAACCACGGGTGCAGCGCCCGTTCCGGTTCCCCCTCCCATGCCTGCGGTGATAAAAACCATATGGGCCCCAGAGAGCAGCTCGGCAATCCGGCCACGGTCTTGCTCCGCCGCCGCCTTGCCAGCCTCGGGCTTCGCGCCTGCCCCAAGGCCGGTGCTACCCAGCTGCACCACATGGTCTGCTTTGGAACGATCGAGCGACTGGGCATCGGTATTGGCGCAGATGAACTCGACCCCCTGCACCCCTTTCCGAATCATATGGGAGACGGCATTGCCACCGGCGCCCCCAACCCCCACCACTTTAATCACCGTACCCGGAGTCTGTGTCTCTAGCATCTCAAAACTCATTGCTGCCTCTCTTTCCTCAAAAAATTCAAAAATTGCCCATGAACCAAGACTTCATTCGTGCCAAGGTGTCTCGGACTCCGCCTGTCTGCCGAGTCACCTGCCCCCCACGTAGCCACTGTCGCCGCGCCTGCTCGAGTAACCCCATGGCAGTGGCATACCGTGGGTTACTGATCAGATCCGCCAGCCCACCGGTGTAATTCGGACGGGCCACACGCACCTGCTTTAAGAAAACGTCTTCCCCTAGCTCTACCAGTCCGGGCAGCAGGGAACTTCCCCCTGTGAGCACAATTCCTGAGGACAGAAGCTCCTCATAGCCGCTGTCTCTAATTACTTGAGACACCAGGGAAAAGAGTTCTTCTACCCGAGGCTCCACCACGGCGGCGAGAGACTGGTGCGACAAGAGCCGGGGGGCACGGTCCCCCAGGCCAGGCACCTCAAAGCTTGCGGCTGGGTTTGCCAGGCTCTGCTTGGCCACGGCATAACGCTGCTTAATCTCTTCGGCCTCTTTGGTGGGCGTGCGCAGGGCCATGGCAATGTCGTTGGTGACCTGATCGCCAGCGATCGGAATGACAGCGGTGTGCCGAATGGCACCGCCGGAGAAGATGGCGATATCGGTAGTGCCTCCACCAATATCCACCAGGGCAACACCCAGCTCTTTCTCATCATCGGTAAGGGTGGTGTAGCTTGAGGCAAGGGGCTGCAGCATGAGCTCGCTCACCTCCAGCCCGCACCTGCGCACGCACTTCACAATGTTCTGGGCCGCAGATACCGCCCCGGTAACAATGTGTACCCGAACCTCCAGTCGAACCCCACTCATGCCCAGCGGCTGACGCACATCTTCCTGGCCATCAATAACAAACTCCTGCGGCAGTACATGCAGCACCTGCTGATCGGCCGGGATACTTACCGCAGTGGCGGTCTCAACAACCCGCTCGACATCTCCCTGGGTAACCTCTTTTTCTTTGATGGCAACCATGCCGCTGGAGTTAAAGCTGCGGATATGGCTGCCGGCGATTCCAGTCCAGACAGACTCGACCTTGCAGTCGGCCATGAGCTCGGCCTCTTCAAGCGCCCGCTGGATCGAGTCAACCGTGGCGTCTATATTCACTACCACACCCTTTTTGAGACCAAGACTCTCGGCCTGGCCAATGCCAATCACATCGAGCTGGTCCTCGGCATCCACCTGGGCTACCACCGCAACAACCTTAGAGGTGCCAATATCGAGCGCCACCAGAAGATTGCTCTTTGCATCACGAGTCATGGATACGTCGTCCTTCCCGATTAAAAACAAGACAGTTCGGCTGGTCAGCGCCATCGGCATCGTTATCAGAGCCCCTGCGGGCGGTGCCCGGCGCCGTGCGAAAGGCAAACCCATTGGCATACCGTAGGTCTACAGAGGTCACCTGTACGGCTGCCCGGCCCGAAGCCGAGGCGCTGGGCTCAAGCGACTGAGTGAGCCAGGCAAGGTGCTGGGAGAAGGCCTGGGCGCGGTCCTCTTGACTGCGGGGCAGGGTATCGCGTCCGAGCACGAGCTCGGGCCCCCGATGGAGCGCGGCATTCCAAGAAAACTGGTCGGACAGAGAGAGCTGCGACAGACTGAAACCCTGTGCCGCGAATAGCTGCTCGAGCGTCTGGGCACGGGACAGCACACGGTCATGGCTGCCCACAGGCCCGGAAAGGGTCGGCAGACGGCAGCCGGGAACCAGGCCAATGGCCCGAGGTGACTGGTCGACCCAGAAGAGTTCACCCTGGCGATTGATCAGGCGACCATCCGTCCAGATGGCAACCGGCTGGTGCTCTTCAATCCAGATCATCAGCCGATTGGGCCAGACGCGGCGTACTGAGGCCTGTCGCACCCAGGGATAAGCCTGCAAGGAGGCCTGCAGATCGGCCAGCGGCCGGGTCAGCGCGGTCCCCACACTGGTGGACTGGACCGACTGCCGTATCTCTTCTTCAGACAGATGATGAATCTCTGGTCCGGTGGACAAGACCTGCACCGAACGCAAGGCAAAGACCGGCTGACCCGCAAGCCAGACCGCAGCCACCAAAAGCCCCGCGAGAGCAGATAGCTGGATGAGAAAACTGCTCGTCCAGTGCAAGGCAGGAGGCGAGTTCCAGAAACGGCCCAGCCAGCTCATGCAGCCCCCTTTAGCTTCAGGCGGGCTCCGGCAAGGATCTCGCTGACCAGTGCCGGGTAGCTTAGCCCGGCCTGCGATGCGGCCATAGGTACCAGCGAGTGGTCGGTCATTCCCGGTGAGGTATTGAGCTCTAGGAGCATGGGACTGCCCTGTTCATCCCAGAGAATGTCGACACGGGCCCAGCCTTCGCAGCCCAGCACATCAAAGGCCTGGGCACTGAACTGCTGCATCTGACGGGTGACCTCCGCCGAAAGGGGTGCGGGACAGAGATACTGCGTCTCTGATCCGAAGTACTTATGCTGGTAGTCATAGTTGCCATGCGGCGCCACAATCTCAACGACCGGAAGCGCGCGCACCGGGCCAAGACCACCCCCGCCCAGGAGTGCCACGGTGAACTCTCGACCCTGGACAAAGGCCTCTGCCACCACGGCCTCGTCGGTCTGGGCCGCCTTGCGAATGGCTGCGAGCGCGCCCTTGGGACTATCCAGGCGGGTAAAGCCCAGCGAAGACCCTTCGTGGGCGGGCTTGATCGCTACCGGAAGCCCCAGGTGGGCGATCGCCTGAAACGCCTCGCCGTTGCGCTGGGCCTCTGATGCAGGGGCAGCGGCCCCAGGCGACTCTGCAGTCCAGTCTTCCGAACGAAGGGCGACAAAGGCGGGCGTCGGGATTCCCCAGGACTGCCAGACCCGTTTGGTAAGCAGCTTATCCATGGCCAGTGCCGAGGCCAGCACCCCAGAGCCGGTGTAGGGAATCTCGAGAAGCTCTAATGCCCCCTGCACGGTGCCGTCTTCGCCATAGCGCCCGTGTAGCGCAATAAACACCCGATCCACCCCAAGACTGCGCAGGTCATCCAGAGGACGCTCGGCAGGGTCAAAGGCCATGGCCTCAATGCCGCAGGACTGCAGCGCCCGCAGCACCCCATTGCCCGAACGCAGCGATATCTCGCGCTCTGCCGATTTCCCGCCCATGAGAACCGCCACGCAACTAGCCATGGACGACTCCTCCTGCGTCGGAAGGAGCGATCTGCGCACGGGACTTCAGAAGCAGAGGCAGCCCACCGATCGAGCCTGCGCCCATGCTCAGCAGCAGGTCACCGGGCTGCACCAGGCCGTCCAAGAGATCGGGCACCTCGGAGACCTCTGCGGCAAAAACAGGCTCAACACGCCCCAGCTGACGAATGGCCCGGGCCAGCGCACGGGCGTCTGCACCGGGAATGGGGGCCTCTCCCGCAGGATAGACCTCGGCAAGAATCAGGGCATCGGCCTGCGCCAGCACCTTAACGAAGTCATCGAAAAGATCGCGGGTGCGGCTAAACCGATGCGGCTGGAAGACGAGTACCACGCGCCGGTTAGGATAGGCGCCGCGCACGGCCTGCAAGGTGGCCCGGATTTCCGCGGGGTGATGGCCATAGTCATCCACCAGATCGGCCTGCCCCTTGGCAAAGCGAATCAGGCCGCAGTGCTGGAGCCGCCGGCCTACGCCGGTGAACTGGTCTAAGGCGCCCCCGATGGCCTCTTGCGCTACCCCGAGCTCACAGGCGACCCCGATGGCAGCCAGCGCATTGAGAACATTGTGATGGCCAGGCAGATTGAGCCGCAAAGGCCAGTCCGGCTGCCCTGCCCGGCGCAGACGGAAACGCATGCCAAGTCCATCGGGCTGCAGGTCGATGGCCTGTAAGTCTGCCTCGGGACTCAGGCCATAGGTGAGCACTGGGCGGGACAGAAACGGAATGATCTCGCGGACATGCGGGTCATCGAGACAGACCACCGCCGTGCCGTAAAAAGGCAGTCTCTGGACAAACTGGACAAAGGCCTGTTTGAGCTTAGCCATGTCATGGTCATAGGTGTCCATGTGGTCGGCGTCAATATTGGTGATCACGGCCAGCATCGGCATGAGATTGAGAAACGAGCCGTCAGACTCATCGGCCTCGGCCACAAAGGCATCACCAAGACCCAGCTTGGCATTGGCGCCCGCGCTGTTGAGCAGGCCCCCGATCACAAAGGTTGGGTCCATGCCCGCCTCAGCCAGCACAGAGGCGACCAGGCTCGTGGTGGTGGTCTTGCCATGGGTTCCTGCCACTGCGATGCCCTGCTTCATACGCATCAACTCCGCGAGCATCAGGGCACGTGGGACCACGGGCGTCTTGGTGGCACGGGCGGCCCGAACCTCGGGGTTATCGGGCTTCACCGCGCTCGAGATGACAACCACATCTGCCCCCGAGACATGGCTGGCATCATGGCCCAGGAAGAACTTCGCACCCTTGGTCACAAGCTGCCGAATTGCCGAATTTTCAGAAAGATCGGACCCCTGCACGCGGTAGCCTTGGTTCAGGAGTACCTCGGCGATACCGGACATGCCGGAACCCCCCATGCCCACGAAATGCAGCGTGGTGATCTTGTGCCTCATGCCCTGCCTCCCTGCCCCAGCGGCCGCCTAGGCAGCACTGGCCAGACCGTGGCAAGCTGGTCCAGAAACCGGTCTAGGGCCTGCCCCGCCTGCAGGCCCTGCGCAGCGCCCGCCATTTCCTTGAGTCGCTGAGGCGTGCACTGCCCGAGCACGGCAACTAGCCGCTGGGCCAGGTCTGCTGACTGCGGCACTAAGAATGCGGCACCCAGTTCCACCAGCGCCCTGGCATTGGCCGTTTGATGGTCATCAATGGCGCTTGGTAGAGGGACAAAGACCGCCGGCAGGCCGAGGGCTGCCAGTTCCGCCACCGTAGAGGCCCCGGCCCTGCAGACCACGAGGTCTGCCCAGGCATAGGCGCTAGCCATGTCCTCAATAAAGGCACTGACACGCGACTCGAGGTTACCCGCTTCGGTCTGGGCATAGGCCTCGCGCACACTGGCCTCATCGGCCACGCCCGTCTGATGCCAGACTGAAACGCCCTCAGGCCAGGCTGTTGTAAGAAGGGGCCAGACCTCGGGCATCGCCCGGTTCAGTGCCCGGGCCCCAAGGCTTCCTCCGATAATCAGCACCCGCAGCGGTCTGCCCTGGCCAAAGCGCCGCTCGAAGGGCGACTGGGCAGTCAGGCCTGCGCGCACGGGATTGCCGACAGCAATCGCATCCCGGGGGGCGAAGCGCGTCTGGGCAAAGCTAATCAAAACCCGCTGCGCAAACCTGGCAAGCCAACGGTTTGCAGTACCCATAACGGCATTTTGCTCATGCACGATCAGCGGGTATCCCTGCAGACGTGCCGCGATGCCTACCGGAAAAGAGACATAGCCACCGAAGACCAGAACCAGCGCAGGCCGCACCTGCGAGACCAGCTTCCAGCTTTGTATTAGGCTGCGCAACAGCCCCATGGGAAGGGCCAGTGCTCCGGCAAGGCCACGGCCCCGCAGTCCGGCAAGGGAGAGTTCGGTCAGAGGAATACCCGCCTGTTCCCGAACCACGCGGGCCTCAAGGCCGCGGTTGCTGCCCACCCAGTGAGACTCAATACCCAGAAGCGCCAGGGACTGCGCAACAGCGAGGGCCGGAAAGATATGCCCCCCGGTGCCGCCAGCGGCAATTACTACCCGCCCCAGACAGGTCTGGCTGGTCATAACCTGCCCTCCCTGGCCATGCGTTGCCCCGAGCCGAGGGGCGAACGGGCATGCCTGCGAAGAATCGGCTCCACCACCGGCCGCGCCCGGGCCGCCGCACGGTTTTCTGCGTCGATCCGCAGCACCATTCCCAGGGCAATGCAGACCGCCAGCATGGCGCTTCCACCATGACTGATAAGGGGAAGGGTAAGGCCCTTGGTAGGCAAGAGGCCCGTATTCACGCCTGCATGAATGAGGGTCTGGACCCCCAGCCAGACCCCAATGCCCTGGGCAACGAGGCCTGCAAACATCCGCTCCTGGGACATGGCCACCCGGCCGATCTCAATGCAGCGCCGAATAAGATAGCCAAAGGCCAGCAGAACAGCGGTAACGCCGATAAATCCCAGTTCCTCGCCGATCACCGCAAAGATGAAGTCGGTATGTGGCAGAGGCAGGTAGCCGAGCTTGGCGATACCGGTTCCAAGGCCCGAGCCAAAAAGCCCGCCATGTCCAAATGCGATCAGAGCCCCACAGAGTTGATAACCGGCCTTCTGGGCATGGCTGGGGTCGCATGGGGTGAGATACGAGAGCAGACGCTCGAGGCGCCATGGCGTGGCAAATATCATGAGCGCGAAGAACAGTCCCAGGAGAATCACCAGCGGAATCACCACCCGCAGGCTCATTCCCCCTAAGAGCAAGACCCCTGCCACGGTGAGCGTAATTACGATGGTTGCGCCGAGGTCGGGCTGATAGAGCAGAAGCCCAGTGACGATCACCATCAGCGCACCAATCGGCGCAAGACCCCGGACCAGATCAAACCGCATGCGGTCATGCCTGCGCACTGCGTAGCCAGCCGCAAACAGGATCACAAAGACCTTCATAAGCTCAGAGGGCTGCAAGGTAAGCGACCCGATGGGAATCGCCCGCACTGCGCCGTCGCGGACAAACTGCTCGCCGCCAAAGAGCTTAATCATGGCCACGGTGAGCAGCAGGGCCACCCCCAGTACAAAGAGAGGGGCAGAGGCTTTGCGCAGCCAGTCTGAGGGGATACGAAGCACCAGCATTAAGGCCGCCAGCCCTATCAGGATGTGCATCGGATGGCCACGCATCTGCTTCCAGAACACGGCCTGTGCATTGGCGCTTGGCAAGGGTAAGTTGGCCGAGTAGACCATCACGAGCCCTACCGCCAAGAGCCCAACCATAACGGCAACGAATCGTCCGTCCACCGGGGCGGGCATAAGGGTCTGACGCAGTCGGTCTAGCATAGCTGCCCCTCCGTCTGCGCCCGGGCATGGGCAAGGCTCGCAAACTGGTCACCGCGTTCAGCATAGTTGGTGAACATGTCGAGGCTGGCACAGGCCGGCGAGAGCAGAATCATGGGCCGCCGGGAGGCCTCAGCCGGATAGGCCTGTGCCCACTGCCATGCCTGCGCGACCGCAGCCTCCAGGCTCGCGCAGGTTGTAGCCTGCAGACCAGCGGCCTGGCACTGGGCCACGAGCGCCGGGCCCTGCTCGCCGATGCCCACCACGCTCGCCTGGCGGGCCGATAAGGTCTGAATCAGCCCGGAGAAATCCTGCCCCTTGCCCTGACCTCCGAGGATTACCACCAGGGGGCCCTCCGTGCCTTCGAGCGCTGCAATGGTTGCCCCGACATTGGTGGCCTTGCTGTCGTTGACAAAGGCCACGCCCTCCACCTCGGTAATCCACTGCATTCGGTGCGGCTCGCCGGTATACCGACGCAAGGCATGCAGCATGCCTGCGAGATCGTCGCAGACGGTAAGACACAGGCCCAGGGCGGCCATCGCGTTGCGAAGGTTATGGCGGCCCTGGATCTTCAGTGCCCCCGCCGGCATAAGCCGTTGCACGCCGGCGGTGATCTCGGCCGGCTGATAGGCAAGCCAGTCGATTCCCTGATAGACCAGACCGAACGACGGGCCAGGGGACTGCGGCGGTCCAAGTCCAAAGCTTATTGCCCTTGGTGGTGCCGCCAAACGGGTACGCCGACCGGATCCGGAGGCCTTCTGTGGGGCCTCAGCGCTAACCTGCGAGAGATGGCCCGATACCGCCGCGGCAAGCACAGGGTCATCACGGTCGATAACCGAGAGCGCGGTCGGCATAGGCAGTCCAAACACCCGAAGCTTTGCCGCCCGATAGTCGTCCATGCCCAGATGCCAGTCCTGGTGGTCCTGGCTCAGGTTCAGCACAGTGGCGGCAGTGCACGTGAAACGACTGGCTAAGGCCAGCTGAAAGCTGGAGAGTTCGAGAACCCAGACATCGGGCCAGCGACCGATGGAAACCCGCTGCAGGTACCCCTTCAAAAGCGCAGGCCCCTGGTTGCCCGCCTCCTGCACATCAAGGCCCACCGATCGCAACAGGTGCGCCACAAGCCGGGCGGTTGTGGTCTTGCCATTGGTGCCGGTAATCGCCAGCACCCGTGGGCCCTGCAGGGCAAGGGACATGGCCTTCTGGGCATCTTCACCGCCTCGGGCCAGATGGGATATCGCCCAGTCAAAGAGGTCCAGCTCCCCGACTACGGGCAGACCCGTCTGAGCGGCAGCCTGCAGAATGCGGTCCAGGGGACTGCCGCGCTCCGCATGGGGCGTAAGGCCCGGAGATAACGCAACCAGGCTGCAGCCTTGCAGGTGCTCTTCGGAAAATGGCGCTTCCACCCCCAAAAGAAGCTCTGCCCCCTGTGGGGCAGCCTCGGCTGCGGCATTGCGGCTATCGATAATACGCACCGTAGCACCCTGGTGGGCTAGCCAGTGGGCCATGGCCATGCCAGACTCGCCCGCCCCAATAACCAATGCCTTGCAGCCCGACCAGCCCGTGGCAGGGCAGGGCCATGAGACGGCGTGCGCAGAGGAGGTGGCAGGATTCATGGCGGGTTGACTAGCGAATCTTCAGGGTGGCCAGTCCCGCAAGGACAAGCATCATCGTGATAATCCAGAACCGCACCACCACCTGGGTTTCTTTCCAGCCACTCTGCTCGAAGTGGTGGTGCAGAGGAGCCATCAGAAAGATGCGGCGGCCCTGACCAAACCGACGCCGGGTGTACTTGAAATAGGCAACCTGAAGCATCACCGAGAGCGTCTCAACCACGAAAACGCCTCCCATGACAAACAGAACAATTTCCTGGCGCACCACAATTGCCACCACGCCGAGCGCGCCCCCGAGCGCCAGGGCGCCCACATCACCCATGAAGACCTGGGCCGGATAGGCGTTAAACCAGAGAAAGGCAAGCCCCGCCCCAACAAGGGCTGCGCAGAATACAGTGAGTTCACCTGCCCCAGGGATAAAAGGCAGCAACAGATACTTAGAGAAGACTGCGTTGCCAGCGACATAGGCGAAGATGCCGAGGGCTGCGGCAATCAACACGGTGGGCATGATCGCAAGGCCATCCAGACCGTCAGTGAGGTTCACCGCATTGCTGGTGCCCACGATCACAAAATACGAGAGCACAACAAATCCCCAGAGCCCGAGCGGATAGGCCACACTCTTAAAGAACGGCACGATGAGGTCAGCCTGCGCGGGCAGGGTAAACAGAAAACCATTGCCCAGCCATTGCTCGAAAAGCGCCCAGGCGGCTGGGCCGTTTGGCGCAGACACCGCAAAGGCAAGGTAAAAGGCGGCGGCAATTGCGATCAAGGACTGCCAGAAAAACTTTGCGCGTGCCGACATGCCTTTGGGGTCGCGATAGACAACCTTTTTATAGTCATCGACCCAACCCACGGCACCGAGCCCCAGGGTAACCAGCAGCACCACCCAGACAAAGCGGTTGGTAAGGTCTGCCCAGAGCAGGGTTGTAACGCCAACAGAGAGCAGAATAAGGGCGCCTCCCATAGTGGGGGTTCCGGCCTTAATCAGATGCGTCTGCGGGCCATCGTCGCGCACCGCCTGCCCGATCTTCATGTGGGTGAGCCGGCGGATCACCATGGGCCCCAAGACCAGGCCGATGGCAAGTGCGGTAAGCGTGGCCATCACCGCCCTGAGGGTGATGTAGCCAAAAACTCCCAGGCCGCGGATGAAGTCATCCAGCGACTGAAAGACCAGCAGAAGCATGGTGTTCCTTTCGCGAAAGCAGCGCCTGAACGACACGTTCCAGTCGCATGAAGCGGGAGCCTTTTACCCAGATGGTCTGTCGGGTCTGCGGCTGTATCTGTTGCTGCTGATCCATCCATTCGGAGAGCGCCGCCACCAGAGCCTCGATGCTGTCGAAGGACCTGCCCACAGCGGTCTGATCGCTTGCCAAGGCCATGGCCTGACCGAAGACCAGAACCTCGGAGATTGCCCGTGCACGGGCTGCGCTCAGCACCTCGGCATGAAAAACCGGGCCCTGGTCGCCTACCTCCCCCATGTCTCCAAGCACCAAGGCATGCAGGCCATCGACGGCTGACAGGCCCTCGATGGCCGCAAGTACAGAGTCGGGGTTGGCGTTATAGCTGTCATCGACCAGCCACTGCAGGGGACCGAGCCTGTGCAGTCTTCCGCGACCAGCCACCGGTGTGAAGGCAGCGAGCCCCTCGGCGACCTGCTGCAGAGAAAGGCCCATCCCAAGCCCAAGGGCCGCAGCCCCAGCGGCATTACGCGCCAGATGACGGCCAATTCCGGCAAGCATGATGGGGGGTGATGAGACTCCGTCGGTGTGAGCCTTCTGCGCTGGCCCGAACTGCGGGTCGTTACCCGCCTGTGTAGCGGCCAGGCCTGGCGACACGACAATGGTAAAGACCAGAGGCAAGAACGACTGCACACGGGCCGTGCATTCGCCGTCATAACACCCCGCATCGCGTCCTTCGTGATCATCAGCAAGCCCAAACCGCAGATGCCTGATGTCATCACGCGACTGGGTCATTTCGGCCCATAAAGACTCATGCTCGGGGTCGCGCGGCACGACAGCCATACCCCGCTCTTTGACATACTGAAACGACTGTGCGTTTTCTTCGGCGCAGGCCCGGACCGAGGCCATGAACTCCTGGTGCTCACGCTGGGCATTGGTTAGTAGTGCCAGATCCGGCCTGGCCAATGCTGCAAGACCCGCCACCTCATGGGGATGGTTCATTCCTATTTCGAGTACGGCCACGCGATGCCGAAACCGCAGCCCCAGAATGCTCAGAGGCACCCCCAGCTGGTTGTTCAGATTGCCCGGCGTGGCCCAGACGGCATGCCTTCCAAAGCCTGCACGCAGAACGGCTGCCGACATCTCTTTGACGGTGGTCTTTCCGTTAGACCCGGTCACTACCGCGAGGCTGCCCCGCCAGGCGCCACGCCAGACCCGCGCCATAACAGACAGGGCCTGCTGGGCATCGGTCACGACAATACAGGGGCCAAGCTGACCAGAGGATTCCTGAGCAGCGGTGGGAGGACGAGTAATAATCGCGGCACAGGCTCCCCTTTCGAAGGCCTGACCAAGAAAGTCATGGCCATCAACACGGGATCCTGGGATGGCGACAAACACCGATCCCGGCATCACTGATCGGCTGTCGATACAGACATGTATGACCGGGGGGTCGGATTTCCAGGTGGCCAAGCGGCCAAAAGACTGCTCCGAGCAGACTCCCGCAGCGACCATCTGCGCGGCCATCGCGCGCAGGCTGGGCATGCCATACCAGGCAGTCAAAAGATCCGAAGCAATCGCGGCATCGTCAAAGGGCGTCTTGCTGCCCGCAATTTCCTGCGTGGTCTCATGGCCCTTGCCTGCAATCAACACGACATCGGCAGTTGCCGCGATCTCGAGTGCCCTGGCAATGCCCAGCCTTCGGTCTTCCTCGACGGTGGCGCGTCGCAACGCCTCGGCGCTCAGGCCTGAAAGTATCTCTTGCAGAATCTTCTGCGGTGACTCGGAACGGGGATTGTCCGAGGTGATGACGAGCCAATCGGCCCATGATGCCCCCACCTGCGCCATGATGGGCCGCTTCTCCGGATCGCGATCGCCCCCGCAGCCAAACAGGCAGATCAGTCGGCCACCCCGTTGCTGGGCCAGCGGCCGCAATGCGGCAAGCACCTGGCCAAGTGCATCCGGCGTATGGGCGTAGTCCACATAGACCCAGGGACGGTCCTCGGCAACCGGCTGCACCGGTTCCATGCGCCCGGTCGGCAGGGCGAAATGCGCCAGGCAGTGCAGAATGTCGGAGCCAGTAAATCCCTGCCGCGCGAGCAGGCCAGCCACCACGGCGGCATTCTGCAGATTGTGCTGACCTGGCGGCTTGAACCAACAAGGCTCCTGCGGCGCATGCCAGGGCTGGCCCGGCAGCTGCAGCCAGACGGGGGTACCACGACGGTCTGCGGCACCTGCAGCCAGCAGCAGTTCATGGGCGGTGGAAGCGGTGGCGGTGGTGGAAGTGATGGGCGCGCTGGGGGCAGTCTGACCTGCGTCCCGATGCACTACCCGTACCCAGAGAATGTCGCTTCCTGTGCAGAGAACTACGGGCAGTTCAGACTGACCTGCAATGGGCCGTGCACGGACAGAGCCGATAAGCCCCGGGGCCTGAAAGACCAGGCTCTTTGCCTCGGCATAGGCCTGCATGGTCTTATGAACATCCAGATGATCCTGGCTGAAGCTGGTCAGCGCGGCATCTTGAAACCGGCAGCCCGTAAAGCGCCACTGTGCCAGCCCAATAGAACTGGCCTCAAGCGCCACATCCGTAACACCCTGCGTCAGGCAGTCCGCAAGACGGCGCTGCAGGCTGACCGCATCCAGACTGGTGAGGCCTGGCGGCGCGAGGCAGTGCACCGCGAGGCGATCGCCTTGCCGCGTGAACCGATGGATGCCCAGGGTGCCAATGACAACGGTGGTGCGCCCCATCCAGGCAAGGCTTCGGGCGAACCCCTGCGACACCGTTGTCTTTCCGTTGGTGCCCGTCACGGCCGTTACCCGCAGCTGCTCCGAAGGACGGCCGTAGAAGACAGAGGCGAGGATCCCCGCCCGTTGCGCGAGGCCAGGCAAGGCGGCTAGCGCACAGCCCTGCGATCGACTAGCCATCCATTGCTCTGCCTCTTGTCGGTCTTTTGTGTCGACCACCACCCCCTCTGCCCGGGCGCTGACTGCGGCCTCAAGCAGCTGCACCAGAGACATGCGGCTACCAGGACGGGCCACCAGCCAGTCCGAAGGGCCGAGTTCCTGCACCATGGAAACAAGCTGCCCACGGGGCGACTGCTGCCGCAGGTGTTTGGCGAGCGCCTCAGCCTGCGCGTCCTCGCGGCAAAGCGGGTGCAGCCCTGCGGCATTCTGCTCTGCCACAGGCCCCACTTAGGTGCCCTCCTCAATGACCGTAAGAGCAGGGACCACCCGCACCGTAGGGTCTGGCGACATCTGCATGCGCCGCAGGCTCTCGCCTGCCACCTGGGCAAATACGGGAGCAGCAACGTCTCCCCCGAAATGCCTGCCTGCTGCGGGCTCATCCACCGCCACGGCAATGACATAGCGAGGCTGGTCGGCAGGAACCAGGCCAACAAACGAAGACAGGTACCTGGCCTTGGCATAGCCGCCCGCCTCAGGCTTATGGGCAGTGCCGGTCTTGCCCGCTACACGGAATCCCGGGATCCGCGCCTTTGGGCCAGTGCCTTCAGGTCCCGCGGCGCGCTCGAGCATGCGACGCACCGCCCGGGCTGTTTCTGGGGTAAAGACGGGCTGGCCCACCACCGGCCCGGAGACCGGTGACAGGCTTAAGCCCACCCGGTCTCCGTCCCGGGCAAAGACCGTATAGGCCCCCGCAAGCTGCACCAGAGACACCGACATGCCATGGCCAAAAGAGACGACCGCCTTATCCACGGCCGCCCAAGACTGCCAGGGCCGCAGCCTGCCCGCCGGCTCTGCAGGAAGGCGGATCTGGCTGGGTTCGCCAAAGCCAGAGGCTCGAAGCTTCTGATAGAAGGCATCAGAGGGCACCTTCTGGGCAACGCGAATAGTGCCCACATTGCTGGACTTCTCGAGTATCTCTGAGACGGTTAAGGTGCCAAGAAGCTTGGTATCTCGAATGGTTCGGCCATCAATCACAACCCGACCGGGATCAGTGGAGAAGCTTGTTCCGGGCGAGACCACCTTAGCATCCAGGGCGGCGGCAATCGTAAATGGCTTTATCGTCGAGCCCGGCTCGAAGGTGTCAGTTGCCGCCCGATTGCGCACCCGATTGGGATCAAGACGGCTGCGCTGGTTGGGGTCGAAGGACGGCGCATTGGCCATTGCCAGCACCTCTCCAGAGCGGCTGTCGACCACGACCACCGAAACCGACTTGGCCTGGTGCTGCTGCAATGCCTGTTCTGCGGCCGAATAGGCAATTGCCTGAATTCCGGCATCAAACGATAGGCGAAGGTCTTGCCCCGGGCTTGCGGGGTCAAAGGTCTTCTTGTCAAAGACCTGATTCTTGCGGTCAACTACCACGCGCTCGACGCCCGGTTTTCCCTGCAGCCGTGAGTTAAAGGCAAACTCAAGGCCTTCCTGGCCCTGGTCTTTCAGGTCGGTGAATCCCACAAGGTTCGCAAACGCGGGGCCATGGGGGTAGTAGCGACGGAACTCCTGCTCGAGCTCAACACCCGGCAGTTTCAGGGCACGCACCTTGTCCGCGGCGCCAACGTCAAGACCCGAGGACATATAGAAAAACCCTTTGGCTGTCTGGGCCCGACGGCGGAGTTCTGCGGGGGAGACACCCAGGATTCCTGCCAGATCGGAGACCCGTGGGTGATTCGTATCAAATAGCCTTGGCACGAGTCCCACGCGGTATTCGGAAATGCTAACCGCGAGCACCTCTCCATTGCGGTCCAGCAGCCGTCCGCGGGCCGCGGACAGGTCTCGAACCCGCTCAAACCGATTCTCAGCCCGCTTCTGCCATTGCTCAACATTGACATGCTGCAGCCAGAAGGCCTTCACCCAGACTACCCCGAGCCCCGCTGTGATCAGCATGAGCACCACCTTTGACCGGGTGGCCGTCGCCCGCCAGGTGAGGATCTCGTCGTTTGCCTGGGCACCGGCAGCCCGGGGCTTGACCCTGCCAGAGGCGGTCTTTCGGTCCGAAGAAACGCGTCTGCGGCCCGGTGCTGCCGCCTTATTGGTGGTGGACCAAGATCCAAAAAAGAAATGGGGCCGCGCGATCATTGCTGCCGCCCCTTCGGCGCATAGACCGTCTCTGCATGGGTAATAGGCACCATGCCCAGGGTGTCTTTGGCAACACTGGCAAGCCGCCCCGGGGTGCGCAGGCTGGCAACGGCCACCTGTAGGTTCTCGATCTCGGTAACGCGTTTCTCAATCTGGCGTTCGAGCTGCTCGGATAAGGCAAACAGCCTGCGCTCGTGATACCGGGAGTTCACCAAGGCCAGAGCGCTCACGAGAAGCGCCGCGGCAAGGACCCAGTTGACAAACTGGGTCATGGCTGCGCCCGGGTGGCGATCCGCAGAACGGCACTGCGGGCGCGCGGATTGGAGGCCCGTTCCTGGTCCGAGGGACGGATGCGGGTGGCGGCGGTCCAGACGGTGGGCCTGGCCTGTCCGGCGAGCGGCTGCCCGGCCAGCGGCTGCCCCAACACCGCCTGGGAGAGCATAGCCGACTGCGCCCGGCCCATTCCCGGCGGCCTCTGGAACGAGGCGGCCCGCCGTGACTGGGTAAGGGCCTGTTTCACCCGACGATCCTCCAGCGAGTGAAAACTGATGATGGCCAGACGGCCGCCCGGCCTGATGACTCTTGCCGACTGGTCCAATAGGCTGTCGAGCTCTTCGAGTTCACGATTGATGAAAATCCGCAGGGCCTGAAACGACCGGGTTGCTGGATGCTGCGACTCACGGGGCGCCCCGGCCCGCGCCAGCGCCTGCGCTATAAGGTCGGCAAGGTCCCGGGTGCGCGCGAGATACGGCGCCTGCCCCTGCTGTGCGGCAGACTGCCTGCCAGCAATGGCCCGGGCAATAGGCCCCGCGTAACGCTCATCGCCATAGCGACGCAAGACCTCGGCGATCTCGGAGACACTGGCGGTCTTAAGCCAGTCGGAAACCGGCTGGCCCTGGCTGGGGTCCATGCGCATATCGAGGGGCCCGTCTCTCATGAAACTAAACCCTCTGCGGGCCGCATCGAGCTGCGGCGAGGACACCCCAAGGTCTGCGAAAACGCCGTCGACCGAATCGATGGCCAGTTCAGCCAGAACTGCCGACATTTGCGAGAACGGTCGCCGCACAAACTGGAACCGGGGATCCTGGATCGCAGCTGCCGCCGCAGCAGCCTCGGGGTCTCGGTCAAAGGCCACAAGCCTGCCCTCTGGTTCCAGCCGGGCAAGCAGCGCCTGGCTGTGTCCGCCCCGTCCGAAGGTGGCATCAACGTACGTGCCATTGGTCCTTCCCAGAACACCTGCGACTAGGGCTTCGAGCAGAACGGGGGTGTGAAGCGTCGCGAGGGGCTCGGTCAATCACAGGGTCCCCCGAAGTTTGCGGGCACGTACCTGTTCCTTGTGATGGTCAAGCCGCGCAGGATCCCAGAGCTCAAAGTATTCGCCTAGACCGAGCAGCATCACTTCGCGGCTGATGCCCGCGCCTTCGCGCAGCACCGGGTTGATCAGCACCCGGCCTGCGGTATCAAGCTCTGGGGTATCGCTGAGACCCAGCCAGAAACGACGTCGCTCATCGTCGGACTCCTCGGCAGACAAGGCCTGAATCTTTGCTGACCAGCGCAGCTGCGGCATGAGCAAGAGACAGCCGACGTCGCTTTCAATGAGCGCAATCTGCCCCTGGGCCTCCCGGACCAGAATATCCCGATACCGTGTCGGTATGGTCATGCGCCCTTTGGCATCGAGACTGAGTGCGGAAACCCCGGAGAACATTGAGAAATTGAAGGTCCTGGTTAGTAAAATCGGCACGAGGACCAGGGGCTTTCCACCAGAATGGCAAAAACCCCACTATTCCCCACTTTTTGACACGATTTCCCACTCTATGCAAAAGCAGGCGGGTGGTCAAGCGAAGCGGGGGTTTCTTCTTTGGAAACAACAAGTTAGACTGACTTTTCGGAAGCCCACTTAAATAAATTAAATCATTAGAATCAATGGGATAAAAAATAAACATTAAGCTTTTTATGAGCTAATCGGGGGCACGCTCGATGGGGCCCGCAGAAAAGGGGGAAGCGGGCCTGTAGGCCGGATTCTGTTACGGAAGGGGTCGATGAGACCCCCTCTATGGCGGCCATCCCTCTAGGCCCGCCATTACTGACGGGCTCAAGCCACCTACCCGCGCACTTGGACGGGACGCCCTTCAAAGGCCGTAAAGCCCCACGTGCGCCTATTTGGTGTTGCTCCGGGTGGAGGTTGCCGCGTTTCACGTCCCCATGGCAAGGCCATGGTTACTCGTCTCTGTGGCCCTATTCCTCGCCTTGGGCGGGCCGCTAAGCCCGCTTGCTGCGTACGGCCGTTAGCCGTCACCCTTCCCTGCGGAGTCCGGACCTTC
>JBMSYB010000021.1:0-30952 GCA_049426285.1 Burkholderiaceae bacterium
ACGCGGCAAAAGGCCGCCATCCTTGCCGAGGCGCTGCCCTATATCCGGCGATTTCATGGCAAGACCGTTGTCGTGAAATATGGCGGAAATGCGATGACCGATGAGGCGCTCAAGCAGGGCTTTGCCCATGACGTCGTTCTGCTCAAGCTCGTGGGCATTAATCTTGTGGTCGTCCATGGGGGAGGCCCCCAGATAGAAGAACTCCTTGGCCGTGTCGGCAAAAAGGGGGAGTTTGTGCAGGGCATGCGTGTGACCGATGCCGAGACGATGGACATTGTGGAGATGGTCCTCGCCGGCAAGGTGAACAAAGAAATTGTCGAACTCATCAACCATGCGGGCGGCAAGGCTGTCGGCCTTACCGGTCAGGATGGCGGGCTTATTCGCGCAAGAAAACTGATGCTCAGCGCCCAGGATGCCCCCGAGCAGATGGTCGATATCGGCCAGGTGGGAGAGATTGAACAGGTAGACCCCGATATCGTGCACTCCTTGCTGCGTGGAGGCTTTATTCCCGTGATCGCCCCCATAGGCTCCGGGGCCCACGGAGAAACCTACAACATCAATGCCGACCTAGTCGCCGGCAAGCTGGCCGAGATTCTCAAGGCCGAAAAACTGGTGCTCATGACCAACACACCAGGGGTGCTCGATAAAAATGGGCGGCTGATCACGGGCCTTACCGCACGCGAGATTGACGCGCTTTTTGCCGATGGCACCTTGTCTGGGGGAATGCTGCCTAAGATCAGTTCCGCCCTAGACGCTGCCCGTGGCGGCGTTCAGTCAGTGCATATCATCGATGGCCGTGTGCCCAATAGCCTTCTGCTCGAGATCCTGACCAGCGAGGGTGTGGGCACTATGATTCGCTCGCATTAGCCTGTCGGTTCGGGCAGGCAGCTCAGGCAGATAGCTCAGGCAATGCATCGTCTTGGTCGCCTTGGGCGAAGGCCCTCTCGATCAAACGACCAGCAAAGGCGGGTATGGCTGATCGACCTGGATAACACCCTTCACGATGCCAGCTGGCGTCTGATGGCAGAGATCAACACACGCATGACAGGCTTTATATCGGATCGCCTAGGCCTGTCTCTGCAGGCGGCTGGAGCCCTGCGTACTCGGTACTGGCATCGCTATGGAGCCACCCTCCTGGGGCTAATCCGCCATCACAACATAGCGGCTGACGATTTCCTGCGCGCCACCCATCCGGATCGTGACCTGTATCCGTTTGTGTCACGCAGGCCCGGCCTGAGGCGAGAACTGGCGGCGCTCACGGGCCAGCGCTGGCTTGTCACCAATGCGCCTCGGGACTACACCGACCACTTGTTGCAAATTCTCGGCATTGCCCGGTGCTTTGACCGGCTGGTTTGTATCGATGACATGCATTCGATATCGCGGCTGCGGCCCAAGCCCCACCCCTTGTTGTGGCGACGCCTGATTCGGGCTGCAGGCCGCAGCCCCTCCGAGCTCTGTCTCATAGACGACAGCGCCGCGAACCTTCGCACTGCCCATCGGGTGGGGATTCGCACGGCAAGGCTATGGGCCTCACCCAGCCAGCGCAAAATCGGCTGGGCCCATCAAAGGCCAGCCTCTGCCCTGCGCCCTTCCTATGTGCGGGTTCAAGTAAACTCATGGCCATCGTTGATCCGTCGCTTTGGCGACAGGCCACAAGGGAGACCATGATGCAGGGCATCGAGGCAGGCGATTCTTCGCGTAAGCGGCTCAAGCCAGGCGAGCGCAAGCTCCAGATCCTTCAGGCCATGGCACTCATGCTCGAGCAGGAATCGGAGAAGGTCACCACGGCCGGACTTGCCTCCCGACTTCAGGTGTCAGAGGCGGCCCTCTACCGACACTTTGCCAGCAAGGCCCAGATGTATGAGGGGCTGTTGGAATTTATTGAGCAGACGATCTTTGGCCTGATTAACCAGATTGATGCCGAGAACGACCCGCCGCAGGTGAGGGCGAGGTCCATCGTGCTGATGCTGTTGAATTTTGCAGAGACCAACCCCGGAATGACGCGCGTTCTTACTGGGGAGGCCTTGGCCTATGAAAACCTGCGTCTGCAGCAACGGGTAAACCAGCTGCTAGACCGAACCGAGGCCTCTCTGCGACAGTGTCTGAAGCTGCAGCTCGCCCAGTCAGACGGCACACCCCCTGTACTGGATCCTGCACTGCAGGCAAGCCTTGTAATGGGCTTTGTTCTGGGGCGGTGGCTTCGGTTCTCCAAGACAGCCTTTAGGGCAAGGCCCAGTGAATCGGCCGAGGCAATTCTGCTTGCCTTGTTCCCGTAAAGAAATTCTCGCCCTACCCTACCGGGGGCCGGTTCTGGCAGACTGGGCAGCCTGGGCGGGCAGAGAATCGTAGCGTCTCAAGCCTGGGCTCCTTCGCGTCGAACACCAGAAGTGCTCCGGCAGAAGGCTTTTTTCCCAAGAGAATTTTTAAGGCCTCATTGGCCTGAAGTAGTCCCATCGTGCCGACGGCAGTGCTAAATACACCATAGGCGCCGCAGGCGGCCTCTTTGGGGGGCGTGTCCGGATCAAACAGGCATGCATAGCAGCCGGCCTCGGGCTGTCTCGGGTCAACAACAAGGAGCTGTCCCGACCATTGCAGTGCCGAGGCCGACACCAGGGGCTTACCCAGCCGGATACACGAGCGATTGATCTCCTGACGCACAGAAAACTGATCGGTACAGTCAAGCACGAGGTCTGCCCCGGCAACCCAGGCGCTGAGGTTTTCGCTTGTGGCGTATTCGGTGTGAGCCTCTATCTGAAGCCCAGGAGCCAGCTGCCTGAGCCTCTGGGCGACCACCGCTGCCTTATACCTGCCAAGGTCGTCTGGGCCAAAGAGCACCTGTCTCGGAAGATTGGTCAGAGACACCGTATCGGGGTCGATCAGGCGCATGGCCTGCAGCCCCGCCTGTGCAAGATACAGGGCCACCGGGGCCCCAAGGCCCCCGACCCCCACTATAAGCACCCGTTTTTGGCAAAGCGACAGCAGATCGACTTCATCAAAATCAGGAAGCAATAGCAGCCGGCTGAACTGAGACAGCCGGTCTGGATCAAGGCCAGAAGCTTGACTGCCCTCGACCCGAACCTGGCCAGGCTCCACCATGAACGCCTGCGGTGTTGCGGGTAGCCGACCTACTCTGAAACGGCCGGTGCTGGCGAGGTGGCCACGGGCAGCCCCTGCAGGTGGTTCAGCGCCTGTCTGAGTTGGTGATCGGTATCGGAGCCAAACTCGATGGGCGCGCGCGCGCTGGCTGTGGGCGCGGCCTGACCCGGCTTGTCTGAGGGCCGGGCATTGGCCTTACCATTTGCCGGGCTTGCCTCAGGCGGCTTGCCAGACGAGGAGCCCCCTTTAGCAGCCCCGGCCGCCCCACCGGATTCCAGGTGCCGGCTGAGATCTGCCTCACGCACACGGAACTGTTCGGTGACATCCCCCTCGGGCGTCTCTTCGACCCAGAAGTCAGGCCGAATCCCCTTGGCCTGAATCGACCGCCCAGAAGGCGTGTAATAGCGGGCGGTAGTAAGTTTGATGGCCGTGTTGCTGGTCAGGGGAAGGATGGTCTGAACCGACCCCTTGCCGAATGTCTGGGTACCGAGAATCTGGGCACGCTTGTGGTCCTGCAAGGCTCCCGCCACGATCTCCGAGGCTGAGGCTGAGCCGCCATTGACCAGCACGGCCATGGGAAGGGAGCGGGCCTTGGGGTTTAGCCCAGAAAGAGGGTCTGCCCCGCCCCGCAGATAGTCTGCCGGCCGTGCAGAGAAGCTGCGCTTGGCATCACTCTGGCGCCCGTCGGTTGTGACTACCAGCGTATTGGGCGGCAGGAAGGCGGCAGACACCCCTACGGCGGCATGCAAAAGCCCACCCGGGTCGTTGCGCAGGTCGAGCACAATGCCTTTAATCGGCTTGGACCGGTCTGCCTCAGACTGGGCGAGCAGCTTGTTCAGGTGGGACACCACAGAGGCAACGGTGTGTTCCTGAAACTGAGTAATCCGCAGGTAGGCATAGCCAGGCTCAACATACTTGGACCGCACGCTCTGCACCCGGATGACGTCTCGTACGATTGTGACGACGATCGGCATAGGCTCGCCCTTGCGCGATAGCGTGAGCGTGATCGACGTCTTGGGCTTACCGCGCATGAGCTTTACCGCTTCCTGCAGGTTCATGCCCTTGGTGGCCTTATCGTCGATTTTGATGATCAGGTCGCCAGCCCGCACGCCGGCTCGGGCAGCCGGAGTGTCTTCGATGGGTGAGACCACCCGAACAAAGCCATCTTCCAGCCCCACTTCAATGCCGAGCCCGCCAAACTCACCCTGCGTGCCCACCTGTAGCTCTTTGAATGCCTCGGCATCAAGGTAGGCCGAATGCGGGTCGAGCCCGGTGAGCATGCCGCTGATTGCCTCCGTGATGAGCTTTTTGTCTTCAACGGGCTCTACATAATGGGCCTTGATAGCGCCATAGACATCGGCGAACTGGCGCAGCTCTTCTACGGGAAGAGACACCCTGCCATCGCGCTGGGCAACGGCAGAAATGCCCACACTGATCAGCAGTCCGCTGACCATTCCAACGGCTATCCAGCCTACCGCTTTCAGACGTGATCCAGTCATTTCTATGGCCTTTGGGCTTTGCCCTGGTTTGCCACCGCGGCCATGGCGGCCTCGATTTCGGTTGGGTCGGCGAGATACCGACGTGCTTTGAGCCTGAACTGATCATCGAACTCCAGACTGATCGGCTGCGCAGTAGGGATGTTCAGATCAATGACCTCTTCATTCGACATATTCTCTAGTACTTTAATTAAAGCGCGTAGAGAATTCCCATGGGCAGCCACGAGAATTCGACGGCCTGCCCGAAGCTGCGGGAGAACCTCATTCTGCCAGAATGGCTCCACCCGGGCTACCGTGTCTGCCAGACACTCCGTCTGCGGCAAGAGCCGGGGATCCACATGGGCATACCGCGGATCATGCCCCTCCCAGTGGGTACTGTCGCGACCAATAGGATCGGGTCGCACTTCGTAAGACCGCCGCCAGCGCAAAACCTGTGCCTCGCCGTACTTCAGGGCCGTTTCTGTTTTGTTCAGTCCCGCGAGCGCGCCGTAATGACGCTCGTTGAGCCTCCAGTCTTTCACCACTGGAACCCACATCTGGTCGAGGGAGTCTAGAACAATGCAGCAGGTACGGATCGCGCGCTTGAGAACCGAGGTGTAGGCCACGTCGAACTGGAACCCACGGTCAGCTAAAAGCACGCCGGCCCGGCGCGCCTCCTCGTGGCCAGCCGGGGTAAGGTCGACGTCTACCCAGCCGGTGAAGCGATTTTCAAGGTTCCACTGGCTTTGGCCGTGGCGAAGAAGAATGATGGGGGGAGGCATAATCTGTCTGTTACCGTAAACCGGCAATTCTATAATCTCAGGTTAAGACCCGACAGGAGTCCCCCCTCGTGCAGTTTTTTTTAGACAATATTTTTCTTATTCTCGCTGCCTTTATCAGCGGCGGTTTACTTGTGTGGCCTCTGGCAACCCGTGGCACCAGTGCCCGGCAGGTCAATACCTTGGGCGCAACGCAGCTTTTAAACGCCGAGGACGCAATTCTGGTAGACATTCGTGAGGCGTCCGAGCTCTCTAAGGGCCAGGTGCCTCAGGCCACCCATATGCCGGGGTCGACCCTTCCCAGTCAGATGGAGAGCTTGGTTAAGCTTGCGCAGGGGGGAAAAAAGCCCCGGCCGGTCATTCTGATGTGCGCCAGCGGCTTTCGTTCCGGCCAGGCGGGCCGAAAGGTTCGCAAGGCCGGAGTTGCTGAGGTCTATAGCCTCGAAGGCGGCTTTGATGCATGGAAGCAGGCCGGGCTGCCAGTCTCGCAAAAACGCGCCGACAAGTAGCAGCCCAGGTTTGCGCAGAGTATTACCGAAGAGCAGTACCCGCAAAGCCCTAACGAAAAGGATCCCTGCATGGCCCAGGTTTTGATGTACACCACAGCAGTCTGTCCGTATTGCCAGAGGGCTGAGGCACTCTTAAAGCAGCGGGGGGTATCTCAGATCGAGAAGATACGTATCGACCTTGACCCAGCAGCCCGCGATGCCATGATGACCCGTACCGGTCGACGCACCGTTCCTCAGATCTACATCGGGGAGCACCATGTCGGAGGCTTTGACGACCTTGCGGCCTTAGACCGCGAGGGGGGTCTCGCCCCGCTTTTAACAAAGGAATAGCATGACCAACTCGCCTTCTCCCCCCCCTCCCCCAGCAGCCCCCCCCGATGCGGCCCAGGACAAGCCTGTCTTCGGTCTGCAGCGGGTGTACCTCAAAGACTGCTCGCTTGAGGCCCCCCATGTGCCTGAGATCTTTTTGGACAATAAAGATCCAAGGCTGGAGTTCCAGCTAGACACCTTCGACCGGGAGCTCGGTGGGGCCATGGTCGAGGTCGGAATCCGCTGCACCGTCACCTGTCGGCTTGGCGATCGAGTGGCGTTTTTGGTGGAGGCAAGCGAGGCGGGGGTGTTCGAGATCTCCGGCGTCAGTGATGAGCAGCGCGCCCTTCTGAAGGGTATTTCCTGTCCGTCCATCGTCTACCCCTATCTTCGCGCCAATCTGGCCGATATCGTGCAGCGGGCCAGCTTTCCGCAGTTTCATCTCTCAGAGATCAACTGGGAGGCATTTTTCCAGCAGAAAATGGCCCATCTCGCCCAGGAAAAATCGGGAACCGCGCGATCAGACGAGGCAGGCCGTACCTCCGACAGTGGGCTTATCCTTCCCAGTTAGTTTTCAGTGGGTTCTCCATTAAGCGGCCTACGCAGCTGAAGGTACCCGCCTGTGTCTGACCTCATGCCTGGGCCCATTCTTGTACTGGGTGCAGGCGCATGGGGTACCGCCCTATCCGTGCACCTTGCGCGCAGGGCTGAGCCAAATAGCGTCTCGCTCTGGGCCCGCGATGCGGCATTGGCTGAACGCATCGCCCATGACCGAGTGAACTCCCGCTATCTGCCCGAGATCCCTTTTCCTGAAGCCCTTTTCGTATGGGCCAGTCTTGAGGATGCTCTGACCTCTTGGCGCAGCCGGGTAGCGGGGCAGGAAGGGCTGGGCTTACTGGTACTCGCCACACCGGTGTCTGGGCTTCGCGCCCTGGCCGAGGCAGTCGCCAAGACGCTTGGTCCGCCCAGAGATCGCGAGGCGGTGCTCTGGCTATCGAAGGGCCTGGCAGTCACCCCGGAGGGCCTTCTCTGGCCGAACGATCTCGTTGCCGGGCCCCTGGCATCTTGGCCTCGTGGCGCGCTTACCGGCCCGAGCTTTGCGCAGGAGGTTGCCCGCGGTCTGCCATGTGCCCTCACCCTGGCAAGCGCCGATCCGGTCTTTGCCCGGCAGGCAGCCCGTGTCTGTCATGGCGGCTCTATGCGGGTCTATGCCAGCGGCGACCTCGTGGGCGCGCAGCTTGGTGGCGCCATGAAGAATGTGCTGGCGATTGCTGCCGGGGTTGCCGATGGCCTGGCCTTAGGCGCTAATGCCCGGGCCGCACTCATTACCCGGGGTCTTGCGGAGACGGCCCGGCTTGGCCTGTCGCTTGGGGCCCAGCCGCAGAGCTTTCTGGGGCTGGCTACCCTCGGCGACCTGATTCTTACCGCTACCGGAGACTTATCGCGTAACCGGCGGGTGGGCATTGCCCTGGCCAAGGGCCAGCCGCTGTCCGAAATTTTGTCGGGTCTTGGCCATGTGGCAGAGGGGGTTTATACGGCCCCGGCAATTCGCAGTCTGGGGCAGGAACACGGCGTTTGCCTTCCGATTGTTCAGGCCGTCTGTCAGCTGCTCTCTGGCTCTGCCTCTGTGGCTACCGTGCTACAAGAATTGCTGGACCGCGACCCGGTGGACGAGGATCCTAGCGCCCACCCGTAAAGCCATGCTGTCGCCAGGCCTCATAAACGGTAACGGCCACCGCATTAGAGAGGTTGAGGCTGCGGCTTTCGGGTCGCATCGGAAGGCGAAACCGCTGATGGGCTGAGAAGCAGTCAAGCTGTTCGGCCGAAAGGCCCCGGGTCTCCGAGCCGAAAAACACCCAGTCCCCCCAGTCAAAGCGGGCCTCTAGAAAATCGGTCTTGCCTCGGGTGGTGAGGGTCTTGCAGCAGCCTGGCAGCACCGGGCAATCCCATCCCTGCGCTCGAAGAAATGGCTTCCAACCGGGATAGACCAGCAGATCGCAGAACTCCCGATAATCGAGGCCCGCCCGGCGCATTCGTGCATGGTCGATCGGGAACCCCAGCGGCTCTATCAGGTGCAGCCGAGCACCGGTGTTGGCACAGAGCCGGATGATGTTTCCGGTATTCGGCGGAATCTCTGGCTCGACAAGCACGACATTGAGCAGCGGCAGGGTGTCAGTGGCAGCGCCAGGAGGTAAGTCGGGGATCTGGGTCGCCATGATTCCGGGCATGCTAGCGCATCCCCTCAGTGCGCTCCCAGAGGCGGTGGTGCCAGGCAGGATTTTCCGGGCCCGAATCTGTTCTTGGTGGCATGGCCTTGGCCATGGCGCGCGTCCGACCGGTCTCGGGCGCAGGAACGTAGGCCAGCACCACGGCCCCCAAGACCGGGCTGCCCCGATCGTTAATGACCTGTGCTGCCGCCCTGAGTGTGGCGCCCGTTGTCATTACATCGTCAACCAGAATCACCGGGGTGCGCGGGCTGTGGCGCGGTGGGCTCCAGACAATAAGGCCAGGCTCTGTCTGCTGCCGTTCAGCCCGCCTGCGGCGTGCCTGCTCTGGCGTGGACCGTGTCTTGGTAAGCCCGCCTCGTCGCACCGGAATTCGCCAGTGCCGGCCCAGGGCCTTCGCGAGCAGGGCAGGCAGGTGAAACCCGCGCATGGCCAGACGTTTCGGGTCGGGTGCCATGGGAACCAGTAGCAGGTCTGACTGCAGCCATTCTGTGGGCCGGTCGAGGCGGCGCAAGAGCCTTGCCAGACCAAGGGCTGTGGTCCAGTCAGTCTGGTATTTCGCCCGGTGGATCTGGGATGAGACCTCGGGCGTATAGCGGGTCAGGTAGCAGACATCGATCTGACCTGCCTCGGGGCTTATCTCCAGGCGCGTTCTGCTGGGTTCTACCGGGCAGACCTCTCTGGGGCTTGCCCAGAGCCAGTGCAGCAAGTCGTCCATCGGCGTTGCCAGACGACCAAAGAGCCTTGGAACAGAGAAGTGACACAAAAGGGCTTTGGGGTGCATGGGGGAAAGGAGGGCGGCCCGAACGCGCCGACTATACTCAGGGCCCCATGCCTGCGACTCTCCTTCCTTTGCTCGATAGTGCCGCGCTTGACAAGGGCCGGCGCCGCAGGGACAGACTGATTGGGGGCCAGAGGGTGGACGCAACCGCGGACCCGGTGGTTAGCTCGAACGCGGCCCTGCACCCGGTGATAGCCCGCGCCCACTTGTCTGTTCGCGAACGCCTGGCGGACATGCGACTTCCCCCGGGCAGCGGGCTAATCATAAGCTCCTACCCCGATCTACAGGGGCTGAACAAAGCGTTCGCTCCCTGGACGCTAGTTCATGCCGATGTCTTTCCGGCAGCCGAGCCAAAGAATCTTCATGGTTATCAGTTTGCGCACACTTCTCACCGAAGCCCAGTGGGAAAAAGGAATGGCGGGGGCGGGCTGGTGCGCCTGCTGGAAAATTGGATGGGGGGAGCCGCTCGGGCGGGGCGTCTAGGGCGTCTACCTAGGCTGATGCCCACAGATACGGGCAGGTACGAGACACTCGAGAATGCTAGCCAGGCGTTTGTTGTCGATACGGCGGGCCTTGTCGCGGGCTGGCCCATGGCCGTCTGGTTTCCTGAAATGGCCAGGCTGCTTAAGCCCGGAGGGGTGTATATCTCTGCCAGCCTGGGCCCGACTTCGCTGGCGGGGCTCTGGGCCTCTTTGGGCCGGCCTGCTCCGGTGAGCCCCTTTTGGCATGACCTGCACGATATTGGCGATGCACTGTCAGCCGCAGGTCTGGCCTCGCCCGTGGCTGAGTCTGACCGACTCACGTTTAGCTATGGCCAGGTGGCCCAGGCCTGGGCCGACATTCGCGATTTTCCAGTGCGCCCGAGCATGGTGCTGGACAAGGGGGCGGCCGAGGCGCCAGGCAGGGCGGCGGGCCATGCCGCGGGCGAGGCGCCTTCGGGCCGACTGACGCGCCGCCTTATTCGGGCCGCCCTGGAGTCGCAGCGGGGGGCAGATGCCCGGATTGCCCTTGGGGTTGAGCTCGTCATTGCCCATGCCTGGAAGCCCGAGCCGCAGGCCAGCAAGGCGGCGGCCGATGAGGCACAGCCCGTTACCTGGCATCCCAAAAAGACCCATTAGGCAGTAGGCCGCGAGCTGTTTTCTGAGGATTTCTTTGTTGTATACGCCAAAAGACATATACTCTCGGGAAAAAACAGATTCGCACAAAAGGTGGGCAGACACTAGCAGGTAACTCGAAGGGACAAGCTTTCTCACCATGCAAATGCCAGATACCCCAATTAGGGATGGTGTTGCGGGACAAACCGTTCCGGGCACTAACGCATCGTGCAAGTGGGTTTTGCGGCGCAACCTTGCCATGTCTCCCACGCAGCTCCTTGCTATCTATCTGTCACTGTCTTTTGTTTCGCTGGGAATTGCGCTTGTCTGGTCAGCGCTGGGGCAGTGGATCATCCTGCCCTACGCGATCCTCGAGTGCCTGGCGTTAGGGGTCGCGTTTGTGTTGTATTGCAGGCATGCACAAGATCGGGAGTGTGTCTCGGTGGAGCGCTCGGTGGTTCGCATTGAGTCTATTGTGGGAGGCGCCTCTCAAATTGAGGAACTGCCGCGCTTTGGGATTCGTGTGCACTGGGAGTCGAATGAGCGAAATGGGCTGGTCTCGTTTCGGTCCGGCGGCAAGCAGGCTTTAGTGGGACGGTTTGTCGATAGAGACCATCGCAGGCGGTTTGTTTCGGAGTTTCGCCAGGCGGTGGGATATGTGCCGCTTTAGTGTGGCGTGTTGTGTGGAGTCTTGGGGTTTGTGTCATCAGTAGTTGAGAAAAAGCAGAGGTAAAAATGAACAGAAAGGGAGCGAAAGGCATGGGAGGAATCGATTTTTTACGGGCCGGTCGCGCTGCGTCTGTTGCACTAGGGTTTGCGCTCATGGCCCCCTTGGTTGCCTTTGCCAACGACATGACCACGAAGTACAACCTTCGAACCCCAGCTTCTCAGATGGCCGAAAGCCTCTATACCCTGCACAATTTTCTGCTGGCCGTCTGCCTGATTATTTTTGTGCTGGTCTTCGGTGTGATGTTCTATTCCATGTACGCCCACCGTAAGTCAAAGGGCCATAAGCCAGCGGATTTTTCAGACAGCCATACGCTTGAGATTGCCTGGACGGTCATCCCGTTTCTTATTGTTGTGGTTATTGGGGTCTATGCCACGCCTATCGTAATGGCACAGAAAGACACCACCAATGCAGACATCACCATTAAGGCCACGGGCTATCAATGGAAGTGGGGCTACGACTACCTCAAGGGCGAAGGTGAGGGAATCTCGTTTCTGTCAACGCTCACCACTCCCTATGAGCAGCGGGTGAACCTCGCACCCAAGACGGAGAACTATTTATCTGAGGTAGATAACCCCATGGTGGTTCCGGTGGGCAAGAAGATTCGTATTGTCACGACAGCAAATGATGTGATCCATGCCTGGATGGTTCCGGCCTTTGGGGTGAAGCAGGACGCCATCCCCGGGTTCGTTCGTGATACCTGGTTTAGGGCAGACCGCGTTGGCACCTTTAACGGGCATTGCGCAGAGCTCTGCGGCAAAGATCATGCCTTTATGCCAATTGTGGTTCGCGTGGTTACGGCTGAGGAGTACACCGCCTGGGTGAAGGAGAAGAAGTCTGCGCAGGCAGCCCAGTTGAACGGGCCACCCGCCGGGGGTCAGCCATCGCCCCTTCTGGCCCTAGGCCAGTAAGGGCGTATCGAACAGGTTCACAAGGCAAGTACCAACCAGATAATGATGTGCCACGAGTCTGTAAAGAATTTTTTGTAGAGACGATCTTCAGGAGAGCGTTATGAGTGCAGTGCTAGAACCCCAAGGCCTTGCCGACCACGACCATAGCCATGACCATCCGCATGGCTGGCGGCGCTGGGTATATGCCACGAACCACAAAGATATTGGCACCCTCTATCTGTGGTTTAGCTTCACCATGTTCATGATCGGGGGCCTTCTCGCACTGGGCATTCGGGTAGAGCTTTTTCAGCCGGGCCTGCAGTTTATCCAGCCAGAGCTCTTTAACCAGCTCACCACCATGCACGGCCTCATTATGGTCTTTGGCGCGATCATGCCGGCCTTTGTGGGCTTTGCAAACTGGATGATTCCGCTGCAGATCGGTGCGGCCGACATGGCCTTTGCGCGGATGAATAACTTTAGCTTCTGGCTCATGGTGCCTGCCGGCATCCTGCTGGTGGCCTCGTTCTTTGTTCCTGGCGGTGCCGTGGCTGCGGGCTGGACCCTCTATGCGCCGCTTACTCTGCAGATGGGTATTGGAATGGACATGGGCATTTTTGCCCTGCATATTCTGGGCGCGTCTTCGATTATGGGGTCGATCAATATCATCACCACCATTCTGAATATGCGGGCCCCGGGCATGACACTTATGAAGATGCCCATGTTTGTCTGGACCTGGCTGATCACCGCCTATCTGCTGATTGCGGTGATGCCGGTGTTGGCGGGTGCGATTACCATGACCCTTACCGACCGCCACTTTGGAACGGCATTTTTTAATGCGGCCGCTGGCGGTGACCCCGTGATGTACCAGCATATCTTCTGGTTCTTCGGGCACCCCGAGGTCTACATCATGATCCTGCCGGCCTTCGGCATCGTCTCCGAAATTATTCCCACCTTTAGCCGCAAGAAGCTCTTTGGCTACAGCTCGATGGTCTATGCCACCGCCTCGATCGCCATCCTGTCCTTCGTGGTCTGGGCGCACCATATGTTTACTACCGGTATGCCTCTTACCGGCCAGCTCTTTTTTATGTACGCCACCATGCTGATTGCGGTACCCACGGGCGTGAAGATCTTTAACTGGCTTGCCACGATGTGGCGCGGGTCAATGACCTTTGAGACCCCAATGCTCTTTGCCATCGGGTTTATTGTGGTGTTCACGATTGGCGGACTCACAGGCATCATTCTCTCGGTCGCGCCCATCGATATCCAGTTGCACGACACCTACTATGTAGTGGCCCACTTCCACTACGTTCTGGTTGCGGGGTCTCTCTTTGCTCTGTTTGCCGGTGTTTACTACTGGCTGCCAAAGTGGACAGGCCACATGTATGACGAGGCCCTGGGCAAGCTGCACTTCTGGGCCTCGATGATCTTCTTTAACATCACCTTCTTCCCCATGCACTTCCTGGGTCTGGCGGGCATGCCGCGTCGTTACGCCGATTACCCCATGCAGTTTGCCGACTTCAATATGCTGGCCTCGGTCGGAGCCTTCGGGTTTGGGCTGTCGCAGCTCATTCTGCTCTACGTGGTTATCAAGTGCATCAAGGGTGGGCCTAAGGCAGCCGACAACCCTTGGGAGGCCCCTGGTGGTCTGGAGTGGAGCGTGCCTTCGCCAGCACCTTTCCATACCTTTGAAACCCCGCCGGTCGTGAAGTGACGTGATGGCTAACACCGCATCTGGGCCCAACCCCTCGGAGGCGCACCCGCCTTCTGAGTCGGTTCGGCCTCAGCGACAGGAGGCAAATCTAAGGCTTGCCTTGGTGCTTGCCTCGATCGCAGTGGCGTTTTTTCTGGGCATTGTGCTGAAGTATGTTTTGTTCCCATCGTCTTAGTACCCGTCTACCACGCGTTATCTGCTTAAGGCCCTTTTGACATGACCGTCGAATCTCAGACCAGCCAAGACAACCATCGCATGCTCGGCAAGCTGCTGATGATGGCCATTCTGATGTTTGCCTTTGGGTTTGCGCTCGTACCGTTTTACGAAAAGATCTGCGAAATCACCGGCATAAATGTGCTGGCCTCGCGGGACAAGCTCAATCGCGACGAGGCCCGCCGATTTGCCGCCAATACCCAGGTTGATACCAGCCGTCTGGTATCGGTTGAGTTTGATGCCAACGCCCATGGCCCCTGGCGTTTTAAGCCCCGGCTAAATGTCACCGAGGTTCACCCCGGTGAACTGGTTACCGTTATCTACGAAATTGAAAACACGCTCGACCGAACCGTTTCGGGGCAGGCGATTCCCAGTTATGCGCCCAAGCAGTCGGCTGCACATTTTAAAAAGTTGGAATGCTTCTGTTTTGAGCAGCAAGACCTAACAGCGGGTCAGACGCGTGAATTTCCGGTGGTCTTTGTAATCGACCCGGAACTGCCAGACGGAATTCGTAACATTACCCTGAGCTATACCTTCTTTGAGATTGGCGCAGGTATTCCCCGTCCACCCCAGACCTCTTCCGCAGTGTCTTCCCAGCCCCTGGCGCTCCCACAGCCGCGGTCTTAGACGCGCTAGGCATGCCCGGTCTTTCCGCAGCGACCTTAATGAATTCCCTCAATGACCTTAAAGAAGCCCGCGCCCGCAAGGGAAGCTTTCTGCAGACCGTGGGTGCGGTACTGTGGGCCTTTTTTGGGGTTCGTAAGGCCGAGGGCCACGACGATGACGTTGCGCGGCTTAACCCCATGCATGTCATTATTGCCGGGCTGGTGATGGGATTTTTGTTTGTGCTAAGCCTGGTGTTTCTGGTGCGAATGGTCGTCGGGCTGTAAGACAGTTCTGCGCAAGCGCTTTTATTGTTTTAATGTTTTGTAGTTAAAAAAGGGAGATAACAATGGGTGCCACCACGCATGGCCAAGCGCCTTATTACTTCGTACCCGCGCCAAGTAAATGGCCGATGGTCGGGTCGATTTCGATGTTCTTTTTCATGCTTGGAATGTCAGGCACCGTCAATGGTGCGGGTTATGGCCCTTATGCCGTAGCGCTTTCATTTGCCATTCTGATCTATATGTTTTTTGGCTGGTTTGCCGCCGTGATCCACGAGTCAGAGGGCGGTCAGTACAACCATCGTGTCGATGCCAGCTTTCGCTGGAGTATGAGTTGGTTCATCTTTAGCGAGGTAATGTTCTTTGCTGCTTTCTTCGGCGCTCTTTTTTATGCCCGCGTAATTGCCATGCCATGGCTTGGAGACCTCGACCATAAGGCGTTTCTCTGGCCAGACTTCTCTGCCCAGTGGCCAAATGTGGGGCCGGCCGGGATCGTGGAGTCATTCCAGACCATGGGGCCGTTTTGGATTCCCACCATTAATACGGCTCTTCTGCTGGCGTCAGGCGTCACTCTTACCATCGCCCACCATGCCCTGCGCGAGGACCACCGCAGTAAGGTGCTCTTCTGGCTCGGCATAACGATAGTACTGGGCCTTGTATTTCTGGGATTTCAGGCCTATGAATACAGCCACGCCTATTCAGACCTCAACCTGAAGCTTAGCTCTGGAATCTTCGGCTCAACCTTCTACATGCTCACCGGGTTTCATGGATTTCATGTCACGGTGGGTGCCATCATGCTCATCGTGGTCTGGTTTCGGGTGCGTAGCGGCCACTTCAAGCCGAGCCATCACTTTGCCTTCGAAGGCGCGGCCTGGTATTGGCACTTCGTAGATGTGGTCTGGCTTGGCCTCTACGTTGTGGTCTATTGGTTGTAGCCCGTTCGATAGCCGGTCCACAAAAGGGCGGCGTTCTGGCCGCCCTTTTTCGATTCTAGATTCGAATCCCGGTTGACTCGATGAGCCCGAGTCGGTGGGCTAAGAGCAGTGACAAAAAAAGCAGTATCGATAGCCCAACTCGTATGGCTAGCGCAGTTACGGTTCGGTTGCTCTGACCTTTATCGCGCATGAGATAGAACAGCGCCGAGCCCAGGCTTGCCAGTATTAACAGAAACGCCACTGCAATCACAATTTTCATTCATGACTCTTCGCCGACCGAATGCCGCAAGCCTAACATGCCTTTTATTGGCAGGTTTAGGGCTTGCCCTGGGCGTGTGGCAGTGGCAGAGAAGCCTCTATAAGCTCGACCTGGCGGAAAAAAGGGCGCGCGTGCAGGCCTCTGTGATGCAACTGGGGAAGGATTCTGAGGCGCTCTGGCAGGCCGCCATTTCCGCCCAGGCCTGGGATCAGCAGACGGTACGCCTGACCGGCTTCTGGAGACAGGACCGGCAGATCTATCTGGATAATCGTGCTCACGAGGGCCGGGCAGGTGTTCATGTGCTCACTCCTCTAGGCCTGCCCGATGGAAGTCTGGTCTGGGTGAACCGGGGCTGGGCGCCGCGAATGCCGGGCAGTGCCACCGGCAGCAGTACCACCCAGGCAAGTCAGGATTTTGTAAACGGGCAGGCCCACCGCGCCCCGGATGGGCCTCAGACGCTGCAGGCCGTTGGCCAGGCAAGCGTGATGCGCCGCATCGAGCTCAGCCAGGACCCGAATGCGCTGCGACAGGGCGCACTCTGGCAGAACTTTGACCCCGAGGCCGCCGCGCAGTGGCTAAAGGGCAGTGCCGATGGCCAGCTGCGGGTTTGGCCTCTGATCTTCTGGCAGACTAGCGAGGCGGACGATGGCCTCGTCCGTAGCCTGCCCAAGGTAGGGGCTGATGCCGTGGCTATGCATCGTGGGTATGCCTTGCAGTGGTGGCTCCTGATGCTTGTAGCGCTGTTTTTTGCCTGGCGCCTTTCACAAAAGGATTCTTCTTGATGTCATCTCCTCTGCAGTCACCAGCGGCACCCCCAAAGCGGTCAACGACCGTGTTTTGGTTGGTGGTGCTCGTCTGCATTGCACCCGTAGCTGCCTCTTATTTTCTTTACTACGGCGTTCGGCCCGAGGGCAGGACGAACTATGGAACTCTGCTCAACCCTCAAATTGCTGTAGCCGCCACGGCAACCACCCCTTTGGTGAGAGCCAACCAGGAGTCTGGCTTTGTGGATTTTCTGTCGGCATTACCGCAGGACAATCCCCGCTTGGCCTTGGCGAGCTTGGGAGATTTCCGAGGCCGTTGGCTCTTGGTTCGGGTCGGGCCGTCTTCTTGTGATGAAGACTGCCTCAGGCAGCTCTATGTCATGCGTCAGCTGCGCCTGACAACAGGCAGGGAACGCGACCGCGTGGAGCGGCTCTGGCTGGTTACTGATGCAGGCACCCCTGCGGCGCAATCCCTTGCAGACTATGCGGGAACCTGGGTGCTTTCTGTACCGAAGGCCGATACAGACCTGTGGCCCCGTGAAATTCCGATACAGCCCGCCTCTGCGGCAATGGCCACAGTCCCCACAGCGGGGCACCTCTGGCTGATCGACCCCTTGGGAAATCTTATGATGCGTTTCCCCTTAGATCCCGATCCTGCGAAAATGAAAAAAGACCTTATGAAACTGCTCAAAGCATCACGCGTAGGATAAATGCCCCCCATGTCTGCCTCGATTGCCCGATCCTCGCCATTGGCGGTGTTGCGTCAGTACTATGTACTGACAAAGCCCCGCGTAAATGTCTTGATCCTTTTTTGTGCCGTCATCGGCATGCTGTTGGCGCAGCCAACTCTTGCCCCGCTTGACCTGCTGGTCTGGGCAACGATCGGCATCGGGCTTGTGGCCGGGGCCGCTGCTGCCGTGAACTGTCTGGTCGAAAGCCATATCGACGCCAAGATGGCCCGAACCGCCTGGCGGCCCCTGCCTTCTGGCACCTTAACGGTGCCCCAGACGCTGGTGTTTTCAGGCCTGCTCGGTGGCCTGGGTATGTGGGTGCTGTTTGTCTTCGTGAACCCCTTAACCGCCTGGCTAACGCTGGCAACCTTTGTGGGCTATGCCGTTATCTACACCTTGGTGCTCAAGCCCCTCACCCCGCAGAACATTGTTATTGGTGGTGCCTCAGGTGCCATGCCGCCGGTTCTGGGCTGGGCTGCGGTAGCCAATGATGCCCCGCCCGAGGCCTGGGTGTTGTTTCTGATCATCTTCGTCTGGACGCCGCCGCATTTCTGGGCCTTGGCCCTGTATCGGGCCGATGACTATGCCCGGTCAGGTCTGCCCATGCTTCCAGTTACCCACGGGTCGGCCTTTACCCGGCTTCAGATATTGCTCTACACCGTCTTGCTTGTGGCCACCACCTTACTGCCCACAGCGGTAGGCATGAGCGGTATCTGGTACTTGCTTGCGGCCTTGGGTCTTGGGGCACGGTTTCTCTGGCTTGCCTGGGCCCTGTATCGGCAGTACTCCGAGGCCCTGGCGAAAAAAACTTTTCGTTTTTCCATCAATTATTTAGCTCTATTATTCGCGGCCCTGTTGGCCGATCACTTCCTGCGTTCTGCTTTGGGCTAGACCATCGGGTTTTCACCGAGTAGACTAAAGGGCCTTTTCCCTGGGAGCCCTTCCGTGACGACCGCTGTCTACCCTGGAACCTTCGATCCCTTCACCCGAGGTCATGAAGACCTCGTTCGTCGCGCCTCTCGGTTGTTTGATCATCTCGTGGTTGGCGTGGCTGACAGTCGGTCAAAGCGCCCGTTTTTTTCCTTAGTCGAGCGGGTTCAGATCGCCCGCGAGATTCTGGGGCACTACCCCAATGTCACCGTTGCAGGGTTCCACGGGCTATTAAAAGATTTTGTTCGCGAGCACGACGCTAAGGTGATTATTCGCGGCCTGCGCGCGGTATCGGATTTTGAATACGAGTTTCAAATGGCTGGCATGAACCGCTACCTTCTACCGGATGTGGAAACCCTGTTTCTCACCCCGTCGGATCAATACCAGTTCATCTCTGGAACCATCGTACGTGAGATTGCCATGCTTGGCGGCGATGTCAGTAAGTTTGTCTTTCCGTCGGTGGAACAGTGGATTGCCCGTAAGCTCTCCCAGCAGGGCAGGCCCGAACTCATTCGTACGGGCTCTTAGCGCTATTCGTTCTGGCTTTTAGCGTTTTTAGCGTCTTCGTAAAAGGGTCTGAAAGCTGCGGCCGGTCTTGGCTGCCCGAACAACCTCCCAGTGTGCTTGTTCGGCCTCTGGCAGGTCTAGAGGCCAGCCAGCCTCCGATTCGACATACACCAGCGCCTCTGGCCGAGTCTGTGAGGTTATGGCTTGTAACGAGGGCCGCAACAGGTTCAGGCCAAAAGGCGGGTCAAGGAAGACCAGCGAAAAGGGGCTGCCTGGCAACTGGCCTTGGTCCAGAAAACGGCCCCGCAGCAGTCGCACCGATGCGGGGGCCTTCAGAAGGCGCAGGCTCTGGTCAATGCCAAGGGCAGCCGCCGGGTCACTTTCCACCAGCGTGACACTGGCTGCGCCGCGCGAGGCTGCCTCCAGGCCCAAGGCACCCGAACCCGCGTAGGCATCGAGCACATCGACTTCCTCCCAGCCCCAGGGCAGCCATGCGTTGAGCCAGTTAAAAAGCGTTTCTCGCGCCCGGTCTGCAGTGGGGCGAAGCCCAGGCCGCTCTGCGACTGGAATACGCCGGCTGCGCCACTGGCCAGCGATGATGCGTATCTGACCCATGACCGCGGCCGTGCGCCCTAGCGGCTCTCTGCAGCAGCTCCACCAGCAACGACCACCGTGCTGAGCCGTGACAGGACGAGTCGTTGCTGCAGTATGACCCGAATGTCTTCCTTGGTAACCAGTGACACTGCCTCGGTCCAGCTATCCAGGTAATTAAGAGGCATGCGGTAAAAGCCCATCTGGGCGAGGGTATCCAGAAGCTTTCGGTTGCTATCGAGTCGGAGGGCAAAGCCGCCGAGCAGGTTCTTCTTTGCCGCCTCTATCTCTTCGTCGGTGGGACCGTCGCGCACGAAAGCTTCCAGGGTTGCTCGCACCACCTCTAGCGCCTCCTGAGACCGTTCGCGCTGTGTCTGAAGTCCAAGCAGAAATGGGCCTGGCTGGGCCAGGGGAGAGATCGCCGAAAATACGCTGTAGGAGAGCCCCCGCTTCTCGCGAACTTCTTGGGTGAGTCGCGACGTGAATCCCCCGCCACCCAGAATATGGTTTGCCACCATCAGAGTGAAGAACTCATGACGTTCGTGTCGGGCAAGCATGGGTAAGCCCATCCAGATATGGCTCTGGCTGGCGGAGTGATCGATGTCCACCCGCCTGCCTTCCTGCCCGAGGCGTACCGGCGCCAGCACGGTGGGTATCTCGGAGGCCGATGGGTCTGCGGCTGTGGATATGCCCGTGATCGGGCGCTCAGCAAGTGGCGCGAGGACTTTCTCCGCAAGGTCTTGGGCATGCTGCGCCGAGAGGTCACCCACGATTACTACGGTGATCCGGTCGGGGCGCCAGAACTGCTGATGAAAGCTTTGCAGGTCGGCTGGCGAGATGGCAGACAGCGAGGCGATGGACTCGCTGCGCCCATAGGCGTGCTCAGGGTACATGGCCTGCCACAGCGCACGTGAAGCTAGTGTCTGGGGACGATTCAACGCATCCTTCAGGCCCGCGACGGCACGCGCCTGCTCGCGCGCCAGAATGTCACCATCAAAGGCAGGATGGGCCAGTACCCGGCCAATCCAGTCAGTGGCGGGGGCCCGGACCTCAGGGTCAGAGAGAAACCGAAACCGAAGACTGGTGCGGTCTTGGCCGGCCCCGCCAGAGCGTTCTAGGGCGAGGTCTGCCCAGATGCGGCCTAGCGCCTGCTCGTCCAGGGCAGGCTGCGTCTGGGTGGCCCGAAGCCCGCGAAAGAGCATGCCAGCCGTCATACTGGCAAGCCCCTCTTTACCAACCGGATCCCATCGGCTACCGGCATCAATCTCGATGGCAAGGTCTACGATTGGAATGGAGGGCGCCTGAAGGAACAACAACCGGGCTCCATGGGAGGTCATGGTCTGCGTGATCTTGGGGCCGCTGCCTGCCGAGCCCAACGTTGGAAAGACTAGGCTGAGAAGGACCAACAGCATCAGCCAGAAAAAGGCCATTGGAATCTTGTGGCGGCTCAGACGCGCCTGAGCGGGGATTACGGATACTAGGTTCATGGGTAGCTACCTGGCGATATCGAGGGCGGGATGAAGGGCGCGGTGATGAGGCGCGATAAAAGGTCGGCAGTCGTGCAGTACTAGTGCCGTGGCAGTGCGGGGCCAAAACCCCGACGCGCGGCTGGGCGACTACCGGCGGGCAGAGGCTCGAGCTCGATTACGGTGAGGCGGTCAGGGGTGAAGGTGTCTGCGGCCACACGACGAAGGTCTTCCGCCCGAATTGTCTGCAATACCTCGAGCCAGTCGGAGACATCGGTAACCGGTCTGCCCATAGAGGCAAGTCGGCCCGCCTGCATGGCACGTGAAAACAGTGAGTCCTGCTGATAGACCTGGCTTGCCTTTGCCTGACGGCGCAGTCGCGAAAGGTCTTCATCGGAGACACCTTCGCGGGCGATGCGGTCAAGGATCTGGCCGATCTCTTGCTGCAGCTGCGCAGTCGTGGTACCGGGGCTTGGCGTTGCCTGAATGGTAAAAAGCCCCGGACTTCGAGCGATGCCGTCGGCCCCGCTGTTCACCGACAGGGCCAGCCTGCGCTGTCGCACCAGCTCAGTGACCAGAATGCCGGTGTCTGCATCATCGAGCAGGGTGGCAAGCATGGACAAGGCAACTACATCGCGGGCTCTGGGATTGTCAGCCGAAAGCCGCCCATCGCCTGGGCCTATGGTGGGGGCCTTCCATGCCTGAATGAAGAAAGGATTCTCCGCGGGCGCCTTGACTCGCGCAGTACGCAGCCCGTTTTGCGCGGGCTCAGTCTGAGGCCGTTGGTCTACCGCAGGCTTGCGCTGCCAGTTCCTGTAGAGCCTTTCCAGTTCTGTGAACACCGCCTGGGAGTCAACATCGCCTGCCACCACCACAGTGGCAAAGTTCGGGCCATACCAGGTGTCGTACCAGCGTCGTGCGTCATTGGCTGTGAGATTCTCCAGGTCGTTCATCCAGCC
Source organism: Burkholderiaceae bacterium (assembly GCA_049426285.1). Taxonomy (GTDB): domain Bacteria; phylum Pseudomonadota; class Gammaproteobacteria; order Burkholderiales; family Burkholderiaceae_A; genus Hahnella. The sequence continues at coordinate 21,836 of JBMSYB010000021.1, forward strand.
AATAATCGGATTACGCGAGGGGTGCACCTGAAATGCTGTACCCATAAGCGCCTCGTAGGCAAGCCCACTGGGGCTGTCGTCGGTGCGTAGACGCCGCTCCTCCATTACCACCTGGATCTCTTTTGCAAACTCTGCGTCGTCGAATCGCAGGCGTTGCATGCGGTCAGCCTCCAGCGCCAGGACCTCAAAGAGCGCATCGCGATGCACCTGCTGAAAGTAGCCGGTGTACTCTCGGGCCGTAAAGGCATTCTCACGGCCGCCAAGGGCCGCTACGCGTTTGCTGAACTCGCCTGCGGCAAGGGTTTCTGTGCCTTTAAACATCATGTGCTCCAGCACATGGGCAAGGCCGGTTTTTCCATTGGTTTCATCGATAGACCCCGCGCGAATCCAGACCATATGCAGGGCGGTTGGGGCTCGACGGTCTTCGTAGACGATGACCCGCAGCCCGTTGGGCAGGGTGCGATCGAGGCTGGGAGTCGTTGCAGGGGCACCCTGGGCGCCTGCGAGGCCAGTCGAGAGGCCGAGCACCAGAGCCAGCGAGAACAGAAAAAGGGCGGGGAGTCGAGTCACTACAATAGCGGCCATGGGTACGTCTTTCGTTGGGAGAATCTTATTGTCGCGTATATCAATAGTGCCTTGTGACCAGCGACAGGGCCCGGAGGTTTCGTGAAGATCCCAGGACTGGAAAGGCTTAAGGCGGGGCTGTCGAAGACCCGCGACCAGATCGGCCGTCTTCTGGGGAGACCGAGCCTTACTGACGACTGGATGGAGTCTCTGGAGGCCGCGCTGATCTCGGCCGATGTGGGGGCAAGAACCAGTGCGAAACTGGTCAAAGATCTGCAGGCCTCGGTGCGCGCGGACCCCATCGACTTAGAGAAAGACCCGCAGGCACCGCGCACCCGACTGGTTGGCCTGGTGAGCCAGATACTGGCCCCGCTTGTCCCGGGCGCGCGCAGCCACACGCCTGCTGCTGCCACTGCGGTGCTGCCCCCTGACTCTAGCGCCCCGCGCGTGATCATGCTGGTGGGGGTTAATGGGGCAGGAAAGACCACCTCTGTGGGTAAGCTCACCCATTACTTTCAGGGTCAGGGGCTTAAGGTGCTCTTGGGCGCGGCCGATACCTTTCGGGCGGCCGCCCAGGCCCAGCTTATTGCCTGGGGGGAGCGTAACCGGGTAGAGGTCATCGCCCAGGCCAACGCGGATCCGGCGGCAATTGCCTTTGATGCGGTAAAGGCGGGGCAGGCAAGGGGTATGCAGGTGGTCCTGGTTGACACCGCAGGCCGGCTGCCAACCCAGTTGCACTTAATGGAGGAGCTCAAGAAGGTCAAGCGCGTGGTGGCCAAGGCCATGGAGACTGCCCCGCATGAGGTCTGGCTGGTGGTGGACGGCGGCACAGGCCAGAACGCACTGGCCCAGGTGCGCGCCTTTGACGAGGCACTAGGCCTCACGGGCCTGATTGTCACTAAGCTTGACGGCACGGCCAAAGGCGGTGTGCTTCTGGCGCTCGCGGCCGAGCGGCCTATTCCTGTGGTTTTTCTTGGGGTGGGAGAGGGCCTGGAAGACCTTCAGCCCTTCGACCCCCAGGCCTTTGCCGAGGCACTGGTCTAGCTTACCCCTGACAGCAGCTGCCAAGCGGGGCTCGGGCATTGGCTATCGTTAGTCGTTAGTTGTTAGTCGGCAACGCAGTCCACAAAGTATTCCACCTTGCCGTTGACCTCCTGCTGCACCAGCCCATGGATGTCGGCATCAAAGCCAGGAAATCGGGAATTAAAGTCGCGGGCAAACTGCAGGTAGCGCACGATCGTCTTATTAAACCGTTCCCCAGGAATGAGCAGCGGAATACCGGGTGGGTAGGGCGTAAGCAGGCTTGTGGTGATGCGGCCCTCCAGGGCATCAATCGGCACACGCTGCGTCTGCCGGTGGGCCACCGCAGAAAAGGCCTTAGCGGGTTTTAGTGCGGGCTCAATGTTCGAGACATACATTTCGGTGGTGAGGCGCGCAATATCGTTTTGCTTGTAGGCCTCGTGCAGCCTGTGGCAGAGGTCTTTGAGTCCCACGCGTTCGTACTGCGGATGCTTGGCACAGAATTCGGGGATCACTCGCCACATGGGCTGGTTCTTGTCGTAGTCGTCTTTGAACTGCTGCAGCGCCGTGAGCAGCGTGTTCCATCGGCCCTTGGTGATGCCGATGGTGAACATGATGAAGAAAGAATAAAGCCCGGTCTTCTCCACGATCACCCCGTGCTCTGCCAGGTATTTGGTGACCACCGAGGCTGGTATGCCCTGGGCATCAAACTCGCCCCTAATATTTAGGCCCGGCGTCACGATCGTCGACTTAATCGGGTCGAGCATATTGAAGCCCTCCACGAGGTCTTCAAAGCCATGCCAGTCATCTTCGGGCTTAAGCATCCATTGCTCGCGCTGGGCCATGCCATCGGAGTCGGCCTGCACATCTTCGGGGCCCCAGACCTTAAACCACCAGTCATTGGGGCCAAACTCTTCATCTACCTTGCGCATGGCGCGGCGAAAGTCCAGCGCCTCGACAATGCTTTCTTCTACCAGTGCGGTGCCGCCAGGAGGCTCCATCATGGCGGCGGCCACATCGAGTGAGGCAATGATGGCGTACTGGGGGCTGGTGCTCGTGTGCATCAGGTAGGCCTCATTAAAGAGGTCACGATCGAGCGTGCGGGTTTCCGATTCCTGCACCAGAATCTGTGAGGCCTGCGAGAGACCGGCGAGCAGCTTATGGGTTGACTGGGTAGAGAAGATCATGGGGTCATGGGGCCGCGGCCGGTCTTTGCCAATAGCATGCATGTTTTTGTAAAAGTCGTGAAAGGCCGCGTGCGGCAGCCAGGCCTCATCGAAATGCAGGGTATCGATGGTGTCGCCCAAGACCTGTTTGATCATCTCCACGTTGTAGAGCACGCCGTCGTAGGTGCTCTGGGTAATCGTGAGAATGCGGGGCTTGGCCTTGCCCTGGCGCTCGGCGCGCTCCCAGTTCGCACGGGCAAAGGGGTTGGCCTTAATCTTGGCAAGTATGGCCTCGGGCTTAAATTCGCTTAAAGGAATGGGCCCGATAATGCCCAGGTGGTTGCGTGTGGGCATCAAGAAGACAGGAATTGCGCCTGTCATGGTGATGGCATGCAGCACGCTCTTGTGGCAGTTGCGATCGACCACCACAATGTCGCCTGGGGCCACCGCGGCATGCCAGACTATCTTGTTGCTGGTACTGGTGCCGTTGGTTACAAAAAAGCAGTGGTCGGCGTTACAGATGCGGGCTGCGTTTTTCTCAGACTCCGCGACCGGGCCGGTGTGGTCGAGCAGTTGGCCAAGTTCATCCACGGCATTGCAGACATCGGCCCGCAGCATGTTCTCGCCGAAGAACTGGTGAAACATCTGGCCCACGGGGCTTTTGAGAAAGGCCACGCCACCGGAGTGCCCGGGGCAGTGCCAGGAATACGACCCGTCTTGGGCGTAGTGCAATAGGGCCCGAAAGAAGGGGGGCGCGAGTGAATCAAGATACGACTTGGCCTCGCGAATAATATGCCGGGCAACAAACTCCGGGGTGTCCTCAAACATATGAATAAACCCGTGCAGTTCACGCAGCACGTCGTTGGGGATATGCCGTGAGGTGCGGGTCTCGCCGTAGATGTAAATGGGAATCTCGGCATTGCGAAACCGTATTTCGCTCACAAAGGCCCGCAGGCTTCTCAGGGCATGGGCCACCTCTTCTTTGCTGCCACCGCCAAACTCCTCATCGTCAATCGACAAAATAAAGGCCGAGGCCCGTGACTGCTGCTGGGCAAACTGGGAGAGGTCGCCGTAGCTGGTCACCCCGAGCACCTCCATACCCTCTTTTTCCAAGGCGTCGGCCAGGGCCCGGATGCCCAGGCCAGAGGTGTTCTCGGACCGGAAGTCTTCGTCGATGATCACGATGGGAAAACGAAACTTCATGCCTGGGGGCCTTTCGTAAGGAATGGGGTGCGACAGAAGGCGCGCGCGACCAATGGTACGAGGAAACCCCGATGGGGTGTGAGCCCTCTGGGGCGGGGGGTACCCGGCCCCCAGCGAAACTGCACGTGGAAAACAGCGGTAAGGGACACAAAAGGCCAGGGAAACTATTAGCACTCTATGGGGTCGAGTGCTAAAATCACCTGTAAGGAGGACATTTACCTATGACTGTTCTGTCTTCAACGACTGCATTAACCCTGCCCCAGCTCTCGCCCTTGGCGAATCTGGATGGCTATATTCGTGCCGTGCAGCAGTTCCCTCTGTTGTCTGCCAGGCAAGAGGAGGACTGCGCCCTGAAGTTTCGTACGCTGGGCGATCTCGAGGCCGCACGCATGCTGGTGCTCTCTCACTTACGGCTGGTGGTGGCGGTTTCCCGCCAGTACCTGGGCTATGGGCTGCCCCAGGCCGACCTGATTCAAGAGGGTAACGTAGGCCTGATGAAGGCCGTAAAACGGTTTGATCCCACCCAAGGGGTGCGGCTGGTGTCCTACGCCCTGCACTGGATCAAGGCAGAGATCCACGAGTACATTCTGCGCAACTGGCAGATGGTGAAGGTGGCCACCACCAAGGCCCAGCGCAAGCTCTTTTTTAACCTGAAGTCGCTCAAGCGGGCGCTGGGGGCGGATGCTGCGGTAACCACCGACCAGGCTCAGCTAATTGCCAGAGAACTCAACGTCTCGCGCGATGAGGTAATGGAGATGGACCGCCGCCTGTCGGGGGGCGATACGCCCTTAGAGCCCGTGAACGATGACGGCGAAACGGTAGGTCCGATCGCCAGCCTTGCGGCCGAGAATGCCGATCCGGCCTATCTGGTGGCCGAGGCCCAGGAGGCGCAGGTAATGGGGGCGCAGCTGCGCACTGCGCTTGAGGGGCTTGATCCCCGCAGTCGGGCGATTGTGCAGGCACGCTGGCTGGCAGACTCTGATGACAAAGGCCCGACGCTGCATGACCTTGCCGCCGAGTATGGCGTGTCGGCAGAGCGGGTTCGTCAGATAGAGGCTGCGGCGCTTAAAAAGATAAAAAAACTAATGCTGGCCCATTAACCCGAAGGGTGGCGCTACGGTAACTGAAAAAATTCGGTTACCGTGGCTGCCTGCCAGTCAAGCCCTGTGCCTGCCGGCGCTGCTGAGTCTGTTGTGGATACTAAAACCGTAAGCATGCCAATGGTTTTGGGATAGACAAGATTGCGAACCTGGTCATCAAAAAAACAGGATCGGCCGGGGTCAATACCCATGTGCGCGATCATCTGCTGATAGTTCTTCTCTGAAGGCTTTGGAATTCCCGCAGCATCTTCTATTGCGTAAATAGCATCTACCAGTTCGGCTATCTGAAGCCGGGCAAGCACTGCGTCTGCATGTTGTCTTGGGGCGTTTGTGTGTATCAGTTTTTCTCCGGGCAGGCGCCGCAGAATTTCCTGTAACTCTCTATCTGGTCTAAGGGCATTGAGAGGTACTGAATGGATAAAGCCATGGAACCGTGTCTGCGCGATGCCATAGCGCAGCTCAAGGCCTCGGGCAATCGTGCCGTATTCGGTTGAAAGCGCCTGTTTAAGTTCTGAGGCTTGGTCGTAATCAACCCCCAGAGATTCTTGAATAAAGGCAACAGATCGCTGCTGCAGTGAATCCAGAATGCCAAGCTCTGCCGGATAAAGCGTATTGTCTAAATCAAAAATTCAGTGCCGCACCCTATCGAGCCGATCATCCGTGATGGCCATCCGCGCAGCAATGACCGAACCATTACCCGTAGAGGCAGACAGTGGCCCGGACATGTCCTCGAGTACCGCTATCTTGGCCCGTTCTTGCGCTTGTACTGCGAAGCAGAGAGATACTGCGGCGATAGTGACTGCAGCTCTCAAAGTCTTTGTGTTGATCGACATATCAGCATCCCGTGAAAAATAAATCAATCGAAAGAACCCAAACCGCCCGGAGAGTCTAGGCCCCAATTACTGCACTGTCACACAATTTCTTGTCTCATTTTTCGAATAGAATCGCCGTAACTCAGAATAATTTTTCAATCTATAAATCAATAATTTGTTATCTAAATAACAACAATTACTATCACTGATAGACCCCTTTAATTTCTCAAATATGAGACGCAAGCGGTCCTAGGTTCTGGTTCAATTACAGACATACATTTAAGACATAGATAAGGCATCGCTATGAGTCAAAAAGAGCTGATTGAAGGGGGCTCAATAGATCGCATTTTTTCTGTTCTGCACCTGGTGGCTAATGTTGGCGCAGTCTCTGCAACGGACCTCACGAACATCCTGAATATTCCAAGACCCTCGGCCTATCGGCTTATCGCGTCGCTTGAACGTGCGGGTTTACTGCAGCAGACACTTATTGAGCGTAAGTACGGCGCTACCAAAAAGCTTTTGAAGCTGGTGTCAGCGCTGTTTTCTTCCACCGGCATTTATGCGCCGGCGCAGAGTATCTTGTCTGCACTCGCAGAAGAGACGGGAGAGACACATGGTCTTACCGTTATGTCTATGGGCGAGGTGCAGTTTCTGCTAATCGTGGAGCGGGCCACGATGATATTGCAGTTCCAACCGGGACAGACCGCGCCACTTTATTGCGTGGCCAGCGGGCATGTCTTCCTTGCGGGAATGGAGCCAGGAATTTTTGAGCGGTATCTTCGCGCTGGTCCTTGGGTGGCCTATACACCGCAGACGATTACCTCGCCCGATGTTCTTCGTGAACGTATTGCAAAGGTGCGGTCACAGGGTTATGCGCTTATCGACTCCGAGTACATTATGGGCGTGGTTAGTGTGTCGGTTCCTGTTTTTGATCGGGAGCGACGCGTTATTGCGGCAATTGGTGCTACGGCCTATAAGCCAAAGCGCAGCGCAAAAGACTTAGAGTCGATCATTCCCGCGATGAAGGTCTATTCGAAACGGCTCTCGCAGGTGTTGTAGTCTGGCGGCAAACCCTCTCTCCTACAGAGAGATATAGCAGACCAACTAATTATTCATGTCATCGCACACACCGAAACCCAATGTAGACCACGCGGGTATCCTTTGGCTTTGTTGCCACATCACTCTCGCGCTGTCGGCTGGCGTCGTACCACCAGGAGCTGCTGCGGGTAATGCGCTCATCGCCTCGGCCGGCATCGACCCATTCCCAGACATTGCCGCCCATCTCAAAGAGGCCATTTACGCCAGCAGGGGTTGTCATGGCTGGCACCGCGCCCACGCCACGGTTTAAGGCGCCGGCCGGAGCGGTACCCTGGTAGTTGCCGCAGCCACTGAGACAATGGCTAACAGAGGCAGAGTCGCCATTGGGGTAGGCATACCGTTTGCCTTTGATAAACCCCGCCGGTGGTGCGTTGCGCTGCTCTAGATAGGCCGCCTCAGTCCACTCTTTATCGTTGGGGAGCCGCTTTCCGTAAAACTTACAGACCGACTGCGCCTCATCAAAGGTAAGGTGCACGGCTGGTTCGTTGTCTTTGCCGGGAACACCAAATGGGGCGCGCCAGGTCCAGCCCTTTTTCTGAACCCAGCCAGACTCGTAGACATAGCCCCCATCCTCTTTCTCTGCGCGGCTCACAAACCCCGTGGCCTGCGCCATTTTTTGCACCTGGGCGATGGTGACCTCGTGAATGTCCCAGTCGAGGCCGTGCACCCGGGCCGTAGACCCCAGCGCCGGCGTGACAACGCTCACGAACAGCACCCCCAACAGCCAATTACGGTGACAGTTTACTAAATACACTTAATTCGCCCCTCCTGAATTGTGGTGATACGGGCCAGGGCAGGCGCCCTTGGCTCTACTGCTAGCGTAACCCGCCATGCCCGCTGTCTGGAAACGCCAGGGCAGGGTAATCATGCCGCAATCCCTTTCTTTGTAATACAGTAAAAATCTTCCCGTTCTTATCCCGAGCCAAGAAGGCGGTCAAATGCATTTGGGTATTGGTCATCGAAATTCACGGCGAAAGCTGGTGCTCACCCTGGGCTCTGGCGTCGTCGCATCGACGTTGGCGGCCCCATGGGTGCTTACTTCGCGTAAGTCTCTTGCCCAGTCGCTGCCCGCTACTCCTGCCTGCGGGTCGCGCACTCCACCGCAGATGGAAGGCCCGTTCTTTACGCCCCTGTCGCCCGAACGGGCGAGTCTTCTTGAGGCCGACATGCGTGGCCCACGTATGGTGCTCAAGGGTCAAGTGGTGGATAGCGCCTGCCGGCCGCTGGCTGGGGCCTTACTTGATTTCTGGCAGTGTGACGACCAGGGCCGCTATGACAATCAGGGCTATCGGCTTCGGGGGCACCAGTTTGCCAACCGGCAGGGTGCGTTTTCTCTTTCTACTTTGTTGCCTGGCGAGTATCCGGGCAGAACCCCCCACTTGCATGTAAAGGTGCAGCCCGCCAATGGCCGGGTATTAACCACCCAGCTCTACCTGCCCGACCATCCCCGAAACCAGCGCGACTTTTTGTTTGACCCCAGGCTTGTGGTGTCTAAAAAAGACGATGGTTTTTATTTTCAGTTTGTTGTCTGACACGGGGTTTGACTGCGCTCGTCATTTGGAGTTGCGGAGATGGTTTACAACCTTTTCTGCGGAATGAAGAACCCTGAGTTGGTATCCCTCGCGCAGACCGCTGCGTTTCCAGATTCTCTATTGGTATCTCTTGCGCAGACCGCTGCGTTTGCAGATTTTCTATCGGTGTCCAATGCCCAGGCTGCAGAGCGAAGTCTGTCGACTGGTTTTGGTAAGCCCTTGCATTTTCTGCCGCTAGAGGCACTGCCTGTTGGGCAGACTTACGAAGGGTTTATCGCGCAGACGGGCGGTGTTCCCACGCGAGATAACTTTCACGACCGCTACAACGCCATCATGTGGCTTACCGCGCCGAAGACCAAGGCGCTGTTGAATCGATTGCAGCAAGAAGAGATTTCGCGGCTTGGAAGTGTTACGACGCGTGGGCCAGTACGCGATGCCCTGACTCTGTGGGATGAAAATCTGGCGGTGGTTGTCGTGCAAAGCAACGCAGACCTTGTAACAGAGCTATTAAAACGCCACAACTGGCAGGCGCTATTTATCGCCCATCGTTCAAAATGGAAGGTGGAATGGCAGGTGCGTTTGTTCGGCCATGCGCTCATGGAAAAACTGCATTCGCCCTACA
>JBMSYB010000022.1:0-29416 GCA_049426285.1 Burkholderiaceae bacterium
GGGAATCGAACCCGCGTCCGCAAGTCATCCAAAGGCAGTTCTACATACTTAGTCGATTTATTTAAATTTAATCTGGGGCTTAGCCAACCGACAGGCCGGCCACAGACGATCCGCTTGTTTTAGGCACCGAACCCACGGCTTATCCGGTGACGATCTGATGTAAATGACACTGCTGCGGGTTTTACCCCGCCTGGCCCATCAGAGAACCAGTGCAGCGCCCGCCGGGTTTAAGCGGCGAGAGCGAAACGCTCGTCGTTGGCGTTTATTAATTTCCGAATGGATTTACGAGGGAATCGGTCCTCGGTATGCCCTGCGCTCCTTCACTACCCACGTCGAAACCAGGTCGGCCCCAATTTCGATGACGAAGGGGAAGTATGCGCCTGCCGGTCTTGGGACGCAATAGGCGGGGTGGGTCTTGGTAAAAAACATGCCAAACTTCCAACCATGAAGACGCTCGTAATTGTTACCGGCCATAGCCGGGGTCTGGGGGCCGCGCTGGTGGCCGAGTTATTGCCGCTCGGGTGTGAGGTCTGGGGCCTGTCACGCTCTGCTATGCCTAGTGCCGGGGGGAAAACAAACGCCCCTACCGCCGCCAAGCCGCCGGCAGACGGTGCCTCACAGGCTAGGGCGCAGGGCTTCATGCAGACAGCTATAGACCTCGCCGATGCGCAGGCGCTTCTCGGTCTTGTTCAGTCGCAACAGTGGCGCGATGCCTTGGCTTCTGCAGACCGTGTCTTTCTCATTAACAACGCAGGGCTCCTGACGCCGATTGCCCTGGTGGGGAGCCAAGACGACGCCCAGATTTTGCAGTCGGTGGCAGCGAATGTCGGGGCCGCCTTGGTCTTGGCCAATGCCATGGTGCGGCAGGCAAGGCCGCAGGCCGACCGGCGCATCCTGCATGTCTCCAGTGGCGCAGCCCGCACGGCCTATGCCGGCTGGAATGTCTACTGCGCCACCAAGGCGGCGCTTGACCACCATGCCCGCTGTATGGCCCTGGAGCAGGACGCGCAAAGTAACCCGGTTCGCATCGCGAGCCTGGCTCCCGGCGTGATCGATACCGAGATGCAGGCGCAGGTGCGGTCTACTGCGATCGAGGCCTTTCCCATGCGGCCCAGGTTTGATGCCCTTAAAGAAAGTGGCGCGCTGCAAAAGCCCGAGGACGTAGCCCGGCGTATGGTGGGCTACCTTCTCTCACCGCAATTCGGTTCCGAAGTGGTTACCGACTTACGAACGATTTCTCCGGCAGGCTAGCGGTTCTCCGCCGGGGAAAAAACACCCTCTCCCGATTTTCTGCGGCTCTTCAAGCCTATAGGGCCCTTAGAAGGGCTTGCCAAGGGGGGGTATTTGCTCCAAGCGAAACCCCCTTAAAACCGGTAAAATCTTGCGTTTCGCCGATTTCCCCGGTTTTTTCAAAAATCAGTCGTTTTTTCCCTTCCTCTCCATTAGAGCGCCATGGATTCCTTCGCAAAAGAAACGCTGCCTGTCAGCTTAGAACAAGAAATGCGGCGGTCGTACCTCGACTATGCCATGAGCGTTATTGTGGGGCGGGCGCTTCCCGACGTGCGCGACGGTCTAAAACCCGTGCACCGTCGGGTGTTATTTGCCATGCACGAGCTTAATAACGACTGGAACCGCGCATACAAAAAGTCTGCCCGTATTGTCGGTGACGTTATTGGTAAGTACCACCCGCACGGCGACTCTGCGGTCTATGACACGATCGTACGCATGGCCCAGGACTTCTCCCTGCGCTACATGCTCGTCGATGGCCAGGGAAACTTTGGATCCGTAGACGGCGATAACGCTGCAGCCATGCGTTACACCGAGATTCGCCTGGCAAAAATTGCCCACGAGCTTCTCGAAGACCTTGACAAAGACACAGTCGAGTTTGGCCCCAACTACGACGGCTCCGAAAAAGAGCCCCTGGTACTCCCCGCAAAGATACCCAACCTGCTGATCAATGGCTCATCGGGAATTGCGGTGGGAATGGCCACCAATATTCCGCCACATAACCTCTCTGAGGTTGTTGCCGCATGCCTGAAGCTTCTGGAATCGCCTGAGGTAACGGTAGATGAGCTGATGGAATGCATCCCTGCGCCTGACTTTCCCACTGCTGCAACCATCTATGGCATTGAAGGGGTTCGGGAGGGCTATCGTACCGGCCGTGGCCGTTGTGTCATGCGTGCAAAGACCCACTTTGAGGATATCGACAAGGGCGCCCGACAGGCCATCATCATCGATGAGCTTCCCTATCAGGTAAACAAGCGTGTATTGCAAGAGCGCATGGCCGAACTGGTTAACGAAAAGCGCATCGAAGGCATCTCTGATATTCGTGACGAATCCGATAAGTCGGGCATGCGGGTGGTCATCGAGCTTAAGCGCGGTGAGCTGCCCGAGGTGGTGCTTAACAATCTCTATAAGAACACCCAGCTGCAAGATAGCTTTGGCATGAACATGGTGGCGCTGGTCGATGGCCAGCCGCGCACGCTAAACCTCAAGCAGATGCTCGAGGCGTTTCTCAGTCACCGTCGCGAGGTGGTTACCCGTCGCACGGTGTTCGCGCTGCGTAAGGCCCGTGACCGCGGCCATGTCCTAGAAGGGCTCGCGGTTGCAGTATCAAACATGGACGAGATGATCTCCATGATTAAGGCATCGCCAAGCCCCACCGAGGCCAAGCAGGGGCTCATGGGGCGTGCCTGGGGTGCGGCGCTGGTGCAGGAGCTTCTGGCCCGGGCAACGGAAACTACCGTGCCAGAGGCGTTTCGGCCAGAGGGTATCTCTGCAGACTATGGCTTAAAAGCCGATGGCTATTGGCTCAGTGATATCCAGGCCCAGGAAATTTTGCAGATGCGTCTGCAGCGCCTCACCGGTCTCGAGCAAGACAAGATCGTGGCCGAATACAAGGAGGTAATCGAAGCCATTGCAGATCTTCTCGATATTCTGTCTAAGCCCGCACGCATTACCCAGATCATGGCCGATGAGCTTGAGGCTGTGCGTAAAGAGTTTGGCGACGCTCGCAGATCCGTTATCGAGCACAATGCCGAGGAGCTGCAAACTGAAGACCTGATCACCCCGCAGGACATGGTGGTCACCCTTACCCACACGGGCTACATGAAGAGCCAGCCGTTGTCTGAGTACCAGGCGCAGCGGCGCGGAGGCCGGGGAAAGAGCGCCACAGCCACCAAAGAAGACGACTGGATCGACCAGCTCTTTATTGCTAACACCCACGACACCATCTTGGCGTTTTCGAACCGAGGCCGAGTCTACTGGCTCAAGGTATACGAGGTGCCTCAGGGGTCTCGTGCCTCTAAGGGCAAGCCCTTGGTCAATATTTGGCCCTTGGAAGAGGGGGAAAAGATCACGGTTGTTCTTCCCGTGAAGGGGTTTGAAGAAAACCGTTATGTGTTTATGGCTACGGCCCTGGGTACTGTGAAGAAGACCCCCTTGAATGCCTTTGCCCGCCCCTTAAAGCGCGGCATCATTGCCTGCTCACTCGACGATGGCGACTACCTGATCGGTGCTGCCATCACCGATGGCGAGCACGACGTCATGCTCTTCTCCGACGCGGGTAAGGCGGTACGGTTTGCTGAAGACGATGTGCGTCCGATGGGCCGCGAGGCGCGCGGCGTGCGTGGCATGATGCTTGATGCTGGCCAGGAAGTCATTAGCATGATCGTGGCCGAAGACGAGAACCAGTTTGTCTTAACGGCTACGGAGAATGGGTACGGCAAACGTACCTTAATCTCGGAGCATACCCGGCATGGTCGCGGCACTAAGGGCATGATTGCCATTCAAACGTCGGCCCGAAACGGCAAGGTGGTAGCCGCCTGCATGGTAAGCGAGACCGACGAGATCATGCTCATTACCGATAAGGCCGTTGTAGTGCGCACCCGGGTTGCCGAGGTGCGTGCCCTTGGCCGCGTTACCCAGGGTGTCACCCTGATTGCAGTTGATGGTGGAAGCATCCTGGTAGGCGTGCAGCGCATCGCAGAAACGGACGCCCCTGAGCAGGTCTCGCCTCCCCCAGACTCTGGGCAGGGCTAGCCGGCACTCGCTGCAAAGCCCCGCCGGCGCCGGACGCCTCATTTCGCTGGTCTTTGCTGACATGACCGATGCCCTGCTACAGGTTTTTCTGATTGTTGCCGTGGGCATTCTGGTGGCTCGGATGGGCTGGATTGATGAGGCCTCGACCAATCTGTTTTCCAGTCTGGTCCTTAAGGTGTTTCTGCCTGCGCTCTTATTTCGGGCGATGGCGACGGTTGACTTCGAAGCCCTGAGTATTCTTCCGATCATTAGCTATCTCTCAGCTACCGTGCTGGTATTTGCTTTGGTCTATCTGCTGGCCACGCGTACCGCTTTGGCCCGCATCTATCGCACTGACAATCGCAGCGACAATCGCGGCGATCCATCGCCCTCTGTTCGCGACGGTCTTGGGCCTTCAGCCACCCCAGACGAGCGACGGGGAATCTCAAGCGGGGTGGGAGTCTCCCTAGCGCTTGCCTCTACGTTCTCGAACAATGTCATGGTGGGTATTCCGGTGGTGAAGCTCTTCTTTGGGCCTGATGGTCTCGTGGTCCTGTTAACCGTACTCACCATGCACTCGCTGGTGATTCTCGGGCTCTCTGTCGTGGGCTTTGAGATGTCCTCTAAAGGCCGGTCTCGGCGCAGCCGGCTTATGACTGCGAAGCAACTGGTACAGATGGCGGTACTGCACCCGGTGGTCATTCCCATCATGCTGGGCCTCTTGGTAAGCAGCCTAGGCCTTGAACTGCCCCTGTTGCTGGACTCCACCCTCTTGTCGATGGGCCAGGTTGCCATCCCCTGCTGCCTGATGCTTCTCGGGGCATCGATCTACCATAGCCGTAACCAGATTGAGCCGCGTGCAGTTGCGCCCGCAATCTTGTTCAAACTGGTCTTACATCCTCTGTTGGTGTTCCTGGTGGCTGCCTGGATCCTCGATCTCCCGCCGCTTACGGTGGGAGTACTCACCACCATGGCCGCGCTGCCTGCGGGCGCAAATACCTATCTCTTGGCCCAGCGCTACAACCAAGGTGTTACCCTGAGCGCCACAGCGGTGGTCGCCACTACAGCCGTGTCGGCATTTTCGATACCCTATGTGCTTTCCCTTTTCGCCCATGTCCCCTAGCCATGTCCTCGCGCCCCTTTAACTTTGCCCCTGGCCCTGCAGTCTTGCCTGAACCGGTCCTCGCACGGGCGGCCCAAGAGATGCTCAGCTGGGGTGGTACAGGCATGTCGGTCATGGAAATGACCCATCGTGGGCCTCTCTTCTCAAGGATCCATGAGAAGGCCCTAGCGGACTTTCGCGCCCTGCTTGGCCTTGGGCCCGACCACGAGGTCTTGTTTATGCAGGGGGGTGCGACGGCGCAAAATGCCATCATTCCAATGAACCTTCTGGGCGTGAATGCAAAGTGTGACTACGTGCACACGGGGCACTGGTCGGCGAAGTCTATTGATGAGGCCCGCAAGTACGGTGATGTTCACCTTGCGGCCTCTGCTGCCGCGCCAACCGATGCCCACCCTGCCTTTGGCTATATTCCTGCGCAAGATCAGTGGCAGGTGCGCCCTGACACCAGCTATCTACATATCTGTGGCAACGAGACGATTGGTGGTGTCGAGTACCACGCGTTTCCCAAAATGAAAGACCTGGGGGCGCCGAACGTCCCGTTGATTATCGACATGTCGTCGCATGTGCTTTCGCGGCCCATGGATTTTTCCCAGATTGGCCTGGCCTACGGCGGGGCGCAGAAAAACATCGGGCCCTCAGGGCTTACCTTCGTCATTCTGCAAAAAAGACTTATCCAGGATCGCGTCCCCAAACCGCAGCCTACCTGTCCCAGTGTCTTTGACTACCGTAAGGTGCTTGAAAATAATTCTCTGCTCAATACTCCATCTACCTTTGCAATCTACATGGCGGGGCTGGTCTTTGAATGGCTTATTGATCAGGGGGGCGTACAGGAAATGCAGAAGCGAAACCAGGCCAAGGCAGCTATGGTCTACGATGCCATCGATAGCTCCGGGTTTTATCGGGCCTATGTCGATACGGCTGCGCGGTCGCTAATGAATATTCCGTTTTTTCTTCCTGATGACCGTCTTTATGAGCCTTTTCTGCAGGGCGCCCAGCAGGCTGGGCTGCTCAACCTGAAGGGCCACAAGGCAGTGGGAGGCCTTCGGGCAAGCCTTTATAACGCCATGCCCGTTGAGGGCGCTCGACAGCTAGTGAACTACATGAAGGCCTTTGAGAAGGCGCATGGCTAATGTCTGGTGACAATCTTCGCCCCTTGCGCGATCGTATCGATGCCATCGATGATGAGATCGTGCGGCTTCTTGTGCAGCGGGCCGAAGTGGTTAAACAGGTGGGTCAGGCCAAGCAGCTCGCTGGGGCCCCCGTGTACCGGCCCGAACGCGAGGTGTCCATACTCGAGCGGCTCTGCGCCCTGAACCGGACAGAAGGCGGCGCACTTCCAGATACTGCAATTGCCGCGATCTTTGTCGAGATTATTTCAGGGTGTCGGGCACTGGAGCATGTCTTGAAGGTGTCCTATCTTGGCCCCGTCGGTACCTACAGCGAGCAGGCGGTACGTGCATTGCTTGGCCATCAGGTTGAGGCCATTGCCTGCGCCTCGCTCGATGAGGCCTTGCGCAAGGCGGAAACAGGTCTTGCCGATCTTGCTTTGCTGCCGGTGGAAAATTCGATCGAGGGCACTGTGGGCCGAACACTCGACCTTCTTCTCTCCACGCCTTTGGAGATCTGCGCAGAGGTGTCTATTCCGATTCACCACTGCCTATTACACAAAACGGGGGATCTGCAGCAGGTGCGTGAAGTGGTTGCCCATGCTCAGGCCTTGGCACAGTGTCAGGGCTGGCTAGACCGCAATCTGCCAGGCGCCGCACGGGTGGCAGTCGCTAGTAACGGTCACGCAGCCCAGATGGCTGCAGAAGATCCACGCCTGGCGGCGATTGCCGGCCAGGCGGCTGCGGGTCTGTACGGTTTAACGGTGCTTGCCGAGCGTATCGAAGACGATCCCTCCAACCGCACCCGGTTTGCGGCGCTTGGCAGGTTTAGCCCTGCCGGCTGCGGCCTGGATCAGACCTCTCTGATTCTCTCGGTACCCGATAAAGCGGGTGCGATGCTCTCACTCATTGAGCCTTTGGCTCGGCATGGCGTCTCCATGAAACGGTTTGAGTCGCGTCCTGCCCGAAACCTCGGGGGTGGCGCCTGGCAGTACTTTTTCTATGTTGATCTGGTGGGGCACAAAACGCATTCGTCGGTTGCGCTGGCCTTGGCCGAAATTCAAAAGACTGCCGGCATGTATAAGTTGCTCGGTTCATACCCCCTGTTTGAGAAGCTCTCTGCCTCTGGCTTAGATCCAAAGTCACCTGCAGACGCACCTGCAAACGTACCCGCAGCAGTAGCCCCTCAGGCACCTCCAACCCCAACCCGTGACTAGCCAGAATATCTTTATGCAGATCTCCGACCAGGCCCCAGACTACATTCGCGCAATAGCGCCCTATCAGCCGGGTAAGCCGATTGCCGACATTGCCCGTGCCTATGGGTTTCGTGAAGACCAGGTGGTAAAGCTTGCGTCCAATGAAAACCCTTTGGGCATGAGCCCAAAGGCCCAGGTAGCGATGCAGGAGGCAGCACGCGATCTGGGGCGCTATCCTGATGGCAACGGGTTTGACCTAAAGTCCGCACTGGTTAGCCGTTTTGGCCTGCGGCCCGAGCAGATCACCCTAGGAAACGGGAGCAACGATATCTTGGAAATGGTTGCCCATGCCTTTCTGCGGCCGGGTACCGAGTCGGTCATGAGTGCACATGCCTTTGCGGTCTATGCCTTGGCCTCGCAGGCCGTGGGCGCCCGGCTAGTCGTGGTTCCCGCAAATCCCGCAGACCTTGGCCACGACCTCGAGGCTATGGCAAGGGCAGTCACACCCGCCACGACAGTGGTCTGGCTGGCCAATCCCAACAACCCCACGGGAAGCTTTATTCCTGGAGAAAAGATCCACGCATTTATTCGGGCGATGCCATCTTCGGTGCTGGTGGTGCTCGATGAGGCCTATACCGAATATCTGCCACCTGAGGATCGATACCGGGCCCTGGACTGGGTGCAGGAATTCCCCAATTTGCTGGTATCGCGGTCGTTCTCCAAAGCCTATGGCCTGGCGGGGCTTCGGGTGGGCTATGGTGTTGCCAGCGCGCCCGTTACCGATCTGCTTAACCGCGTTCGCCAGCCATTTAATGTCAATAGCCTGGCCCAGGCGGCAGCGGCAGCGGCTCTGTCTGACCAGGAGTTTCTCGACAGATCCTATGCGCTGAATCGCGCTGGAATCGCCCAGCTTACCGAAGGCCTCGCCGGTTTTGGTATTGCGTGCCCGCCGTCCTGGGGAAACTTCGTTCTTGCCGACCTTTCGCAGCTGCCCCATCCGGGCCAGCGATCCGGGCAGGCGCTCTTTGAGGCCTTATTGGCGGCAGGCGTGATTACCCGTCCTGTGCAGGGCTATGGTCTGCCATCCCATCTGCGTATATCCGTTGGTACGCCTGAAGAAAATGCCGCATTACTGCGTGCGATGCCGCAGGCTCTTGCGCGTCTCGCGGCGTCGGCAGTACCGGAGACGAGGGTAGGGGGGTGATCGGGCGACTGCTGGTCGTTGGCACCGGGCTGATGGGGGGATCGGTTGCTGCGGCAGTGCGCAGTCGCGGGCAGGCCCAAGAGGTCTGGGGGGTGGATCCCCACCATGCCCTGCAGGCCCAAGACCTGGGCCTGATCGATCGCGGATTTCTCACGCTTGCAGATGCTCTGGCGGCCTGCCAGGCGCAGCCAGTGGCAGAGCCTTCGGGCAGCGCGGTGGTTTTGGCGGCACCTGTGTCGCTGCTTGCCGCCATGCTGCCCGTGCTTGCCGAGCATCATAGGCATCAGCCGTGGGCCTGGGTTACTGAAATTGGAAGCACTAAGCAGGCGGTTATTGAGGCAATGCGGCCAGAGGCAACACAGTCATCATCGGCGCCCGGTTTCGCTGAGGTTTTTGTACCCAGTCACCCCATGGCCGGTGCCGAGCGCCACGGACCTCAGGCCGCCAGTGCCAATCTCTTCGAACAGGCGCGGGTGCTGATTTCCCCTCTAGAGAACGCTTCGCAGGCCGCGGTCGGTCAGGTGGAAGCTTTCTGGGCAGGCCTTGGCGGCATTCCCAGCCGACTAGCCATCAAAGACCACGACCCCTTGCTCGCCGACATTAGCCATTTTCCGCATCTGGTGGCCTATGGCCTGGCTGCCCTCTTGGCGGCGCGCCCTTCGGCCGTTGCAGCGCAGACTCTCTATGGTGGCGGACTACGGGACACCACCCGGATAGCGGCCTCGTCGGCAGACCTCTGGGCCGATATCTTGTTGCAGAACCGCCAAGCCATTTTGGGGCTGATGCCCCAATGGAATGCGGTGATGCAGCAGCTTGCCCAGGCACTCATGACCGGTGACCGTGCCGCACTTACCCAGCTGCTCGAACGTGCGGCTACTTGGCGACGGGGCTTCCAGTAGACGTCTCTCTCGAAATGACCGTGTCTCAAATTACCCTAGACCTGCGAGATGCTGCCTGCGGCACCGTTTGCCTGCCTGGCAGTAAGAGCCTGTCGAATCGCGCCCTGCTGCTGGCCGCGATTGCCCGAGGCCAGACCGAATTAAACGGGCTGCTGGTCTCCGACGATACGGCTGTGATGGTGCAGAGCCTGCGCAGCCTAGGCGTCTCGATAGAAGACGCGGTGGATGGAAGAACACTGGTGCAGGGCGTAGCAGGGAGGTTTCCCAACAGGGGCAGCGCTGATGCCCCGTTAGTCCTCTTCGTGGGTAATTCTGGGCTCACTATTCGTACGCTCCTACCGGTGCTGGTGGCCTCGCTCTCATTGCAGGCGGCCGGTGCAGGGCAGCCAGAAGGCTGCGTGGTGCTGCAGGGTGTGGCGCGCATGCATGAACGGCCGATTGGCGATCTGGTGGAGGGTTTACGCGCGATCGGTGCCCAGATCGATTATCTCCAGGCCGAGGGCTACCCGCCGCTGCGGGTGCGTGCGGCCGTGCTACCACCCGTCGACAGGATCACCGTTCGGGCTAGTACCTCTAGTCAGTTTCTTACGGGGTTGCTGCAGGCTGCGCCCTTGTTTGCCTGTCAGTGGGGCATGCCGGTCACCGTGCGGGTAGATGGCGACCTTATCAGCCGCCCCTATATCGACTTAACCTGCGATATGCTGGCCCGCTTTGGGGTGGCGGTCACCGAGCCCGCCGCCGACCCAGCAGGGGCTGCAGGAGCGCAGTTCACAGTAAGCCCGGCAGTCTTGGCACTGCGGGCGCCCCATTCCAGCGTTGGATTGCAGGCCCCCGCTCAGCTGATGGTTGAGGGTGACGCCTCTTCGGCATCGTATTTTCTGGCTGCAGGGCTTCTGGGGGGCGGACCGGTGCGGGTTACTGGGGTGGGGCAGGCCAGCCGACAGGGGGACATCCGGTTTGCCAATGCGCTTGAAAAGATGGGTGCGCAGGTAGTCTGGGGCGAAGACTTTATCGAAGTCGCCGCAGGCCGAAGAAGCCCCGATGGGCGCCCTCTGCTCAGAGCAATTGACCTCGACTGTAACGATATTCCTGATGCGGCAATGACGCTGGTACCCCTAGCACTTTACGCTGACGGGAGTTCCCGTCTGCACAATATCGGGTCGTGGCGAGTCAAAGAGACTGATCGTATTGCGGCCATGGCCACCGAGGCCCGTAAGTTTGGCGCTCAGGTGGAGGAAGGGGTCGACTTCATCCGGGTGCACCCCCCCGCCCAGCTTCGCTCGGCCGAGGTACACACCTACGACGACCACCGGGTGGCCATGAGCTTTTCTCTGCTAAGTTTTCGGCATGCGGCCGACCCTCTGCCTGGTGGTTCGCTGCAAAAGACTCAGGGCACGTCCGCTTTTTCTGGCTCAGAACAGCTGCGAACGGTGACGATCCGCGACCCGGGGTGCGTGGCCAAAACCTTCCCCAGCTATTTTGATGTCTTTGCCGATATCTGCGCCCAGGCGGTTCCGGTGATTGCCATCGATGGCCCTACCGCCTCGGGCAAAGGCACGGTTGCCGCTCGCGTCGCCGAGGCGCTTGGCTTTCATTACCTCGATAGCGGCGCTTTGTATCGACTGCTTGCTCTCAAGTCAGTCCAGCTGGGTCTTCCCCATCACGATGAAGCCGCCCTGGCCAGCGTGGCAGCAGGCCTGGACATCGGCTTTGCCCAGGCAGAGGTCTGGCTTGACGGGGTGAAGGTGACCGAGGCCATTCGGGCCGAAGCCGTGGGAAACCGGGCCTCTGAAATAGCCGCCCTGCCAGAGGTACGTACCGCCCTTTTGCGCCGTCAGCGCGACTTTGCCCGGGCCCCGGGGCTTGTTGCCGATGGCCGTGACATGGGCTCGGTGGTCTTTCCGCGGGCGCAGACCAAGATCTTTTTGACGGCCTCTGTGCAGTCCAGGGCCGAACGCCGGTTCAAGCAATTGATAGACAAAGGAATTCCCGCTAAACTAGAAGACCTTTTGGCAGACTTACAGGCGCGCGATGCGCGAGATTCGTCTCGGGCGGTTGCGCCACTTAGGTACGTCGAAGGGTCCGGCGTTGTCTTTCTCGACACTACGAGTAAGACAATTCCACAGGCCGTCGAGGCCATTTTGCAGGCATACCGCTCCCGTCGGTCTGACTAGCCCTTAGCCTCGGCATTTTTTGCGCAGTTGCGCGTTACTCCACCGCTAGCGCTGTCTGGCGGTGTGTTTTTGGAAACCTTAACGAATGTCTCTTGAAACCTCTGTTGCTGGCGCCGCAGCGCCTGAGTCTTTTGCCGCAATGTTTGCGGAGTCCATTGCCCGTCAGGAAATGCGCGCGGGCGAAGTAATCACCGCCGAGGTGATTCGTATTGATCAGAACCATGTGGTGGTTAACGCGGGCCTAAAGTCCGAAAGCTTTATTCCCCTGGAAGAGTTTCTGAATGACCGGGGAGAAGTCGATGTCAGTGAAGGTGATTTTATTTCGGTGGCCATCGAATCACTCGAAGATGGCCGCGGCGAAACCCGTCTGTCGCGCGATCGCGCCAAGCGTCTTGCCGCATGGCTTAGTCTCGAAAAAGCCCTCGAGGCCGGTGAACTGGTTACCGGAACGGTAACAGGTAAGGTGAAGGGTGGCCTCACCGTGATGACCAACGGCATTCGTGCCTTTCTGCCTGGGTCGCTGGTGGATACCCGCCCCATGAAGGACACCTCGCACATTGAGGGTAAAACCCTCGAATTCAAGGTGATCAAGCTCGACCGCAAGCGCAATAACGTTGTTTTGTCCCGTCGCGCGGTCATTGAAAACAGCATGGGCGAGGAGCGCGCCAAACTACTAGATAACCTCAAAGAAGGCTCCACCGTGACCGGTGTGGTTAAGAACATCACCGACTACGGCGCGTTTGTTGACCTCGGCGGAATTGATGGCCTCTTGCACATTACCGACATGGCCTGGCGCCGTGTCCGTCACCCCTCTGAGGTGCTCACCATTGGCCAGGAAGTCACGGCCAAGGTGCTGCGCTTCGATCAAGACAAAAATCGCGTTTCGCTCGGCATTAAGCAACTCGGGGACGACCCCTGGGATGGCATCGCCCGCCGGTATCCCCAGGGCTCACGCCTATTTGGCAAGGTGACCAACATCACTGAGTACGGTGCCTTTGTAGAGATTGAACCCGGTATCGAGGGCCTGGTACACATGTCTGAAATGGACTGGACCAATAAGAACGTCACACCGGGTAAGGTGGTGCAGGTGGGTGATGACACCGAGGTCATGGTTCTGGAAATTGATGGCGAGCGTCGCCGTATTTCGCTGGGTATGAAGCAGTGCCGTGCGAATCCCTGGCAGGAGTTTGCGGCCACCGCCAACAAGGGGGACAAGGTACGTGGACAGATCAAGTCGATTACTGATTTCGGTGTCTTTGTGGGGCTTCCCGGAAATATCGATGGCCTGGTGCACTTGTCTGATCTCTCCTGGACAGAAGTCGGAGAGGAGGCCGTACGCAATTTCAAAAAGGGCGACGAGGTCGAGGCTGTGGTGCTGGCCATTGATGTCGAGCGCGAGCGCATTTCCTTGGGCATTAAGCAGCTTCAGGGCGACCCCGTTGCGGGCTATGCCAACAAGCTCGAGAAGGGCGCCATCGTCACCGGAACCGTGAAGTCGGTCGATGCCAAGGGTGCTGTCGTTACCCTGTCTGATGACGTCGAAGGCTATCTGCGTGCCTCCGATATCTCCCGCGAGCGCGTGGAGGATGCGCGCACCCACCTCAAGGAGGGCGACACTGTCGAGGCCATGATCGTCAACGTGGATCGCAAGACACGGTCTATCAACCTGTCAATCAAGGCCAAAGACTCTGCCGAGGCGGCCGATGTGCTGCAGAAGATGGCGGCAGAAAGCAGCGCATCTTCGGGTACCACCAATCTGGGCGCGCTGCTTAAGGCCAAGCTCGATGGACAGTCTGATTCTCGCGACTAGCCGTCTCTAGGCTCCGACATTGCATCGCGTCCGCTCTGTGATGTCTGGCTTTAACCAATGACCCGGTCCGAGCTCATTCAGCGTCTTACCGATCGACTGAATGCCGCCGCTCCGGGTCAGGCGACCCAGCTTGGCCAGCGCGACTGCGAGGTCTCAGTGCGAGTGCTTCTGGATGCCCTTACCACGGCACTCGTGCGCGGGCAGCGCGTCGAGATTCGGGGGTTTGGCACGTTCTCTGTCAATAGCCGTCCCCCGAGGGTTGGTCGCAATCCAAAATCTGGTGAGCTGGTGTCCGTTCCCGCCAAAAAGGTACCGCATTTCAAGCCGGGTAAAGAGCTTCGTCAGCGGGTCAACCAGCCCCATGATTCAGGTTGACCCTTTCTGGCTTCTCGTTCTGCCGCTTCTGTTTGCATTTGGCTGGCTCACCGCGCGTATTGAGATTCGCCAAGGCCGTTCTCGACGGGCAGTCAACCTCAGTGGTCTGGTAAAGGCGATTCAGGCCCTTTCCGTAGGAGACCGTCAGCGGGCGGTCGACCCTTTGCTTGAGGCGGCACGCGAGTCGCCGGATCTGCTGGGAATTCAGCGCGCCTTGGCGAATCTTTTTCGCCAACAAGGTGAGCCCGATAGGGCCATTGAGGTGAGACTCTCGCTGCTTGCCCGCGATCGGCTTGCTACCAGTCTTTCGCAGGAACTATTGCTTGAGCTTGCCCAAGACTATCTTGCCGCTGGCATCATGGACCGCGCGGAGGCCTGCCTTACTGAGCTACGAACTACGCCTCTGTCCGAGCAGGCGTCCCGGTTCGAGGTGGTGATGTTTCAGCAGCAGCGTCGTTGGGCAGATGTTCTTGCCTCGTTGAATCGTTCCGGCCCAGAGCCAGACAACAAAAGTCTGCGCTTTCACTGCTATGTCGAGATGGGAGACCTGGCGAGCGCAGCCGCTCTCTGGCCAGACCATCCCCGGCTGAGTCATCCTAGGGGGGCATATGCGGGCCGTCACTTGTGCAGCCTCTGTGGCTTTCGAACCGAGCAGCATTACTGGCAGTGCCCGGGTTGTATGGCATGGGATTCCCTCACCCCCCTTGCGGGTAATGCCCGCCCTTTGGCTGAAGCTTAATCGCCCTCGACCTCGCTAGCCTAAGCCTCCCTTTTTTCCATGGAGGTTAGCGATGAAGCTGTTTTTTTCCGCATTTAATCGTTTTGCGATGCCTTATCCTCGGCAATGGATTGTTGCCCTAGTGGCCGCGGTCCTGTGTGCGCTTGCAAATCCGCAGCAGACCTGGGCGGCGATCAATCCGAATCAGGCCAGTGCGGCCGAGCTTGAGACTATTCGGGGAATTGGCCCGAGTATGTCTGCCCGGATTATCGCCGAGCGGCAGAAGAATGGCCCGTTCAAAAGCCCGCAAGACTTCGCCCGTCGCGTTCCTGGAGTTGGCCCAAAGAAGCTGAAGTCCTTTCAAGAGGGTGGGCTTCAGATTCCTGTGGCTAAGATTCCCGAACCCAGCCGACCCAAGTAATTACTGCACAATTCGGGCATGGCAACACTAGACAACGGTGGAAGGTTTCGTGCCCGGGCTAGCGCCTACTGGAGGCTTGGCCGCTTTGATCGACCGGTGGGTACATGGCTTTTGTTGTGGCCCACCCTGTGGGCCCTCTGGCTGTCTGCCCAGGGGGTTCCCGACCTACCACGCCTTCTCGTCTTTGTCGTTGGAACCTTTCTGATGCGGGCTGCGGGCTGCGTTTTAAATGACCTTGCTGATCGTAAGTTTGATGGCTACGTGAAGAGAACCGCGCAGCGGGTATTGGCTACTGGTGAGTTGTCTGTTGCCGGGGCGGTGGTCTATGCCCTGGTATTGCTTGCTGCAAGTGCGAGCCTCTTGTTTTTTCTTAACGACCTCGCAAAGCAATTTGCACTTGTTGCGGCATTTCTCGCAGCCGCCTATCCTTTCTTCAAACGGTTCTTCCCGTATCCGCAGGTTGTTCTGGGCATGGCCTTTGGCTTTGGAATCCCGATGGCCTTTGCCGATACGCTGGGCGAAGTGCCACCCATCGGATGGTGGCTTTGGATACTGAACCTAGCCTGGGTGGTAGCCTACGATACTGCTTATGCCATGGTCGATCGCGACGATGACCTAAGGCTAGGGCTCAAAAGTAGCGCCATCAGTCTTGGCCAGCATGACTGGACTGCAGTAGTGATGCTGCAGATGGTGTTTCTCGCCGGCATGGCTGGTCTAACCTGGTTCTTCCCCTTGGGGGCTGGATACCTGATCTTCTGCGCAATAGCCTGTTTTTATGGTGTGTTTCTTGCGCGCCGGCTGCGAAGCCGGACCCGCGAAGATAGCCTTTACGTGTTTCTAAAGAGTCACTGGATCGGGGCTCTGCTCTGGCTTGGCATGGTGGTCGGTCTCGCGCGATGGTAAGTGTACGGCCCCCTCAGGGGCGCAGCCGTTATTGGCGAGACAACTCCTGCGCCCGGTGATGCGCTGCCCTAAGGGCCATATCCATAAGCGGGCCCAGCCCGCCAGGGTGACTCTGCAAAATGGCCAGGGCTGCGGCAGTAGTCCCCCCCTTGGACGTGACCTTGGTACGCAGAGAAGCAGGTGTTTCACCGCTGTTTTCCAAAAGAGCAATAGCGCCCTTGATTGTCTGCAGGGCCAGGCTATAGCTCTCGTCTGCCGATAGGCCTAGTTTCTCTCCCGCGGCTGCAAAGGCTTCCAGAAAATAAAAGACATAGGCCGGGCCAGAACCTGATACCGCAGTAACGGCATCGAGCAGGCCTTCGTCTTCTACCCAAACCACCGCGCCGAGGCAGCGCAGGATGCTGTCGGCCTGTGCCCGTGCCTCGGCCGAGAGTTGTGGCACGGCATAGGCCCCCGTAATGCCCTGCTGCACCATGGCAGGTGTGTTTGGCATGGTGCGCACGACGGCCTGTAACCCGGAAAATTTTTGTAGGCTTGCGATGGTCAGGCCTGCGGCGATGGATAACAGGCTCGTTGCGCCTGGCACGCCCATAACCTGCTGGCTCACGGGGGCAAGAGCCTCCTGGGCATGCTGTGGCTTGACGGCCAAGATTATCCAATTGGGTATCGGGTCGTGCAGATCGGATTTACGACTGCCCCCTGCCCAGGCGAGTGACTGGCAGGCTGTAACCACCGATACCCGCGCGCCCCATTGCCGGCTGATCCGTTGGCGATTGCCCTCGTCTGGTTCAACTACCTGGATAGAGACTTGGGAAAAGGCGTCGGAGCGAATAAGGCCTGCAAGCATAGCCTGGGCCATATTCCCACCCCCGATAAACAGGATGGAGAAGCGGGGCTGCGAAGGAGTGTTCATACGCAATAGTGGGCTGGCTTTTGGGTTGTCGCTGTCACTGACCTGGGGCACTGGGTTGGCGGAGTTCTCTAGCGTGCATCCTGGTCGGGGCTTGCGTCCCCACCAGATTTTGGCGCCTTGAGCAGACCCCGCCAGGATAAACGCATCAGGCTTAGGCCGCCAAAGTAGACCAGGCCTGCAACAAGAATAATTCCCAAGAGCATGCCCATACGCAGGAAGGGCGTGGCCTGGGCCGCTGCCCAGTGCACCTGGCTGGCCAGAAAGAAGCAGGCGAGCCCCATTGCCGCCGATGCGACGAGAACCTTCAGCCATACCCAAGCCCAGCCTGGGGCGGCCCTGTAGGTACCGCGACCGCGAAGCTTCCACCAGAGAAGCCCGGCATTGAAGCAGGCCGCCAGGCCGGTGGCAAGCGCCAGTCCCGCATGCCCCAGCAAGGGGACGAGTACAAGGTTAAAGCACTGTGTGAGAACCAGGGTGGCCAGGGCAATCTTCACCGGCGTGCGAATGTCTTGCTGGGCGTAGAAGCCTGGGGCAAGCACCTTTACCGCGATAAGCCCCAGAAGCCCTACCGCGTAGGCCTGCATGGCCATACCGGTCATTTCCATGTCTTTGGCAGTAAAGGCGCCGTAGTGAAAGAGGCTAGCGGCTAAGGGGATCGACAGAATGGCGAGTCCGACCGCAGCGGGGATGGCCAGAACGACCACGAGACGAAGACCCCAGTCGATAAGCGCCGACACCTCTTGGGCGCTTCCCGTGCTGTGAGCCCGGGTGAGGCTTGGCAGGAGCACTGTACCGAGGGCCACGCCCAGCAGGGCCGTGGGAAACTCCATTAAGCGGTCGGCATACGAGAGCCAGGATACGCTCCCGGTTTCAAGGCGCGCCGCAATGTGGGTGTTAATTACGAGGCTCACCTGGGCGACCGAGACTGCCAGTGTGGCCGGCATCATCAGAGTGAGGATGCGCCTCACGCGGGCATCGTTCCAAGTGCTCTTCATCGAGTCAATCGGAGTGCGTAGCATTGGCGCCAAGTCTGCCAAAAGCCCCCGTCGCCAAAGCCCCCAGGCCTGCAGCGCCATCTGGGCCACTCCGCCAACCAATACCGCCGCCGCAAGTGCCCAGATGGGCTCCTCGAGTCGCGGCGCAAGCAATAAGGCCGCGCCAATAAAGGCGAGGTTGAGCAGCACGGGAGTAAAGGCTGGCAGTCGAAACTCCGACCAGGTATTGAGCACTCCGGAGGCCAGCGCTACGAGGGAGATCATCACAATATAAGGAAACATCCACTGGGTAAGGGCCACAGTAAGCTCGAATCGGGCCTGGTCTCCAGAGAATCCCCCGGTCATGATCCAGACGAGTGCGGGAGCCGCCAGGATGGCCCCCACCGTGATCAGCGACAGCACGATAAAGAGCAGCAACCCGACGCGGGTGGCAAGCCTGCGCGCGGCTTCGGGGCCCTCTTGGGCCTTGACCTGACCGAGAACAGGAACGAAGGCCTGGCTAAAGGCACCCTCGGCAAATAGGCGCCGCAGAAGATTCGGGAGTCGAAAGGCAACGAAGAAGGCGTCTGTCTGAGCGCCCGCCCCAAAAATACTGGCAGTTAATACCTCGCGGGCGAGCCCGGTGATCCGAGAGACCAGCGTAAGCCCGCTAACCGTGGCGACCGTCTTGAGAAGATTCATGAGAACGGCTATAGTTTAGGGCTTTTTAGCCTCTCAGGAACTTCTCAATGGCCAACTCCGCTTCTGCTCGCAAGAGCGCCCGTCAAGCCGCAAAGCGCCGGCTTATTAATGCCAGCCTTCGGTCCGCCTACCGCACCGCTGTAAAGTCGGTAAGAAAGGCCGTTGCCCAGGGTAACGCCCAAGATGCCCGAACTGCCTTTTCCGCAGCGTCAAGCATTATCGACCGCATTGCAGACAAAAAGATCGTGCATAAAAACAAAGCCTCACGCCATAAAAGTCGTCTGGCAGCAGCGGTGAAGTCGCTCGCCGCTTAGAAAAAGTTTTGTCCGGGCTCCACTGCGAGCCCCCCTTGTTAGAGAGTTGGTTTAGCCCGGCTCCCGAAAATTGCGCTTCCCACTCGCACCCAGGTAGTAAGCCCTGGGTCGGATTCCGCAATAGCTGACTCAAGGTCATCGGACATTCCCATAGATAGGGTGTCGAGCAGGGGTACTTTCTTCGCGGCCTGGGCCTGAAACGACTGGTTGACTTCCTTTAGCAGGTCACGCAAGCGCCCAAAGGCGGCGCGCTGCTGGTCTGGCTGCGTTGCGGGCGAGGGAATAGCCATCAGCCCCCGAAGCTGTATGCGACCTGTATCTGCGGCAATATTGGCAACTGCGAGACTTGTTAACACCACCGCATCGGGATCGACCCCGGATTTTGTAGGTTCCCGGTCAATATTGACCTGGAGGCAGACCTGCAGTGGATTTAAGTCTGCGGGCCGCTGGTCTGCCAGACGTTGGGCAATCTTGACTCGATCGATCGTGTGCACCCAGTCGAAGTGTTCGGCGACGTCGCGGGTCTTGTTGCTCTGAAGCGGCCCGATAAAGTGCCAGCGCAGGCCCTGGGGAGAGGGTGGCAGAGAGCCTGAGCCCGGCAGCACAGCGGCAGCCGGCATGGGGTGTGCCTCGAGCGCACGCATGACCGCCTGTCGTTTTACAACCCCTTCCTGCACGTAGTTTTCGCCAAAATCTTGCTGACCGGTAGCAATGGCGGCGCAGACATCTTCGGGCCCAAAGGTCTTAGATACCGCAAGCAGCGCCACGGCTCCCCGCGGAAGCTGCGCCTGCAATCGGGCGGCCTCGATGCGGGCACGAACCGCCTCAATGCGCTCGGCTACGGAGGTCATAGCGCTCTCATCGTGAGAAACCCCCCGAGACCATGTCAAATCGCATCCAGCGGCACTCCATGTCGCCGTTAAACACGGGCATACGTCGCGTGGCCTTGAGTCGGATCGTGCTGTCAAACTTCAGGTCGTGGGCGAGAATCCAGGCGGTCCAGCCCGCATAGTGTTGCTTGAGAATGGCGCTGAACTGCCGCTCATTTTCGAGTCCAAGCAGGTCAAGCCGCTCACCATAGGGTGGGTTGGTGATCAATAGCCCCGACTTGCCCGGCGCATCGGTGGCTAGGAAATCGGCCTCCTGCCAGACGATCTTTTCGGCAAGGGCTGAGGGGAGGGCGCGGGCTGCATTAGCCTTCGCGGCTTTAAGCACTTCGCTATGGCTGTCGCGGCCGGTTACTTGAAGCTGTGTCAGCGACGCCCATTGGTCTGCCGCGAGCCAGGCGGCCTGACATTCATCACGCAGGGCCCGCCAGTCAATCTTTCCAAAGGGTGTGCGAGCGCCCCAGTGTTCACAAGAAAAGGTACGTGGTCGGCTCGGCAGGTATCCCGGTGCGAGGCCTGCAGCTCGCTGCAGCGCTTCAAGCAGTAGCGTGCCACTGCCACAGAAGGGGTCGAGCAGCGACTGCTCAGGCTGCCAATTAGCCACCGCAACCAACGCCGCCGCAAGATTTTCGCGTAAAGGGGCCTCGCCCTTGGCCATCCGCCAGCCCCTTTTAAACAAGGGTTCCCCACTGGTGTCCATCGACAGGGTGGCCTTCTCACCATCAATAAAGAGCCAGAGTCGCTGGTCTGGGATCTGGGTCTCGACGGAAGGCCGTCGGCCGGTGACTTCCCGAAAGCGGTCGCAGACGCCGTCTTTAATCTTCAGGACAGCAAAGTTGGGGGCGAGGTCGAACAGGGGCCTTCGCGCCTGGTTTACATCGACCCGAAAGGTCTGGTCTGGTCCGAAGTACTGCTCCCAGGGTACTCGACTTGCGGCCGCAAGCAGGTCCTCGGCTCGGCGCAGGCGGAACTGGTCTACAGCGAGCAGGATACGGGTGGGAATGCGGCACCAGAGGTTGGCTCGGGCGATGGCCGAGGCATCAGCCCGAAACCAGACGCCTCCTCGGCCCGTGGACGCCTCGGAGATGCCAGGCTGGCTGCAGAGCTCCGCAAGCAGTATTTCTTCTAGACCCGAGGGGCAGACCGCAAAGGCCGACAGGTTCAAAAGGGTTTCACCACGACCAGAACCACCGCGATGAGCAGCAGAATGACCGGAACCTCGTTGAACCATCGGTACCAGATATGGCCATGAAGATTCTCTCCGCGCGTAAATCGCTTGAGCTGCCTTCCGAGAATATGGTGGTAACCCAGCAGCAATACAACGACCAGAAGCTTGGCATGCATCCAGCCATTTCCCTCGCCGCCAAGCCCAATGCCGTAATACAACCAGAGCCAGAGGCCAAAGACCAGAGCCAGAACCATGAGTGGCCCCATAAACCGATAGAGCTTACGGCTCATAAGCAGCAGCCGTTCGCGCTCTGCCTGTCCTTCGGGACCCTGGGGCACCATGGCGAGATTGACATAGATGCGTGGCAGATAAAACAGCCCGGCAAACCAACTGGTCACAAAGATAATATGAAAGGCCTTGACCCAGAGCATAAGACTTCTAAAGTCACTAGGTACGCACTTCGCCGTGGCCAAACACTACCCATTTTTGGGTGGTGAGCCCCTCGAGCCCCACGGGGCCTCGGGCATGCAGCTTGTTGGTGCTGATGCCGATTTCTGCGCCCAGGCCAAACTCAAACCCATCGGCAAAACGCGTTGAGGCATTCACCATTACCGAGGCTGAGTCTACCTCGCGCAGAAATCGCATCGCGCGCATATGGTTGGTGGTGACGATGCTGTCGGTGTGGTGGGATCCATAGTGGTCGATGTGCCGCATGGCCGCCTCAAGGCCCTCGACGATTTTGATCGAGAGAATAGGGGCGAGGTACTCGGTGATCCAGTCTTGTTCTGTTGCATCGCGCAGCTGGTGGGCAGCAATGCCATGATTTTGAAGAATCGTGCGCGTGGCGGGGCAGACGCGCAGCTCCACCTTCTTGGCAAGGTAGATCTCGGCCATTCGGGGCAGGAAGTCTGAGGCAATGCCCCGGGCTACCAAAAGCGTTTCCATGGTGTTACAGGGCGCATAGCGCTGGGTCTTGGCGTTATCAGCAATACGCCAGGCCATATCCAGGTCGGTCTGGTCGTCAATGTAGACATGACAGATGCCATCAAGGTGTTTGATCACGGGTACGGTTGCCTCAGCGGTAACACGCTGTATCAAGCTTTTGCCGCCACGGGGGACGATGACATCGATGTACTGGGGCATGGTTATAAGAGCCCCGACTGCCGCGCGGTCGGTGGTCGGTACCACCTGAACGCTGGCCTCAGGAAGGCCTGCATGCGCCAGCGCTTCCCCAATCCACTTGGCCAGTAACTGGTTGGAATGAAAGGCCTCAGAGCCGCCGCGCAGTACGGTGGCGTTACCTGACTTCAGGCACAGCGCCGCCGCATCCACGGTGACATTGGGCCGTGACTCGTAGATGATGCCAACCACGCCCAAAGGCACGCGCATTTTGCCCACCGCTATGCCCGACGGTTGCGACTTTACCTCGGAGACTTCGCCAATCGGGTCTGGCAGCGCCGCGACTTGGCGCAGGCCTGCAGCCATTGCGCCGATGGCCTTATCTCCGAGCCGAAGACGGTCAATGAAGGCCGGGTCATGGCCTGCATCGCTAGCGGCTTTCAGGTCGCTCGCGTTGGCCTCTTCGATAGCCTTTGGTTCATGGGCGATGCGATCAGCAAGCCACAGCAGTACCGTGTTTTTCTGTGCTGTATCGGCTCGCGCCATGTGGCGTGCAGCAGCTTTGGCCTGCTGGCCAATCGACTGCATGAGGGTGAAGGTGTCAGATGCGTTCATAGAAATACCTAAGCGGAGCGGCCAAGCCGGAGGGCCAGTCGCTCCAAGGCAAGCCAAGGATCTTCTCGACTAAGGCCCTTCACCATTGTATCGATCCGGCTGAGTTCCCGAAGTGCAAGGCCAGCGCGACGAACAGGCAGCCTGCGGCAAGACTGTGCAGCGCTCCACAGAATAAGCGGCAGGGGTTCGCCCTCTTCTTTTAAGCCACGCAGCACGCGAATGGCCCGGCCGGGATTGTCCCCACAGAGAAGATCTCCCACCTGAAATGGGCTAAACCGCGCCTGGTCGCTCATCAGTTCCTCAAGCTCGGCCAGGGCTAAAGGTGCATCTGGTTGGGCGCGTGGCAGAAATCCAAGTTTCAGAATCTCCTGGTGGGCAGCAGCCAGGTTACCTTCAAACCGCGTTGCCATAAAGCTTAGCGCCTGGGGATCGGCCCTAAGGCTGTGTCGTGCCAGACGGTCCTCGAGCCAGGGGCGCATCTGCCCCGCGTTCACGCTATCGACTTGCAAGACAACCCCCTGGGCCGAAACCTTGGTCATCCAGCTGCTGGCGGCGAGTGCCTTGTCAAGCCTCGGAAGGTGCAGCAGCAGCGCCGTATCTGGGCTTGGATCCGCCGCCCATTGGGCCAGAGCCTTGGCCCCTTCAATACCAGGTTTACCGGTTGGCAGTCGTAGCTCAATGATTCGGCGCTGTGAGAAGAGCGAGCCGGTGGCCATCTGCCCCAGCCAGCCCTTCCAGTCAAAGCCTCGGTCTGGGGTATCCGTGGTGCGTTCGCCAAACCCTTGGGCAAGGAGCAGTT
This sequence comes from Burkholderiaceae bacterium, assembly GCA_049426285.1. GTDB lineage: Bacteria > Pseudomonadota > Gammaproteobacteria > Burkholderiales > Burkholderiaceae_A > Hahnella. The sequence continues at coordinate 23,441 of JBMSYB010000022.1, forward strand.
GCCGAAGCCGGTCTGCTGCTTCTTGGCACAGCAGCGGGTCATCGCCAGAGACAACCCAGGTACCAGGAGGATTCGACTGCCTGAGAAGTCGCTCTAGGCTCTGCCAGGCGGGATCCTGCTTAACGGGATCGAGTCGAAGCTGCATAGCCTTCAAGACGACCAAGCCGTCGCATGATCTGTTGCAGAAGGTCTTGGATCATCGCGTCCCGCTGAAACCGTTCCGCATCGTCGGTAGACAAGACCTCGGCATCGTTTACTGCCAAGGTGCGGCGTAGCTCAAGCTGCCCCGCAGGCTGCAGCAGAGTACCTTGTGCATCTTCAATACGCAGTAACAGGAACATCCGTAGCTCTATCTCACGCGGCCGGCCCGCCCCCGAAAAGCCGACAATGATTCGGTTGAACTGGACTTCGTCGAGATGGATGACAACCTGCGCCTCGGTTCGGCGGGAGACGATGTCAACGTTATACCGGGTAGCGAGTTCTCTGCGAAGCTGTTCCGCGAGAGACAGGCTGCCGTTTGAGGTATCAACCACCAGAGCGCGCGCAAAGCCTATAGGCTCCCGGCTGCTGCGCAGGCGAAAGCCGCAGCCTGCCGACAGCGGATAGACGAAGGCCAGTGCCAGGTGTTGCACCATGCGACGCCGCAATAACTGCGGCCTACGGTTTTGGGAGCGCGGACGGTGCACGATCAGACCACGATATTGACTAGCCGACCAGGGACGACAATCGTTTTTTTGATCGGCCGCCCCTCTCCGAATTTAGCAAGGCTGTCATGGCTGAGGGCAGCGGCGGTAATTTCTTCCTGGCTGGCAGTGGCGGCCACAGACACGCTGCCGCGCAGCTTGCCGTTAATCTGAAGCATCAGTTCCACTAGATCGCGCGCGAGGGCCGCTTCGTCGACGGCTGGCCATTGCGCATTCAGAATCGCACCTTTGGCTGCGCCGAACTCCAGGCTCACCCAGAGATGGTCGGTTATGTGCGGAACTACGGGATACAGAAGCCGCAGCAGGATTCCAAGACCTTCTCGCAGGCTCTCGCGCAGGCCCGCCGGACTGGGTTTTGATAGGTCTGGCTCCAACTGTTTCGCTGCTGCCTCTATGGTGTTGAGCATCTTCATACAGGCCGAGACCACCGTGTTGTATTGCTTACGCCCAAGGTCGAAGTCGGCCTGACGCAGCAGGCTATGCACCTCTCTGCGCAGGGTCTTGGCCTCTTCTGAGAAAGATTCGGCGGCAGATGACGTTACGGTAAGCCAGGACTGATGCGTCTGCGCAAACCCCCAAAGCCTTTTAAGAAACCGGTGTGCGCCCTCCACGCCCGCATCAGACCATTCGAGTGTCTGCTCAGGCGGCGAGGCAAACATGGTGAACAACCGTGCGGTATCGGCACCATACTTGTCGATCAGGGCCTGCGGGTCAATACCGTTGTTCTTCGACTTTGCCATTTTCTCGGTGCCACCAATTTCCACCGGCCTGCCATCGGCCTTTAACAGCGCGCCTTGGGGGCGGCCTTTTTCATCGAAGGTGACATCGATATCGGCAGGGTTAAACCAGTTCTTGCGACCTGCCGCGTCTTCGCGATAGTAGGTTTCGTTAAGTACCATCCCCTGCGTCAGCAGGTTGCTAAAGGGTTCATCGAATTTCACCAGCCCCAGGTCGCGCATCACCTTGGTCCAGAACCGGGCATAGAGCAGATGCAGTACCGCGTGCTCAATACCCCCAATGTACTGGTCCATGGGCATCCAGTAGTCGATACGGCTATCAACCATGGCCTCATGTTGATCGGGGCAGCAGTACCGCATGTAGTACCAGCTCGAATCAATAAAGGTGTCCATGGTGTCAGTCTCGCGCCGGGCTGCGGCGCCGCATCTCGGGCAGGTCACCTTTAGAAAGGCCTCGTGCTTGTTTAACGGGTTACCACTGCCATCGGGCACCAGATCCTCGGGCAGCAACACGGGTAGATCTTTTTCAGGAACGGGCACCTCGCCGCAGGAGGGGCAATGAATCATGGGAATAGGCGTACCCCAGTAGCGTTGCCGTGAAATGCCCCAGTCGCGCAGCCGGAAGGTAGTCTTTTTTTCCCCAAGGCCCTTGGCCATCAGATCTTGCGCTACCGCCTCTACGGCGTCGTTGTATGCCAGACCATCGTACTTTCCGGAATACACGCAGACCATGTTTTCTTTATCGGCATACCAGTCTTGCCATTGTGTTGCGTCGAACTGTAAGCCCTCAGCAGGCGAACCACTTCTTGGGGCGACCACCTGCCAAATAGGCAGACCGTACTTCAATGCAAAGGCAAAGTCGCGCTCGTCATGGGCTGGCACGCCCATGACCGCCCCATCGCCATAGCTCATCAGCACATAATTACCCACCCATACTGGAACCGGCTTACCGGTAATCGGATGGGACACCGTAAAGCCGGTATCCATGCCTTCTTTTTCTCTCGTGGCGATGTCGGCCTCAGCAACGCTTCCTGCCTTACAGGTCTCGATGAAGGCGGCAAGGGCCGGGTTATTTCGTGCGGCGGACTCTGCGATGGGGTGCTCGGGAGCAACCGCCATAAAGGTCACACCCATAATGGTGTCAGCACGGGTAGTGAAGACATAGACCTTACCGTCGTTAATGAGACTGCCCGTTGGATCTTGAATTGCATGGGGAAAGGCAAACCGCACGCCTACCGACTTTCCGATCCAGTTTTCCTGCATGAGCTTGACCCGTTCTGGCCAGCCCAGGCCCTCAAGATCGTTACGCAGTTCATCGGCGTAGTGGGTAATGCCCAGGTAATACATGGGGATCTCACGCTTTTCAACTACTGCACCGGACCGCCATCCCCGGCCATCAACCACCTGCTCATTGGCCAGAACGGTCTGGTCAATCGGGTCCCAGTTTACGGTGCCTGTCTTGAGGTAGGCGATGCCCTTTTCACGCATCTTTAAAAACAGCCACTGGTTCCATCGATAGTACTCGGGGCTGCAGGTGGCGCACTCGCGGGACCAGTCTATGGCTAGGCCCATCGACTGCATCTGTTTTTTCATATAGGCGATGTTGTCGTAGGTCCATGCCGCCGGTGCAACCTGATTGGCCATGGCCGCATTTTCCGCAGGAAGCCCAAAGGCATCCCAGCCCATGGGCATGAGCACGTTATAGCCCTGCATGCGCAGTGCCCGCGCCATGACATCGTTAATGGTGTAGTTACGCACGTGGCCCATGTGCAGCTTGCCCGATGGATAGGGCAGCATGGAGCAGGCGTAGTACTTGCCTTTGGGGTATCGGGGGTCGTGCTCGGTGGCACGATAGGCATCGGCTCCCCGCCATTGTTCTTGTATCTCGGCCTCAAGGGTCTTGGCATCGTAAGGATGCTTGAGGGCGTGGTCGGTCGACATGGTGCGTGGTCTTGGAAAAAGGGGGAGATCCCGGTGGTTGGAGGAATGAGGCAAGCGCTAGGAGCACTATTTTAGCCCGTTCGGGGTATGCCTCCGGGGCGATCAGGTAGGCCCTCTACAATGGGGCTATGAATGAACAGAATGCTTCGTCCCCTAATGCTCGTCTCTTGCAAGGCCTGAATCCGCCCCAATTGCAGGCTGTTACGCTTCCGTCAGAGCCTGCCTTGATTCTTGCGGGGGCGGGCAGTGGTAAGACCCGGGTGCTCACGACGCGAATTGCCTGGCTGATTTCGACAGGGCGGGTAAGCCCGTATGGCCTGCTCGCTGTCACGTTTACAAATAAGGCGGCCCGGGAAATGCTCAGCCGCCTTGGGAGCATGCTTACGGTGAACCTCAAGGGCATGTGGGTTGGTACCTTCCATGGCCTGTGTAACCGTCTGCTGCGCGCCCATCACCGCGATGCTGCCTTGCCTGCCACCTTCCAGATACTCGATAGCCAGGACCAGCTTTCCGCCGTGAAGCGCCTCATGAAGTCCCTGGGTGTGGATGATGAGAAATACCCGCCTCGGCAGGTGCAGTCTTTTATCAACAACGCCAAGGAGCAGGGATTACGGCCTGCGCAGGTGGAGGATGCCGATGGCTTTAACCGGCGTTTTGTTGAGATCTACCAGGCCTATGATGACCAGTGTCAGCGTGAAGGCGTGGTCGACTTTGGCGAACTCCTCTTGCGGTCAGTAGAACTGCTTCAGCGCAGCGACGCCCTTCGCCATCACTATCAGCAACGGTTTGCCCATGTGCTGGTCGATGAGTTTCAAGACACCAACCCCTTGCAGTACGAGTGGCTCAAGCTCTTGTCTTCGGCGCAAACGGGTGTCTTTGCAGTGGGCGATGACGACCAGAGCATCTATGCCTTTCGGGGGGCAGATGTTCGGAACATGCACCGGTTTAAGCGTGAGTTTCTGGTGCAGCATGAGATTAAGCTCGAGCAGAACTACCGCTCGCATGGCCACATTCTGGACGCCGCCAATGCCCTAATTGCCAACAATACCGGCCGGCTGGGTAAGAACCTCTGGACCGATGCGGGGGCGGGCGAACCCATTCGCGTCATGGAGGCGGCCAGCGACATGCTCGAGGCCTTCTGGCTGATTGATGAGGTACGCAGCCTTATTGCCGAGGGCTATTCACGCAGTGAAATCGCGGTGCTTTATCGCAGCAATGCCCAGTCGCGTGTTATTGAGCAGACGCTTTTTAATGCAGGTATTCCTTATCGGGTCTTCGGAGGCCTGCGGTTTTTTGAGCGGGCAGAAGTGAAGCACGCCCTGGCCTATCTGCGGCTCATGGAGAATCCGCACGAAGACACCGCCTTTCTTCGGGTAGTGAATTTTCCTACCCGGGGTATTGGGGCGCGGTCAATCGAACAGCTCCAAGATCAGGCCAAGACCCATGGTACAAGCCTCTATGAGGCGGCCAGCCGCCTCGACGGCAAGGCTGGTGGCCTTGTGCGCGGCTTTGTCTCGTTGATTGAATCGCTGCGGTTTGAGACCCAGGGGCTTCCCCTAAAAGAGTTGGTCGCAGCGATGCTCGATCGCTCGGGCCTCATTCGTCACTACCAGACCGAGAAAGAGGGCCGTGAGCGTATTGAGAACCTTGAGGAACTTGTGAACGCTGCCGCAGCCTTTGTCGCCGAGGAGCGCCTGGGGCTCCAGACGCCTGCTAATTTGGGTCTTTCGGGTCTTGCCCCCGGGGGCGCTGTGTCTTCCGAAGGTATCCTGGCTGCCGAAGACGAGGTGCTTGCGACGCCAGAGACCCTAACCCAGGAGAGTCAGCCCAGTCCCTTGTCGATGTTCTTAAGTCATGCCTCGCTGGAGGCGGGGGACAATCAGGCTGCCGAGGGCCAGGAGGCGGTACAGCTCATGACCATTCACTCGGCCAAGGGCCTGGAATTCAATGCCGTCTTTATTACCGGCCTGGAGGAAGGGCTCTTTCCCCACGAGAACAGCATTTCCGAGCCGGATGGCCTTGCAGAGGAGCGTCGGCTCATGTACGTGGCGCTCACCCGGGCCCGTCGCCGGTTGTATCTGTCTTTCTCGCAGACCCGCATGCTGCATGGCCAGACGCGATACAACATGCGCAGCCGATTCTTTGATGAACTGCCTGAGGAGACCCTGCGTTGGCTGACACCGCGTGTGGCCTCTCGGTCGGCGGTCTCCGCGGCCTGGGAGTCTTCTGCCGATACGACGAATCGCAGCGCCTGGGGCCAGAGCCGACCGGCGGGCCAATGGGCCCGTCAGGGGATGGGAACTTCGCAGACTAACTCCGGCTCTCCCGGTTATCGGCTGCCACCGGTCTCAGGCCATCAGCACGATAGTGGCCTGCAGGTTGGTCAAACGGTTCGGCATAGCCGGTTCGGCGATGGGGTGGTGCTTGCCTTAGAGGGATCGGGCAACGATGCCCGGGCCCAGGTCAACTTCAAGCGCGAGGGGCCGAAGTGGCTAGCCCTCTCGGTCGCAAAACTTGAGACGCTCGGCTAGTTAGCTAAGGCCGGTCTAGCCCATGACCGGTCGCCTCCTCGCGGCATTCGCAACGCTCGTCGG
>JBMSYB010000023.1:0-28584 GCA_049426285.1 Burkholderiaceae bacterium
GATCTGGCGCGGGCGGGCAACTTTCCCTCCGTCGCGAGCAACGTCCTCGCGGCGCGGTCTTTTTCTATGCTAACCCTTTATAAGCTCATCCTTGCGGCATTGGTACTCAGTAGCACCGCCACGCATGCGGTTTTCGGCCAGACCAGCCCGGCTACAGCACCCGAGGCCGCCACCCTCCGGCAGACAAAACCGCTCTGGCGGTTCAATACCTTTGCCGTTGCCACCGCCCACCCGCTTGCCTCAGAGGCGGGCGCTGCGATCATTCGCCAAGGCGGAAGTGCAATTGATGCAGCCATTGCTGCGCAGATGGTTCTTGGCCTGGTGGAGCCCCAATCAAGCGGGCTTGGCGGCGGGGGTTTTCTTGTCTACAGCAAAGGCAGCTCCGTGATGGCCTACGACGGCCGGGAAACGGCACCTGCAGCTACCTCACCGGACCTTTTCATGCAGACCACTGAAAATGGGCAGAAACAACCCATGGCATTTACACAGGCCATGGTGGGCGGGAGGGCAGTAGGGGTACCTGGCCTTTTGGCAATGCTTCACCTCGCCCACCAAGACCACGGCAGGCTAGCATGGCCCGAGCTGTTCCTACCCGCGATTCGTTTAGCGGAGCAAGGCTTTCCCGTAGGTCAGCGACTGCACAGCCTTCTGGCCCGTGACAAGTATCTGCGCCTAGATGCGGAGGCAGGCCGTTATTTTTATAACCCGCAAGGTGACCCCTGGCCCGTTGCCCATCTGCTCAAAAACCCGGCGCTTGCCGATCTGCTCAGGGGCATCGCCCGAGATGGGCCTACTTTTTTCTATCAGGGCTCTGTTGCAGAGGCGATCAGCCAAAGCGTGCAGTCGCACCAGACCAACCCAGGGATGCTCACCGCGAAGGACATGGGAAGCTACCAAGCGTTGCGCAGGCAGCCCATCTGCTTCGACTGGCAGCCTGAGAACACAAAACGACTGCAGGTCTGCGGAAGCCCCCCGCCCAGTTCCGGCACGATCGCTATTGGCCAGATACTTGGTATGCTGGCCCAGCGTCCCGATCTCGAGACTCCAGAGCAACGCGACCATGCCTACCTTGAGGCAGCACGTCTCGCATTTGCAGACCGAGATCACTATATCGCCGACCCCGACTTTATCGAGCCACCTGCCGGAACATGGCAGTCGTTACTGCGGCCCGAGTATCTGCAGGAACGCGCAGCCCTAGTCACAGAAAAAAGTCTCAACCGCGCCCATCATGGCATCCCCCGCGATCACAAGAACAGACAGATCTCACTTGGCAGCATGCAGGCCCAGCCCGAGAGCGGAACCACCCACATCAGCGTCATTGATCCGCAGGGAAATGCCCTCGCCCTTACCAGCTCGATTGAGTCCGCATTCGGCGCGCGACGCATGGTGCACGGCATTCTTCTGAACAACCAGCTCACCGACTTTAGCTTTCGCACAGAAGATACCCAAGGCCGACCCATAGCAAACCGCCCGGCACCGGGTAAACGTCCCAGGTCATCGATGTCGCCCACACTCGTTTTTGATGGCGCCATACAGCAGCCAATCGCCAGCCTTGGTAGCGCCGGCGGCGCCCTGATCATCCATTATGTGAGCCATGCCTTACGCGGCGTTTTCGCCAACCGCCTGTCCGTACAAGACAGCCTTGATCAGCCGATGTTTGGAAGCCTCAATGGGCCAAGTCTTATCGAGCAAGACCGATTCCCACCCGCGCGTGCAGCCGCTCTGCGCCTGCGCGGTGCCGAGGTGCGGTCTATTCCCATGACCAGTGGAACCCAGATGCTTCTACGGGAAGGCAACGTTATTATCGGCGGGGCCGATGCGCGTCGTGAAGGCTGGGTCTCAGGCGATTACACTGCCAGGCATGACTAAAGCCTTCTCTCTACTGAACCGTTCCCCCGATGCGCACAAGGGTAGCCATGGCAGCGTCGGCGTTGTTGGAGGGGCAGCGGGCACTGTCGGGGCGGCATTTCTAAGCGCTCGGTCTGCCTTGTTTACCGGCGCTGGTCGCGTATTTCTCTTTCGACCAGATCTGAGCGACGGCTATGTTTTAGACCCGCAGACACCAGAGGTCATGGTCTTGGCACTAGACCAGTGCAATAAAAAACCAATAACCAGCTGGGTGGCTGGCCCGGGGCTTGGTCAGTCCGCAGAGTCACTCGCAGTCCTTCGCAGCCTCTTAGAGCTTCATTGCCCGCTGCTCATCGATGCTGACGGGCTTACCCTCATCGCAGATCATGCAGATCTGGCAGACCTCTGCCGAAACCGTATGGCCGAGACGGTTCTCACTCCCCACCCAGGTGAGGCGGCGCGACTACTCGCAACCACCGCAAAAGATATTCAATCGAACCGATTGGCGGCGGCCGAGTCTCTCGTGCAACGGTTTCGCGCTATTGTCGTACTCAAGGGTCATCAGACGATCATCGCAAGCCCATCGCACACCGCCGTAACAAACGACACCGGAAATCCCGCACTCGCGACCGCAGGTACCGGTGACGTATTAGCCGGTTTTATTGGGGCCCTTCTCGGGCAGGGCCTATCAGCCTTCGAGGCCGCGTCCCTAGGGGTGAAAATTCATGGATCTGCGGCCGATAGTCTGGTAAAGGCCGTCGGCGGCATGATCGGGATCAGCGCCAGCGAACTAATCCCAGAGATGCGACGACTCTTAAACGCATGGGTGGCACAAACGTCGCAACAGGCTATTGGCCCTGACGAACTTGCCCAGCAAGAGCCGCCCGGGCATAGATAGCAGAGAGAAGTTCATCCGCGTCCCGATACACATTTGCTGCCTTTTTTTCTTGGTAGCTAGCCGCAAGCTTGCGAAACGGCTGCCCCTGAACTGCCTGGCTCAACAGGTAACGCCCCCATCTTCTCTCCTTCTGTGCGGTCATCAGCGGATGGGTGTGCCGATGCACGGACTGCCTCACCTTTTCAGGTTGAAAACGCCCAACGACTCTCAGGTTACCCTCTTCCGGTCTGTTTAAGGCCACTGTGTCATACCCTGCGGCGGCCAAAAGATTCGATAGGGAGGTTTGATCGAAATACAGCGTGTGCGCCTTGAAAAACATGTAGGTTGGGGAGGTTGCTCTGGTTGCATTTGGAACCTCGATATAGAGGTGACCGCCTGGGCTCAGCCTTTCGCCAATAAGTCGAAGCGCTCCAACTGGGTCGCTGAGGTGCTCGAGGACATGAAACATAGTGATAAGGTCAAAGGTCCCCGAACCCATAGACCTGAGACTGCCCTTTAGGCTTCCATTGGTCACATTTAGGCCTAAAGACCTTGCAAACGATGCATAGCCCTCATGCGGTTCAATACCGTGGGCATCACATCCAAGCGACTTCATAAGGGCGACGAACTCACCACTGCTCGCACCAATGTCTAGGGTTCGCGGCGAACCTTGTTCCGAGTCAACAAAAAGTGCTTTGCCTTGGAGCCATTCCAGTCGTTCAAGCGCATTTCGCGCAGCGCGCAGAACATGCCGCAGTTGGGGCTTGGTGGATCCCTTGTATATTTGTCGGTAATGGGTGCTGTACCAGGCCTCTAAATCCATTTCCGCGGGCAGAGGATCGATCCGACCCATCCCACAGCCCTCGCACGAGATAGTGGTGAGATTCTCGTGGGTCTTGCCATCAACAGTAGCAATTACCCATCCCGTGTTTTCTCCGCAGCAAGGGCATTGGGTGCTTGCGGAGATCCGCTCAAATAGCCGAACTGCCAAGGTTAGCCCTTAATCATGCAATACGCCGCAAGCTTGTTACCATCAAGATCGCGAAAGTAAGCGCCATAAAAGCCGTTGCCCCTTGCACCGGGAGCCCCTTCGTCAGTGCCTCCAAGCGCCAGGGCTTTTGCGTGAAGAGACTGCACCTGCTCGGGGTCAGTCGCAACGAGCGCTACCATCGTACCGTTACCGACAGTCGCCTGATGGCCATCAAAGGGTTTCATCACGCTAAACATCGGCCTGTCCGGCCGCACGCCCCACCCTATGCCACGATCTGTTTTAAAAAACTGCTTTGCGCCGAGGAGACCGAGGAGCTCAGAATAAAAATGAACCGCCCTGTCAAGGTCATTAGTGCCAACGCAGGTATACCCAATCATCGTGTTTTTCCCCCATTCTTGCGCCTGATAAGCTCTCACGAAATCTTACTCCTATCAGGGTTTCCATGGGGGCGGGCTATTGCCTCCGAGCAAAAACAAATGCACCACACCACCCCCGGTAAGTCGCCAGTAATAACGCCGCCGTACCGTGCGTATTTGTAAGAAATCAAATGCGTTAAACCCCAATTCTATGGTCACTTCCCTCGCTAAAAGCTTCTCGCAATGAATCGTATTCTCCTTGTAGAAGACCATCCATCAATGCGCGCCTTAGTAGCACGCGAGCTGAACAGCGCGGGTATCGCAGCGGATGCCGTTGGTCGCATCAGCGAGGCCGAAGTCTGTCTAACGCAGGCGCACTACGCTGCACTGATACTCGACCGCGGACTCCCCGATGGCGATGCGCTACCCTGGTTACAGCGCCTCCGTGCCCGGCAGGTACTCTTGCCCTGCCTAATGCTCACAGCGCGCGATGCCCTGCACGATCGGGTAGATGGGCTGGAGGCAGGCGCCGACGATTATCTGGCCAAGCCCTTCGAACGCGACGAGTTGGTTGCCCGCGTACGCGCGTTGCTGCGCCGGCAGACGGCATGGGTAACCAATACGCCGCATTGGGGTGGTCTGGTCGTCGACCCAGTCGGGGCCCGACTAAGCCACGGACGATCAAGCGTAAATCTTGCCCCCAGCGAATTACAGTTAATGATCACTCTGGTACGCGCTGAGGGTCAGGTGGTACGGCGTACAGCCCTCGAGGCAGCTGCCTGGGGTCTTACAGAACCCGTGACACCAAATGCACTGGATGTGGCATTACACCGCCTGCGCCGGAAGCTTGAGGTAATTGGCAGCCCTGTGCGCATGGTCAACACCAAGGGAGTCGGCTATGCCCTTGAGCAACCCTCCTCTCCGGCTGGAGGATGAGGTGATCAAGACAGGGCTGGCGTATAGGGCAGAACCCCGTCGAACGCCCAGCCTTGCGGTGCGCCTGGCACTGGGTTTTGCAGCCGCTTTTGCCTCCATGGCTCTGCTCGTAGTGGGCATTCAGGTGTTACTCGCCGAGCGGTTTGGTCACCTGGTCACGCAAATGAGCATGGAGGGTCAGACAAAAGACATTTTCGAAGGCTTCGTGCTTGATGCCAGTCAACGGGTTGTTGGCGTAAACCTGCCGCCTGGTGACGCGGTGGGCTTCGACGACTTCTTCGCAAACCTCAAGTTCCGAGTCCTAGATGCCTCTGGGCAGGTAGTCGCCAGCAGCGAGCCGGACCGCCGATCACTTTTGCCCGACCAGGATATTGCTAATCAACCTGGCTTTTTTGGCATCGTACCCTTTGACGGACGCGATTTTTTTGTTGGTGCCTGGCTTCGCGAAATACATGGCAGGCCCTATGTATTGCAATTAGCGCGCAGCGACCGCTTTGAGATCCTAGCCCGCGAAGCGGTGACCCCTACCATCGTCCAGACAGTGGCGGTACTTGGCACCCTGTCCGCCCTGGTTTTTGCCATAGCTGGTGCACTGGCCGTTCGGTCAGTACTGCGGCCTATACGCGAGGCGGAAGCGGCAACCCGGTTCGTCGGCGGCCGTAACCTCGCAGCGCGCCTGCCAGAAGAAAGCATGCCAGCGGAAATCCGTCCCTTGGTTGCAGCATTCAATGCCGTATTGCAACGGCTTGAACAATCCTTTCAGGAGCAGGAGAGGTTCATAGCCAATGCAGCGCACGAGCTAAAAACGCCTCTGGCTCTGGCTCGCGCCCGCATCGAGGCTGGGCTTGATAACGAGGAAGACCGAACGCGGTTATTGCAAGAACTAGACTTTATGGCACGCCAGGTTCAGCAAATGTTGCAACTGGCACAGGTCGCTGACGCACAAACAATGCGCCAAAGCACCGTATACCCAATACCAGTAGCGCGAGACGTAATGGACCATTTGGCATTTAAGGCCAATCGTAAAGACGTGAGCCTTCATCTCATTGAGCCCACGGCTGATTTCTCGATTGAGGCCGATGCAGGAGCCCTATTCATACTAATCAAAAATCTCGTGGAGAACGCGATTGAGTTTTCGCCTCTGGGCTCTGAAGTCACGCTTCAGATAGACAGCACCGGAATCAGTGTCAAAGACCACGGGCCAGGCGTGCCGGCCGATTACCGGGCAGCGGTCTTCGAGCGCTTTTGGCGGGCACCAGGACAGACAAGATCGGGGTCAGGCCTTGGTCTGGCAATCGTACGAGAGATTGCACTCGCCCATGACTGGACGTTGCGTTGCGAGGATGCACCTGGCGGAGGCGCATTATTTAGCGTGCACTGGTAATTCCATGTAACGGCCCGTATGGAAAGTTACCAGTAAGGTAAGCGCACTAAATATTGGATTAGCGCGTCAATCCCGCGCCTAAACCCTTCATCTCTCTCCGCAGGAGGAACGTCTATGAAATCCCTCACCTCAAGTAGATCGGTAACGTTTATTTGCCGCACCGCCTTACTGGGCTGTATTGCAGCCACGACCCTGCCAACGCTGGCATCAGCCGAACCAAAGGGCTTCTACGCTTCGATTTACGCGCAAGCCAGCCGACTAGGCTCCACAAGCTTTGCCGAAATCGGCAGCGCCGGCTTCGGCTCCGGCCTAAACGCCTCGTTTGATGCGGGATTAGGTTTCGGCGGTGACATCGGATATCGATATGGCAATGGCTGGGCTGCAGAGGTCGAATGGAACTATCGTCGTCATGACCTCAAAACCCTGCAAAGAGCCGGAACAACGCTCGTAACGGATGGTGACTTTGCATCAAACATCTTTTTCATTAACGGTCTGCGCCGTTTTCCCAGCGCGTCTGGCGGATGGACACCCTATGTTGGCGCAGGGGTTGGCTGGGTTCAGGAAATCGATTTCGATCTCAACTCAGCCGGTACAAATCGGGCATGGGCCAAGCAAGGAAAGCTTGGGTTACAGTTGATTGGTGGCGCTGAAATTCCGATGAGTAAAGACTGGAGACTGACGGCAGATGTTCGGGTACTCAGGCTAGGTAGCATTGAAATGCCGGCTGAAGAAGGTGTGACCGGACGACTCTCTAAGCCGGACTACAACCCGGTTTCGGTTCAGATAGGCCTGCGTCGGAACCTTGCCTTTTAGTAGATTAATTTCACCAAATGCTACGATGGTCGGTGCAATGATGACTGCTAAAGCCTTAAAAAGGGCTAGTAATGACGCAAACGTGCCTCAAACAAATAGCGCTGTCTCTGGTGGCATGCCTCTTGCCCCTTAGCGCTGGCGCTGGCGAGGTCAGTGTTGCAGTGGCAGCAAACTTCACTGCACCAATGAAAATTATCGCGCAAGGCTTCCAGAAGGACACCGGTCACAAGGCCACACTTGCGTTTGGCGCCACGGGTCAGTTCTATGCCCAGATTAAAAATGGTGCCCCCTATGGCGTTCTTCTTGCTGCGGATCAGGAGACGCCGGCAAGAATCGAGAGAGAAGGCCTTGGCCTAGCCGGAACCAGGTTTACCTACGCTACCGGAAGGCTGGTGCTCTGGAGTAAAAAGGCAGGGCTGGTCGATGACAAGGGCGACATCTTGAAGTCGGGCGAGTTCGACAAGATTGCGATTGCCAACCCCAAGCTTGCTCCCTATGGTGCCGCCGCCATGGAGGTGATTGAGAAAATGGGGCTCACCGCCGCGATCACCCCCAAGATTGTTGCAGGCTCGAATATGGGGCAAGCTTTTCAGTTTGTCTCTTCAGAGAACGCCACCCTTGGGTTTGTAGCGCTCGCCCAAGTCATTGAGGGTGGCAAGATAAAAGAGGGCTCAGGTTGGATCGTGCCCCCTGGCATGCACAAGCCCATCAAACAAGATGCCGTTTTGCTCAATGCTGGTAAGGGCAATGCGGCTGCAGAAGCCTTGATGCATTATCTGCGCAGCGACAAGGCCAAGGCTGTTATCCGCTCCTTCGGATACGATCTGTAAGGTAAATCCCCATGCCAGAGAATCCGCAAAGCCCAATACTTGAGCCAGAAGCCTGGCAGGCCATTGGCCTGACGATACAACTGGCATCTCTTACCACCCTTTTCTTACTAGTAATAGCCACGCCACTGGCCTGGTGGCTCTCCCAGACTCAGTCGAAATGGCGCGCGCCCATTGGTGCCTTAGTCACACTTCCACTGGTACTGCCACCCACCGTGCTTGGGTTTTATATTTTGGTGCTGCTTGGCCCCGATGGCTGGATAGGCATGCTGACTCAATCCCTGGGCATAGGTTTGCTGTCCTTTTCCTTCACAGGTCTGCTGATCGGGTCAATTATCTTCTCCCTGCCCTTTGCTGTGCAGCCTATTCAGTATGCCTTTGAAGCCATTGGTAGAAGGCCCATGGAGGTCGCCGCCACGTTACGTGCTGGGCCAGTCGATGCATTTTTCACTGTGGCCCTGCCTCTGGCCAAGCCTGGGCTCTTAACCGCAACAGTCTTGAGCTTTGCCCATACCGTTGGGGAGTTCGGCGTGGTGCTTATGATCGGGGGCAATATTCCAGGACAGACCCGCGTAGTGTCCACCCAGATCTTTGGGCACGTAGAGGCCATGGAATACACGCAGGCCCACTGGCTTTCGGCAGGAATGGTGGTCTTTTCATTTGCGGTCCTTATCTCTCTTTCGCTCCTGAAGAGGCGGTCTGATCGCGTTCTGCCATGAGGCCATACTCGCTGCAAGCGCGACAACCAAAGCGACCACTGAGATGGCTGCTACCCCTGTGAGCGTATGACCAGCACGACACACGCGACACCGAAATCTAGCCTGCTCATTCAACTCGAACTCAGGCGGAAGGATTTCCAGCTTCTGGTAGACCTTCGGCTGCCAGGCGAGGGCATAACGGTACTCTTCGGACCTTCCGGATCTGGCAAAACCTCCATCTTGCGCTGTGTTGCGGGGCTTGAACGAGCGCAAGGGCAGGTTGTAATTGACGGGGAAACCTGGCAGGACAGCACAACGAACCAGTGGGTTGCTACCTGTAAACGAGATCTCGGTTATGTGTTTCAAGAGGCCAGCCTATTTGAGCACCTCAATGTACGCGCTAACCTTCGCTTTGGCGTTGACCGGGTCAGAAAACCGCACGGGCAGCGCGCACTCGATGAAGCTATTGCGCTGCTGGGTATCGGGCACCTTCTCAATCGTTCGACGCAAAGTCTGTCCGGCGGTGAACGCCAACGCGTGGCCATTGCTCGGGCGTTGGCAACGCAGCCCAAAGTATTACTGCTCGATGAGCCGCTCTCCTCTTTAGACCTTGCTCGCAGACACGAGATATTGCCTTGGCTCGAACAGATGCATGAAGAGCTGCGCATTCCTATGCTCTACGTCACCCACACCATGGAGGAACTCACCCAGCTCGCAGATTATGTGGTTCTGCTGGAACACGGTCAGTCTGTGGTTCAGGGCCCAATCACCCACGTGCTTGGTGACACCACCTTTGCGTCCCGGGTTGGCGGCGAGGCAGGTGTTGTACTTACGGGAGAAATCAAAGCGCATGACGAAAATTATCATCTGACCTGCATAGCGCTAAGTGGGTTGTCACTATGGGTCCGTCGGCGACCAGTCGAAACTGGGAGACGTGTACGGATCCATATTCATGCCAACGATGTCAGCCTTTCCATCCAAGAGCCAATCGGCAGCTCAATACAAAACGTCTTTCCCTGTGAGATTGCGGCAATTGACGATGATTTCCACCCCGCCAGCTGCCTCGTGACACTTCAGCACCAGAATCAGAAGTTGTTGGCCCGGGTCACGCGCAAGGCCGCTGTCAATCTCGAACTGGCTATCGGCCAGCAAGTCTGGGCCCAAGTGAAATCGGTCGCGCTGGTGGAGCGCTGAGGCTGTCGAACTGCCGTAAGTGATGCAGTACACTATGCCACATGGTTAGGCAAGCAGCTCTCTGTCGCGCATCCTTCATCGCCTTGATCGCGATGTTGGTAATGGCCTAGTGGCAAACACCCTTCCCCCGCTTTTCTATCAGGCTTCTCAGCCGCTCTTTGCCTGGGCGCAGGCGCGCTCTCGGGCACCGCCACTCTCCGCATAGCCAAACACTGTAGGTCTTGTGCTGCCGCACTCGTGCGGTATCGGCTGTCTTCAAAGGAGAAATCATGCTTATGCATCTGCCGTTCCGTTTTATTCTGTTCCTGGTTGCCTGCGCAACATTCTTTCCGGTAAGTTTGGTTCAGGCCCATTCCTTCACTGCGGGGGAAGTCAAAATCGAGTACCCCTATTCCCCACCCACACCCGGGGGAGTAAAAAATGGCGCGGTCTATTTCCGATCGATAGAAAACAATGGGAAGAAGCCAGACCGTTTGCTGTCGGCACGCGCCCAGGTGGCCGAACGAGTGGAGCTTCACCGTATGCAGATGGATGGTGCCGTCATGCGTATGCGAGAGGTGGAGGCAATCTTGTTGCCCACGGGTCCTGGCCCCTCGTTTCGGCACGGCCAGTCTGATGCCTACCACCTAATGCTGATCAACCTTAAAGCGCCACTGAAAGAAGGGGATCGATTCCCCGTCTGGCTACGATTCGAGATCGCAGGCGAAAAGGAAGTCATGGTTTCGGTTCAGAAACCCAAAGGCGCTTCGTCGGATCACCATCACAAACATTGAGTATTGGGTAATCAATAACTCTCATTCGGCAAGCTGCTTCTTGCGTATTCGTCAAGAGCAAATCAGCCAGATAGCATTCGCGCGGCTTCATGAATGGCCGCGCGAATGCGCGGGTAGGTACCGCAGGGGCACAGGTTGCCGCTCATCGCAGAATCGATGTCTGCATTGCTGGGCTGTCGGTTCCGCGCGAGCAGAGCCACGGCCGCCATGATCTGGCCACTCTGGCAGTAGCCACACTGCACCACGTCTAGGTTCACCCAAGCTGCTTGCACCGCCCGGGCCTCGGGGCCATCAAGGCCCTCGATGGTTGTCACCGTCTTTCCCGCGGCACTGGAAAGCGGGGTCACACAGCTTCGCACGGGCTGACCATCCAGGTACACCATGCAAGCCCCACACAACGCCATGCCACAGCCATACTTGGTACCGGTAAGCTTCAACTCATGGCGTAGCAGCCAGAGCAGCGGAGTATCGGTTTCAGCCTGTAGCAAAACAGACTTGCCGTTAACAGTGATCCGGGTCATCACGGTTTCCTTAAGCTAGTTTAAGGGGCAGCGCGCGAAGGCGCTGGCCGGTAAGTGCAAATAATGCCGAGGCCAACGCGGGCGCAACCGGTGGCAAGCCTGGTTCACCCATGCCTTCGGGGTGACTGACGCTGGGAATTATGTGGGTCTCAATATCGGGGCAAGAATCCATACGTAACAGGCTATAGTCGTGAAAGTTACTCTGCTGCACGCGGCCCTTCTCCACCGTAATCTCGCCATAGAGAGCCGCGCTAAGGCCAAAGACCACCGCACTTTCCATCTGCTGCGCGATATGGTTCGGGTTGACCGGAGTGCCGCAGTCCACCGCCGCTACAACACGGTGTACTCGGATGGTTTTGTCTGCACCAACCGAGGCCTCCACCACCTGCGCAACGATGCTGCCAAAGCTCTGGTGCAGCGCCACGCCACGGGCCTTCTTCGCACCATCAGGGGAAGGCGGCAGGGGCGTGCCCCAGCCAGCCCTTTCTGTTGCCAGTCTTAGCACCGCGGCATGACGTGGGTGATTCTTCAGCAGCCCAAGGCGGAAGTCCACCGCATCCTGACCCAGCGCCGCCGCGCATTCGTCTATAAAGCTCTCCTTGAAGAAGGCATGGTGGGAGTGCCCCACACTGCGCCAAAATCCCACAGGTATAGGAAGCGCGACCTTGGCGTGCGCGATGCGTGCTGCCGGCCATTCGTAGGGCTGGTCAAAAGCACCCTCAGAGGCCGTCTTATCCAACGGCCCACCGTAGACACCGAATAGGCGCGATAGCGCTTCTGGCACCACAGCCTGACCCGCCGATACATTGCGCACACCAGTAAGGCGGTTCTGTCCATCTACCGCCGCCTCCCACCGGGAAACGCAGGCCGGGCGGTAGAAATCATGCTGGATATCCTCAGTTCGACTCCAGAAGGTCTGCACCGGTACGCCGGGCATAGCCCGAGCAATCTCGGCGGCCTGGCCAATAAAGTCCACGTCCAGCCGACGCCCAAAACTACCACCCAGGAACTGCACATGCACCGTTACCGCCTCGCTGGGTAGGCCCAGGACCAGCGCAGCAGCGCGACGCGCCAGGCCTGGCACTTGGGTAGGTGCCCACACGGTGGCTCTACCCTCTTCAAATTGCACCGTACAGTTGACCGGCTCTAGCGGCATGTGGGCTAACCAAGGCGCTCGGTACTCGGCCTGCACGGTGCGGACGGCAGAGCGAAAGGCGTCCTCTACCGATCCATGCGTGAAGTAGGCCAAGCCCTCATCATGGTCCAGTACCGAGGCCAAGGTATCCAACGCAGCAGGGCTGCTCACCGAGGCTGCCCCGCCAGTCTCGTCCCAGCGTACCTTCACGTCGGCCAAGGCCTTTTGAGCAAGCCAGGGAGAATCAGCGATCACTGCAACCCCGGAGGTACCCCCATGGTGCCCGTCTACCTGCAACACCTTTTTCACTCCAGTGAGCGCCTGTGCGTCGCCCGCATCAAACCCCTCGACCTTACCGCCCAGCGTTGGGCACATTTTCACGGAGGCAAACAGCATATTAGGAAGCTGCAGGTCAAGCCCAAAGACCGCACGACCATTGCCCTTCATTACAGCCTCAACTCGGCGTATGGGCTTGCCCACCAGGTTGAACTGACCTGGCTTCTTGAGCACCACCGTCTTAGGCAACGGCATCTGTGAGGCAGTCGCGGCTAGCATGCCAAAGCCGGCAGTCTTGCCCGAAGGATGGCTGACAACGCCCTCCTTCACTGCGCATTCCTCGGGCTTGACACCCCACTGCGCGGCAGCGGCTGCCAACAACATGGCGCGGGCCGACGCGCCAGCCTCACGCATCGGCAGCCAGAGATCCTTCAGACTGGAGGAACCCCCTGTCACCTGGAGCCCGAACTCACGCATCGACTTAGCCGTGAGCCATGCCGAAAGCTGCTTAACCATGCCCATGCTATCGGGGTGAAAGGGCAGCCCATCGACCATCATGGCCTGGTTGTTATAGATCGCGTCAAGTGGGGGGTGCTCCACGCGCACCGTTGCCCAGTCGGCATCCAGTTCGTCTGCCAGCACCATGGCAAGTGCGGTATGCACGCCCTGGCCCATCTCTGACTTGGGCGTTTGCACTACAACGCTGCCATCGGCAGCGATCTTTAGCCAGCCGCTCAAGACACTCTGCCCAGGCTCAAACGGCAAGGGCCGGCGAGGGTGAAGACGCTGCCGCGCCGGCAAGACGCCCCAGCCCACAACCAGCGCGGCACCAACGGCCAAGCTAGCCAGAATGAATCTGCGGCGACTACTCATGTGTTTTTGGAATAATAGGAATGCGGTAGGCAGTAACCGTGCAGGATGCAATTGCAATTCGAATAAGGAAGAACGTGACTAATCCTCGAAATCTTTGTCTCATCGATTCAATAACAGAGATTACACCAGCAATGTCGAGTGGAATCGTTGTGTCGGCCCCCATCGTTAGCCTGGTTTAAAAAAAGTGATCCTTGGGCCGCAGCGCATCGTCTGCCTTACTGAAGAGACCACAGAGTGGATCTATCTTCTTGGCCAGGAAAGTCGAATTGTGGGAATCAGCGGTTATACCGTGCGCCCCAGACGTGCACGCGAAGAAAAGCCGAAGGTTAGTGCCTTTCTAAGCGCGAAGATCGACAAGATCTTAGACTTAAGACCCGACTGCGTTTTCGGGTTCTCCGATCTGCAGGCCGATATCGCAAGCCAACTCATACGCGCAGGTGTCCAGGTAACCATATTCAACCAGCGCAGCGTGCGGGAGATCTACTCAATGCTCTACCAGGTCGGTGCCATGCTTGGTTGCGCAACGCAGGCTGCGAACTGGATTACAGAGCGACATGAGGCCCTTAAGGCGATGCAAGACCGCGTAAAAACCTGGCAGAGTGAGGGCAAAAGGCTGCCTCTCATCTATTTCGAAGAATGGGACGAGCCGCAGATCAGCGCCATTCTCTGGGTGTCTCAGCTCATCAGGTGCGCTGGGGGAATCGACATATTCCCCGAACTAGCCCGCGAATCTCTCGGCAAAAACCGCATCATCTCCGACGGACAGAAGGTAATCGCGCGCGCTCCTGACATCATTATCGGCTCGTGGTGCGGAAAGAAGTTTAGACCAGAAAAAGTGGCCAGCAGGCCCGACTGGGATTTCATTCCTGCAGTGCGCGAGGGCCACCTCTACGAGATCAAGTCGGCGGATATTCTGCAACCAGGGCCCGCTGCCCTTACAGATGGTGTTGCACAGCTGCACCGCATTATCGCGGGATGGGTAGCCCAGCACGAATCATCGTAAAGGTGGCGGGCGTTTCGGTTTCTATGGTAGCGCGGCTGTCATATTCCCGTTTATTCGCCACGCGTGGAATAGCTTTTGCTCTTCGCAAAAACCAATCCCCACCATTAAGGCCGCAAACGAATCACTTTGCTTACCAACGCAACACCATGGGCGCAATCAGGCGTCCAATCAGCCCGGTCAGTAAAATACCGAGCGTGTACCAGATGGCAACAAAAGTGGGCGAGGATTCTGGGCAGGCTAAGGCATAACCTAAGGCACCGAGTCCGCCCGCCAAGAATCCGCTGGCCCATCCGGCCTGCCTCAGTCGCGTGGGTGCAAGCGTTCTAAGCGTAACGAGTATGCCGAGCAGAGCTGGCAAAGAAAATGCCATGAGTGTCCATGAGCAAGACAACCATGTTTGCCCAAATACAGCAGAGATTCTCTCGTTGCTGGGTGAAAGCGCAAGAGCCAAAACTCCGGCTGTTACCATCGCGGCTACCACAGCAATTAGTAGCTTGCTGGGGCGTGCCAGCCGCGAAACGGGCTTGGCAAGTGCAGCCGTGAGAAGTCCTGCAGCCAAGGCCAGAGACAAGGCATAGCCAAGCTTGACCCAGGTGACAGGCTGAAGAAAGCTCTCAGCGGACAAAAGGCCTAAAAGGCTCGCCGACAGAAAAACACTCGCCAGTAACCCAGCCACTGAGACCGGGATCAATCGCCTTGGCACGGCAAAGGTGGGTGCGGGGCCAGCCCCACGGGATAGAATCGAAATCAGTTGGTTTGTGTCCATCACAATTACTCCTTCACCAGTTCAGAGAGTCGTTTAAGCCCTCTGTGCACTAATACCTTGATCGACGATTCCGAGAGGCCGGTACGGGTGGATGCCTCTGCAATCGATAGGCCCTCTAGTTTTGTAAGTTCAATGGCCTGCCTCTGCGGCACGGGAAGCGCCAGTAAAAGCAGGGAAAGATCCCGAGCGGCGTGCGCGTCGGCTTGCTCCTCAGCCACAGGCACGGCATCGAGGTCGTCCAAAACCTCGTGCAGGTTTTCCCTGCGACCGCGGCGGCGCCAGTGATCCACGAGCTTGTGCCTTGCGATGGCCAGGAGCCAAGCGGTAACTGGATAGGTTGGATCATAGGTTCCACGCTGCAAGTGCACTGCAAGTAATGTCTCCTGAACCAGGTCCTCGACATCGTTGGCCAAAGCGGGCATGCGTCTGCGGAAATAACCCCGAAGCTGCCGAGCCATTAAGAGAAGGGACTCCGCATAGGCCTGCTCGTCACCGGACTGCGCCGCAAACCAGAGAGGCTTGAGACGGATTTCGGTGCTGAGGGGCGATTTCTCCTGAGTCATTTCGCTTGAAAGTGCAGTTTGGTTACACGCTAGCCTAACTCTAAAAAATGTCGATGCGACTGTAACCAAAACATGGCTTTCGACGAATTTAAGGCTGGTAGCCAACTACCAGCCTTTTCTGAACCTTTACTTGGAGAATGACATGAATCAGCACGGTCTAAAATCCGGCATCAAGGCATCCCTTGCGGCCAGCCTGCTTGCCATGGCCACATGGGTAAACGCCCTCGAACTCAAGCCCTTTAGCGCCTCGGAGCTGAGTGCCATACAGCAGCAGGGTAAGCCGGTTGCCGTTCATTTCCATGCCGACTGGTGCTCAACCTGTGTTGCACAGACCAAGTCACTGGAATCCTTGAAAGCAGACCCTCAATTAAAGGCTATGACCGTTCTCGTGGCTGATTACGATAAGGAAAAAGAACTGCGTAAAAGCATGAAGATTCGCTCGCAGTCGGTCATGGTGGTCTTTAAGGGCTCTCAAGAAGTCTCACGTCTGGCTGGGCAGACCCAGGCGCCTGACATCAAAGCGGCATTTCTCAAGGCGCTGTGATGTCTGCGATTCGTGCCCAGATCGGCAAGGAGGATATGCTCAGCCTCATTACCGAACTGACTAACCGCAAGACATCCCTCAAATAGCATGCCAAGCCCCACCGAACTTGGCTTAGCATGGGTGGCCGGTAGCCTCACCACGTTAAACCCATGCGTTTTCCCGCTGCTGCCCGTTGTCCTTGGCGGTGCGCTGCAGGCCAATCGGTGGGCGCCAGTCGCCATGGGCGCTGGCATGGTGTTTATGTTTGCAATGCTTGGCCTCCTTGTTGGCGTTGCTGGAGAGGCCCTTGGCATTGATACCGACCTTATTCGCGTTGTGGGGGCCTGGTTGCTGATTGGCTTTGGAATGGTGATGCTTATCCCTGTTCTGAACGAAGGCTTCACCCGACTTATGTCGCCGCTAGCCAGTGGGGCATACTCGGCCACTACCCGGGTTGACAGCGGCTCCCTATTGGGAGCCTTTGCAACCGGCAGTCTGTTGGGAATGGTCTGGAGCCCATGCTCGGGGCCTATGCTGGCAAGTGCGCTCACCATGGTTGCAACCGAGGGGGGTGCTGCACGCGGAACTCTTATACTGGGTGTGTTCGGACTTGGTGCAGCATCGGTGCTCGTTGCTGTGGCCTACGCTTCCCGCAAAGGATTTGGAAAGGTACGTGGCTGGGTCCTGACGCACATGGAGAATGTAAAGAAAGGCTTTGGTCTTTTCGTGTTGTTGATTGGGCTTGCGATTCTAACCGGCGGTGATAAATGGCTAGAGGCAAAGCTTGTAAACGTGTTACCTGAAGGGTGGATTAATCTTACGACGCGCTTTTGAGCACGCTGGTCCAATCAAGAATTGCCAATGGAGCGTCTATGAATTTAGAACTTAGGCCCGCACAAAGGCTGCCAGCGTCCGCCGCGGGGTGGCAGGTACCGGCTTATCGGTATAGCCCAGCCGGCAAAACATATGTAACGTCTCATCATCCGCAGTGACAGGTGCAGGACGTTTTAGTGTCAATTGGTGCGCACTGGCGTAATGGGCTGCCATTTCAGGGAACTCCTGCAAGGCTTGACTCATAGGATGCACGCCCAGTCCCAATTCGGTAGCCTTAAGCTGCAGACGAACATAGGCTCGTCCGGCATGGATCTGGTCTGTCCGTCCATTCTTGCCACTCAACCAGACAAATCCCATCGCCGTACGGCTGTTTCCTTCCATTTGGGCCATCATCGCCTTAAACGCCTGGCTACCCTCCGCGGGGGGCGTGCTGCGGTCGAACAGGCCTAGGGTGCTCAGTGCCCGGGCCATCCAAGTGTTAATGGCTAAGCCATCGCGGTGCTGAAGTATCTCATCGGGGCCCACCCGCAGCAGTTGCAAGGTCTCCAGCACCGTGCGAGGCGTCAGAAATTCAACCTGCGCCGACTTCACGCAGAGTTCACGAAGCGGAATTAAATCCGCCATGGTCACCGTTCCGCCCACTCGAACCGCCTTGTCGCTCACGCTGGCCATGAGCGCGCTCAAGGTCTGTGCCGAAACCTGGCGACTAATGTCATAGTCGGACTTGGGCGTGTGCCGCTTGAGAACCTGGGCAAATAGCGGGTCCTTAATCGCGCCGCTATTTTTAAGTGTGAGGCGCGCAATGGGCCGACTGTCCCAGTCCTTGAGGGCTGGACCAAGTTCACCCTGCGGCCACAGGGCCACTTCCGCCGCGATACCCTGGGAGGCCAGCGCGATTACCAGCAGTTCGATGAAGGCACCGTGTCCGATTAGAATCTGTCGGCCAAAGGGGTCCGTGTGCGGCAATATGCGATCAGGGTCTGTCATCACGGTGATAACACCGCTTTCCTGCAAGTCAACCAGCCACGGTTGAATGTTATGGGGGTTGGGTGCTGTGATCGCAAAGGCAAGTGCATAACGACGCGGGTCGGCTTCGTTTCGTGGGCCACCCCAAGCTTCCACCGCCCTGTCTGGGTAGTCGCTGCTCAGCGAGCAGCCAGTCATGGGGGCTGTGGCCGCAACAACAATGCCACCCCCCACCAGTCGTATAAATTTTCTACGCTCCATCGTCATCTCCATTCAGGGGCACTGCTCTCGGTAGGCCTGACCGTTGCAGCCGGCAGTCTCACGCGGATCGCCGAAACGCCCGCCACAAGAAAAGGAGCCCTAGTGCGATAAACCAGAGCTGTATCCCTGTTGTAGACACTACGATCGAAACCGGCGGCGTAACACCGAAGAGTTCCATGAACGGCACAGCTACTAAGATTCCCACCACAAGCCCTGTCATACCGGCCCATGTCGGTAACTGACGCTCGCGCAAAATCAAGAGGCTAGTGGCGATAGCCCAAATCGCGGCGAAGACTGCTACCCCCAGCATCTCCCCTATCGCACCACCCCAGGCGTTTATCGCAGCCTGCATGGTCTCGATGGCTGCGCGCCCTTCATCAGACAAGCCCGGGGCGGCATGGGCTTCAGCCAGTGTTACGCTTCCGGTGAGCCAGCGCAAAATACCGATTGCCCGCGCAAGCGCCGAAGCTGCCGCCGCGCCGATGGCAATGAACGCCAGAATACCGAGCGCCCCAGGACGTGCTGCCAGATATACGGTCACGACGCCAGTGACCAGAAACAAAAGCGAGTAACCGAGGTACAGGCCGTATCCCGTCTGCACTGCATCGAGCTCTTTCAAGAGCAACGGCAGCATCTGCGCAGGGGGAAAGTCAAGGCTGTCGGGCCATTGGATGGCGCCACCTAGTACTGCCATGGGTGCAAAAAGGCTAAAGCCCTGTAGCAGCAGGATCACCGCTGCCACGAGAAGAAGGCTGCGGGGCCTAGTATTGAAATCCACGGTTAATTCATGTTGCGCCATAAGGTTTCCGATAGTGGTTTATTCGGGTATTGTGTCTAGCAGATACACCTGTACACAATTGCTTATATCCGAGAGTCTTTGTTTCATTTATGAATACCTCATTTAACTGGTCCCTCGTACGATCTTTCCTTGCGGTACTTGAACATGGCAGTCTTCTTGCGGCTGCAAGACAGCTACAGTCAAGCCAGCCCACCATCGGTAGACATATCGCGGACCTAGAGTCGCAGCTTGGTGTCGCTCTCTTCGACCGAACCGGTAGGGGCTTGGTGCCAACCGAAGCGGCGCTTCGCCTCGCCGACGCTGCTCGCAACATGCAAACCGGGGCTGATCAGCTAGCGCGAACTGTCGAGGGTGCAGACCGATCGATATCGGGCACGGTACGCATCACCGCAAGTCAGCCAGTGTCGTGTTATGTCCTTCCCCCATTGCTCGTGCAGATGCGCCTGTCACTGCCCGATGTGCAGGTGGAACTGGTGGCAAGCAATTCCGTAAGCAATCTCCTGCGGCGAGAGGCTGACATCGCTGTGCGCATGGTCCAGCCAGAGCAGGCGACTCTTGTTGCCCGTCGCGTAGGTAAGGTGGCCCTACGGGGCTGTGCGCATCAAGACTACCTACGTCGACGAGGCATACCGCGCGAACCTGCCGATCTGCTAGGACATGACCTTATCGGCGGGGACCGTAACGACGAGACCTTGAAAGGCTTTGCCGCTGCCGGCCTAGCGGTGGAACGGGAACAGTTTGCGTTTAGAACAGATGACTTAATTGTGGTCTGGCAGGCCGTAAGAGCCGGGCTCGGAATAGGCTTCGTGAGCGAGCACCTGCTTCGAACAGATCCAGCAGTCGTTCCGCTACTGCCTAAGGTAAAGATCGCGCCATTGCCAGTTTGGCTAGCGGTTCACAAAGAGATCCGCACCAGCAAGCGCATCCGAGCCGTCTATGATTTTCTGGCGGAGTCGCTACCTGCAGCAATATGAGCGCTTCGATGAACTGCTAGTATAAAAACGTCAAGAATGAGTCCCAATTCGAGAATCTCCAAATGAAGGAGTTGTCATGCGCCTCACCCATCGTCTGCTTCGCAACCTGCATCTGGCCGCAACGCCAATTCTAGGCATCTTCGTATACGCCAGCCCCCTTCGCGAGAACCCGGCATTCGTCGCCATAGTTCAGTGGGGTGCTTTCCCATTAGTAGCAGGTGCTGGCCTAGTAATGCTGGTCCGTCCCTGGCTGTCAAAGCGCGCAAGCACTAAAACCTTATGAGCCGTCGGGAGTTCCTCTTAAGCTGCCTGACCCTCACAGGTGGGTCAGTCGGTCTTTCGTTTGCTGGAGTAGCTGCTGGGGCAGTAACGGCGGGCGAGCAAGCCCATCGTGTTCTCGAACTTGATCTGCTTGATGTCACTCGCCAAAGACCTGTCCCGACGCGTCTGTATCTACCTGAGAGGGCCAGCCCGATACAACCGGTACCTTTGGTAGTCTTCTCCCACGGTCTGGGAGGATCGCGATTTGGCTACCAGTACCTAGCAACCTATTTGGCTGATGCGGGCATTGCGAGCATGCACCCACAGCATGTGGGCAGTGACCACAATCTATGGCGTGGTAACCCCTTAGAAATGCTACCGCGCCTGCAGGCGGCCGCACGCGACGCGGAAGCCATGGCACGGGCGCAAGACGTTCGCTTTGCGCTCGATGAGTTGTTGGCATCCGTTCACGCACCCCTTGTTGATACATCAAAGATTGCGGTTGCTGGGCATTCCTATGGCGCGAACACCGCGATGCTTGTCTCGGGTGCGAGAGTTAGAACAGCCGAATTGCAAGAAGGTACTCTAAAAGACACACGCATTCAGGCGGCCATTCTGATCTCAGCGCCGCCCTTAGTAGGACAAGGGCCCATGGAGCAGGTACTCAGTGCCGTAAGCATTCCTACGCTGCATATCACCAGCGTTGACGACACTATTAATCTTCCGGGGTACCGCAGCACTGTAGACGATCGGCGAGCAGTATTCCGTGCCATGCGGGCATCGCCAAGAACCCTTGCCGTATTTAACGCAGGCGGGCACAGCATCTTCACCGATCGAACAACACGTAGCGGGCCTGAGACCAGCGCGCGAATAAAAGGGGCGACAAGAGAACTCTGTTCCCTATTTCTAGAGCAGTCGCTTCTGTCACCAGCAAGCGATCAAGGATTGCGGCAATGGCTGGTGCGTTATGAAGACACGCTAGACCAATTCGTGCGGCAGGTTTAAGAATTATCGCAATCGTTCGCGCAATACTATCTTGAGTACCTTACCGTAGTTATTTTTGGGTAACTCGGCCACAAACTCATAGCGCTTGGGTCGCTTAAATCGCGCAATATGCTCCAGACAGTGGGCATCAAGCATATCGGCTGTTAGCGACATGCCTTCCTTCACTACTACAAAGGCTACGACCACTTCCCCCCATTCAGCATCCGGCGCGCCAACCACCGCCACTTCAGACACCCCCGGCGCAGTGAGCAAGACCTCCTCTATCTCACGCGGATAGATATTCGACCCACCACTGATCAGTAGATCTTTGCTACGGTCTTTCAGGGTGAGGAATCCCTCGGCGTCGAGGCAGCCCAGATCGCCTGTCCATAGCCAGCCATTGCGAAGCGCCTGCGCAGTAGCCTCGGGATTTCTCCAGTAGCCTGCCATTACTGTATCGCCACGCACAAGTACCTCGCCGATCTTACCTACTGGCAATGACGCGCCCGCCTCATCTACGACGCGAATCTCAACTGGCGTCTGTGCCACCCCTACCGATGCCAGTCGCTCAAGGTGGCGGGGATGGTTGTCTTCTAACAGATGCCGACGCGACAACGCGGTGGCTACCATGGGTGTCTCGCCCTGCCCATAAATCTGGACGAATCGCGGCCCCATAACGCGCAGAGCCCGACGAATATCCTCCACGTACATCGGGGCGCCGCCATAGACCACCGTCTTAAACGACGCAGCGCATTGCTCCTGCCCGAGGCCTTCTGTCTCGGCGTGATCCACTAGACGTTTCACAATGGTAGGAGCCGCAAAGGTAGACAGTGGGCCAAGCGCCTTGCCGAGCGAAAAGAGTTCTGCCGGATCTACCCCGCCCGAAGCGGGGACTACATGCCGCGCCCCGGCCATCAGATGCGGAATAGCGTACAGACCACAGCCATGAGACATCGGCGCGGCGTAGACCATGGCATCGTCTCGCCCAATCGAATCCACATCCACGAAATAGGTCAATCCCATCGTGACGAGATTGCGATGGGTCAGCATCACCCCCTTAGGTCTACCAGTGGTACCGCTGGTGTAGAAGAGCCAGGCCGTATCGGTGGCGGAAGTGGCCCAAGGGAGAGAATCGGTAAAGTCCCCCATCGGGCTAAAGAGGGCATCGGCCTCAGACGACTCGATATCCACCTGGCGCTCGAGCCCAGGTAACGGCCGAGGTGCCACGTCAGAAGTGACAAAGGCCCAGCGGGCCTGGGCATTTTCAATAATCCACGCTACCTCTGCCGGGTGTAGCTTCGCATTGACCGGTACGGTCACCAGACCAGCCCACCAGGCAGCCCAGAGTGCCTCCAGGTAGCGGGGGTGGTTTCGCATAAAAAGCAACACCCGGTCGCCGGGCTGCAGCCCCGACGAACGGAAACGCTCGGCAAGCGCTGCACTGCGTTGGGCCCATTGAGAATAAGTTGCCCAGGCTGCAGTACCCGAGAAGATCGCGGGGCGATCTCCCGCCATATGCGCCTGGCGTACCAGTAATTGGGCAAGATTCATGGGCCAACGGCGCCTTATCCCCGAAGCCAGCTGTCAAAGTCAGCCTCACAGACCATTCTTATATGCACAGGCATTCGCATTCCTTTCCCCATCGCGTTAGCGCCCAGACTTCCTTTACTGAGCGCTAATTCAGTAGACTAATACCGTCATGCTATCAATGAATTCCCTATTCAACTTTGAGAACGTTCCCCCGGATTCCTCCCGCTGGGGCAAGTTTCCTGAAAGTAAGCAGATCGATGCGTCTACAGGTCTTCCTAAGCTGATTCCGCTTTGGGTGGCCGACATGGATTTTGATGTAGCAGAGCCAATCCAAACGGCTATGTCGAAGTACCTCTCCTACCCGAGGTTTGGTTATGCCACTGCTCCCGCCAACCTGGCGCACCTGATCTGCGATCGATTGTCTCGTCTGTATGAATGGCAGGTTGATCCGGAATGGCTGGTGATACTCCCGGGTGTAGTACCGGGTCTATATGCGAGCACCTTGGTCTATACCCAACCAGACCAGCAGGTGCTATTTCCCGTGCCCATCTACCACCACCTGCACCTTGCTGCAGCCATGTTTGGGCGGCCCCAACGGGCTGTACCGCAACGCCGCGATACCTCGCAAGGTCGTGAAAGGCTTCTCTTGTCTGGTGATGATCTGCGAGAGGTCTGTGAGGCGCAGAGCCGGCTTTTGCTTTTCTGTAATCCCCAGAATCCGGGGGGCACGGTTTATCGACGACACGAACTCGAATCCATTGCCGCTGTTGCCTGCGAAAAAAATCTGATTGTCTGTTCCGATGAGATACACGCGGATCTCATTCTCGACCCTACCCTTCGGCATATTCCGATCGCTAGTCTGAATAGCGAGATTGCGGACAGAACAGTTACCTTAATGTCTCTTGGCAAGACATTTAATATTGCGGGAATGGGTTTGGCCTGGGCGGTGGTGAGAAACCCAGCACTGCGTGCTGCGCTTAAGAACCTTCAGGGCCTGCTGCCAAGCCCATCGGGATTCGCCTATCAGGCCAGTCTCGCGGCTCTGGCGCAAGGCGAGCCCTGGCGGCAAGAGCTCTTAACGCAGTTACGCTGCTATCCGCCGCTCATTGGCGAAGCCATTTCGCGATGCAAGGGTCTTTCCTGGCTAAATCCTGAGGCTACCCATCTAGCCTGGATTGATGCCAGGGAATGGGAGCAACTGCATGGCCAGTCATTCATGTCGGCGCTGTATACGCACGGTCTTGCCTTAAGCCCTGGTGAGCAGTTTGGCGCTCCGGGATGGGTGCGCCTAAACTTTGCCACCGCACAGCCCCTGCTTCAAGAGGCCCTCGCCCGCCTGGTGTCTGCAGCGGCGGATTAAAACCGAAACCTAGCGCCCCGGACCGGGGCCGCCAGGGCCACTGCCCCCTGCGCCTCTGCGACCAGGACTCGAGCCTGCTGGGCCTCTCCGGCCGAGTATGCGCGGAGCCACCGGGCTGAACGCCAACGTGATCCATCCGGCGATCGCGAGAGTATTTGCCACTTGGAATAGGGCATCGGCACTCATCCGCGCTACCATGATTCCACTGCGGGGCGCAGGTCAAGTTCGAAAGTCCAAGCATCGCGGGGCTGTTGGTGCAACCACCAATACGCCTCAGCAATATGGTCTGGGTTCAGGATCCCATCAGGTCCGACTTCCTCAACGCGCTGTGCAAAATGCGCACGCGTGAAAGCCGTGTCGATCAGGCCATCGATGACCACATGCGCCACATGCAGACCCCGAGGGCCGAACTCCCGTGCCATCGACTGGGCCAGCGCCCGCAACGCCGCCTTGCCACCGGCGAAGGCCGCAAAACCTGCAGCGCCGCGCAGACTGGCCGTGGCGCCAGTAAAGAGCAATGTTCCACGCCCCCGCGGCAACATGACTCGGGCGGCCTCGCGGCCTGCCAAAAAGCCGGCCATGGCACACATCTCCCAGACTTTGAAATACTTTTGAGCGGTCGTTTCAAGAACAGGAAAGCGAACATTTCCGCCCACGTTGAACACCAGTACCTCGACCGGTCCGACCTCGGCTTCAACGCGATGAAAGAAGTTAACCACCTGATCCTCGCATCGCGCGTCCAGACTAAATGCAACGGCCCTGCCACCCTCGACGGTGATCTGGTCGACCAGCGGCTTCAAGGCCGTCTCGGTGCGCCGCGCCACACAGACGGTATAGCCTTCTTTGGCGAAGCGCCGGGCCACCGCCGAACCGGTGGCATCTCCGGCACCAATCACACAACAGACTCTGGGTCTGGGCATAGCGTTCGCCTTCATCCTGGCATCAGGCCCGCGCAGTCGGGCGGGCCGACACCTGAACAAACCAGCGCGACAAATGGGTCATCTCGGGCGGGATGCGCAAGCCAACCGCCTTGCCCAGAACACAGGCACATTGCGCGACGATGTCAGCCAAGGTGTAGTCCTCACCCGCGATGTGGTTGCGTCCCGCCAACTCGCTATCCAGCCAAGTCATGGTCTGAAGCGCACGGCCACGTGCCCAGATCGCGACCTCTGGAACCTGCTCGACACGCCCCCGGTAGAAATCACTGCTGTGTACAAAAGCCAGCGCGATCGGCTGTGACAGCTCGTGGTCCATGCGCAGCGTCCACATCTCGATGTGTGCCGACGCCTGCGGAGTCCGACCCATCAGCGATGGCAGCGGTTGCATCGCTTCCAGGTAACGACAAATCGCCAGCGATTCGGCAATGGCACTGCCGTCGTCGAGCTCGAGCACGGGCAGCTTACCCAAAGGATTGAGCCGTAGGAAATCCGGCCTCGCATTGGCGCCGCCGGCGGCGTCTACCTCGCGTCGGTCAATCGCTAGGCCTTTTTCGGCCATGAAGATGCGCACACGGCGTGGATGCATACCCGCGCTCAGGTCGTAAAAAATCATGTCAGGGTCTCCTTTGTCGTGATCGCTATTTAAGTGCACGGATGACACGCTCGGCCACCTCGCTGGCAAGCTCTGGGATTGAAACCAGCGCAGCCGGAACCCTTCCGCTGCGCAAGGTAGCTGCTCCGTGCACAGCGCTCCAGGCGAACAGCGCATCACGCTCGTCTGGATGGATGGAAATCACACCTTTTAGATACAGCCCCAGCAAGGCTGCGGGGAGATATTCGTAGCTATCGGGTTCACCCCGTGCATCGATGGTTTGTCGGTAGGCCTCAGCCTGCGCCCCAAATATCAGGCGCCAAAGAGCAGGCTCATCATCCGCAAACTGGAGGTAAGCTTGTGCCAGTCGGACCAGCCGCAAGCGAGCCTCGCCGGCATCCGCAGGCGATACAGATATATCAAAAGCGCCCGCGAATCGCTGCCTAAGGAGATCGAAACCGCAGCGTGCAACCTCGAACAAAAGCTCCTCGCGACTGCCAAAGTGCCGGTAGGCAGCAGCCGCAGTGACGCCAAGACCAGCGGCGAGTTGCCGTAGCGACAACCCCTCAATGTCCGGCTCTGACAACGCAGCGTCGATCAGGCACCGTCTAAGATTGCCGTGGTGAAAGGATCTTGCGGCGGCAGTTCGCGCATTCATGGTTTCGGCTGTCAAAAGCGATTTCCGCTTATTATGCTAATAATGTTAACGATGTTTACTTTTAATCGCAAGCAGGGCACAATAGCCCAAACATGTGTTTCACAGAGGGTTCGAAATGCTAGGTGCCTCTCATCCATCATCCGCAAGTAGGCTGCCCCTTCGGGACTTGGGGGCCCTCGTCGCGTCATGCTCGCTTAGCAGCCAAAAGGGATGCCGTCGTTGAGGTTGCACGTACTGCAATACGCCAGAAACAAAGCTTGACCGGCTCATCGGAATGCTGGTGACATGAAAGATGAACTGATGCCCCCAGCCTTGCACATACCGACCTGTATCGGAACGCTCGCTACGCGTGATACTGGGTACAAAAGTGCGCAAGGCCAGACAATCATCCTCTGGCCCTCCATCCTCGCCGACTACCGGATCTACCGTCACCAGATTGAAGCCTGGCGCAACACGCATCGCCTGATCACCGTCGACGGTCCGGGGCACGGAGAGAGCGGTCCTGCTCCAGGTTCTTTCTCGATGTCTGACTGTGGGCAGGCCCTGGGCGAGGTACTCGATGGATTGGCTATTGCCGAAGAGGTTGTCGTCGTCGGAACCTCATGGGGAGGACTGGTCGCAGGGGAGTTTGCGCTGGCACAGCCCCGGCGGACTCGTGCATTAGTCATGCTCAACACACCGGTGATCAAGGCGCCCCACGGGCCCACCCTCAGTGACCGCTTTGTGGTGTGGGGTGCACGCTGGATCCACGGTGCAAAGATCTACCGAGATGGTGTTGCCAAGTCATTTTTTCTGCGATCCACTCTACGGCGTGGCGGTCTCACTCAACAAAACTTCCACGAGCACCTGCGCGAGGTTGATGGACGAGCACTATCACAGGCTGTCCAGTCTGTCCTCATCGAACGTGAGCCTTTGGCACCCCGAATGAACCGGATCGAGGCACCGACCCTTTTCGTGGTCGGACGTCACGATGCCATGTACCCCGCTGATGCCCTTAGGGTCGCTGCGCAAGCCCTACCCCACGGACGATTTGTAGAGCTGGATACAGCGCATATTTCCGTTGTGGATGAACCAGAGCCAGTCACCGAGCTCATCAACGACTTCATGCGACAGCTAACCGACTTGCACCCTGGGCGCCTTCGTGTACGCCAGTCCCCGGCGAGATGATCCGACCTTTGTTGCCATCGTGCAGTGGGGGGTGTTTCCCCTGGTGGCCAGTGCCGGCGTGCTGATGTGGACCCGCCCTTGGCTCGCAAAGCGAACTGTCGAAAAAAGTGATAGGCATCCTTCGCCGTGAACCTGTGAAAGACAAAAGCGACGTACATCCATGTGTTTACAAACCCTGTGAGACCGCCTAAGATATACGCGTACATACATTCATTAACCAAGAGAGTTCGGCCATGGCCAACACCAAACTGTTCAAGAACGGCAACTCCCAGGCCGTGCGAATCCCCTCCGAACTCGCTTACAGCAGTTGGGATATCGAACTGGTCATCGAGCGCCAGGGCGATGAGTTGCGCATCCGGCCTGCCCGGCGGCGGATGGGCGACGTGCTGAGCACGTTTGCGCAATTCTCACCTGACTTCATGAGCGAGGGCAGAGGCCTCAATGTCGAAGGCGAACGCGAGCCGCTATGAAACCCAAGTTCATGCTGGACACCAACATGTGTATTTATCTCATGAAGCATCAGCCACCACAGGTTCGGGCGCGCTTTGCCGAATGCTTTGTCGGCGACGTGGTGATCTCGGCCATAACCTTGGCTGAATTTGAGTTCGGGGTGGTGATCTCGGGTGAGGCTCAAGAACGCAACCAAACCCAGCTCAATAGCCTTCTTGAGGACATCGTGGTTGCGCCCTTCGATGCCGGCGCAGCGCGGGCCTATGGCCCGCTGAGGGCAACGAATCGAGAGCGCAACAAAAATGCGCTGGACAAACTGATAGCCTCACACGCCCTGTCGCTGGGGGTAACGCTGGTCACCAACGACGAGGCCGATTTCCAGAGCTTCGCTGGCTTGCGCGTCGAGAACTGGGTCAACAACCACTGATCGCCCAATGAGTCCCACTCCCTACC